>CAYNFY010000081.1:0-19686 GCA_964396585.1 uncultured Nocardioides sp.
CCGCGTCTGCTCCCGACCCCCCAGATCGAAGACTAAGAACCTGGCCCGTTACACCGGTCCCATGACCCGCAAGTCGCGCCGTCTCGGTGTCGACCTCGTCGGCGGTGACTCCGCTTTCGAGAAGCGCCCCTACGCTCCCGGCCAGCACGGCCGCGGTCGTATCAAGGAGTCCGAGTACCTGCTGCAGCTCCGTGAGAAGCAGAAGGCTCGTTTCTCCTACGGCGTGATGGAGAAGCAGTTCTACAACTACTACGTCGAGGCGGCTCGTCGCGCGGGTAAGACCGGCGACAACCTGCTCCAGCTGCTGGAGACCCGCCTGGACAACGTGGTGTACCGCGCCGGGTTCGCCCGGACTCGGCGCCACGCCCGCCAGCTCGTCGTGCACGGCCACTTCCTGGTCAACGGCAAGAAGGTGGACATCCCCTCGTTCCAGGTGTCGCAGTACGACATCATCGACGTGCGGGAGAAGTCACTGGAGCAGACTCCGTTCATCGTGGCTCGCGAGACCCACGGCGAGCGCGTCGTTCCGGCGTGGCTCGAGGCCATCCCGTCGCGGATGCGCATCCTCGTGCACCAGCTTCCGGTTCGTGCGCAGATCGACGTCCCGGTGCAGGAGCAGCTGATCGTCGAGTTCTACTCGAAGAAGTAATTCCCCCTTCCTTCGTACCTGCAGTTCGGGGCTGTCAAATGGTGGGCAGCCCCGGAAAGGAATGACTCAGTGCTTATCGCTCAGCGTCCCACTCTTTCCGAAGACATCGTTGACGAGTTCCGTGCCCGGTTCGTGATCGAACCGCTGGAGCCCGGCTTCGGCTACACGCTCGGCAACTCGCTGCGCCGGACTCTGCTGTCCTCGATCCCGGGGGCAGCAGTGACCAGCATCAAGGTGGACTCGGTACTCCATGAGTTCTCGACTGTCGAGGGCGTCAAGGAGGATGTGACCGAGATCATCCTCAACCTCAAGGCTCTCGTCGTCTCCTCGGAGCACGACGAGCCGGTCACCATGTACCTGCGCAAGTCGGGTGCCGGTGACGTCACCGCGGCGGACATCACTCCGCCGGCCGGGGTCGAGGTGCACAACCCCGAGCTCAAGATCGCCACGCTGTCCGACAAGGGCAAGCTGGACATCGAGCTCGTGGTGGAGCGTGGCCGCGGCTACGTCTCCTCCTCGCAGAACAAGGGTGCGGACAACGAGATCGGCCGGATCCCGGTCGACTCGATCTACAGCCCCGTTCTGAAGGTCAGCTACAAGGTCGAGGCGACTCGTGTCGAGCAGCGCACCGACTTCGACAAGCTGGTCATCGACGTCGAGACCAAGCCGTCGATCCGTCCCCGCGACGCGATCGCCTCGGCTGGTAAGACCCTGGTCGAGCTGTTCGGTCTGGCGCGCGAGCTGAATGTCGAGGCCGAGGGCATCGACATCGGTCCGTCGCCGGTCGACGAGCAGTTGGCTGCCGACCTCGCCCTTCCGGTCGAGGACCTGCAGTTGACCGTTCGCTCGTACAACTGCCTCAAGCGCGAGGGCATCCACACCGTGGGTGAACTCATCGGTCGCTCGGAGCAGGACCTGCTCGACATCCGCAACTTCGGTGCCAAGTCGATCGACGAGGTCAAGGCGAAGCTGCACGAGATGGGTCTCTCGCTCAAGGACAGCGCGCCGGGCTTCGACCCGTCGGCTGCCCTGTCGGCCTACGACGACGACGACGCGACCTACGTCGAGGACGAGCAGTACTGATCAATCCGCGGGCCCAGGTCCGTGGCTGATCGCATGACGTGAGTGGCTGGGGTCGCCTTCGGGTGGCCCCGGCCACTGACCATCCAACACATCTCTACTCCGGTACCTGATACGGCCGGGGAGAATCGAGTAGACAAGATGCCTACCCCGAAGAAGGGCACCCGCCTCGGCGGCAGCCCGGCTCACCAGCGCCTGATCCTGTCGAACCTGGCCACCAGCCTGTTCGAGCACGGCCGGATCACCACCACCGAGGCCAAGGCCCGGACCCTGCGTCCGTTGGCCGAGAGGTTGATCACCAAGGCAAAGAAGGGCGACCTGCACAACCGTCGCGAGGTCCTCAAGACCATCCGCGACAAGGGTGTTGTGCACGCCCTGTTCACCGAGATCGGGCCGATGATGGCCGAGCGTCCCGGTGGCTACACCCGGATCACCAAGATCGGCCCCCGCAAGGGCGACAACGCCCCGATGGCCGTCATCGAGCTGGTCACCGAGGCGTACAACCCGAAGCCCTCCAACAAGAAGGCTGCCGCCGCGGAGGCTCCGGTGGAGGTGCCGGCCGAGGTCGAGGCTGGTGACGCCGAGGGTGTCGAGGTCGAGACGACCGAGGCTGCAGAGACTGCTGAGACGACCGAGGCTGCAGACGCTGCCGAGGGCGAGGAGCAGAAGTCCGAGTGACTTCCTCCCGTCCCTCACCGGGCGCGCTGAGACGGCACTAATAGTTACTTGCCGGTTAACCAGAACCGCCGTGTCACCGCTGACACGGCGGTTCTAGTTTATTCGGGGGTAACAAGTAGTGCCGTCTCAGCGGGGGTGGAAGGCCGGGGCGAAGACCGAAGGCATTCGGGTACGGGGCGGGGCGACCGAGTCGGGACCGAAGAGCCGGCTACGCAGACTTCTGGTGGCCCAGCCCAGAGGGGCGGTCAGTACGTAGAGGTAGGCGATCACCAGGCCGGTTCGGCCCGGGTCGAGGACCAGGCCAGCGATGACCAGTGCCACCGCCAACAGGGCCGGGATCCGGGGGGCCTGATGAATTGCGAGCAGGTTGCGGAACGAACGGAACCGCACATTGCTGACCATCAGCAGGGCGGGCACGAGACTCAGCACTACCGGGCCCAGGATCCCGGGACCTACGTGGGCGCTGGAGAGTGCGAAGATCGTCGCCACCGGAACCGCGGCCGCGCCGGGACTGGGGAGACCGATGAAGTACCTCTTGTCGGCCAGCGGGTCCACCGTGACGTTGAACCGGGCCAGCCGGAATGCGGCACAGGCCAGCCAGAGGAAGGCGAAGAGCCAGGCCAGCACCCCCCATTCGTCCCACACCCAGGTGTAGATGAGAACCGCGGGTGCGAGCCCGAACGAGATCAGATCGGCCATCGAGTCGAGTTGGACCCCGAACGGAGTGGTGGCACCCACAGCCCGGGCCACCGCACCGTCCATCATGTCCAGCACCACCGCGATCGCGACCATCCGGGCGGCCCAGGTGTGCTCACCGTTGAAGGCGAGCAGCACCGCGGAGAAACCGCAGAAGAGATTCAGTGTGGTCAGCAGGCTGGGTGCCATCACCCGAAGACGCTCGCGGGGACGCACCTGCCCCAGGTTGACCACGGCGACGCCGGTATGCGAGACCAGTCGCCACCGGCGGCGACGTAGCCTTCCGAGCCGGCGTGGCGGAGTCCGATCCTGGAGGCTCATCGGGTCCACCGGGTGAGCACGCTCTCGCCTGCCACCACCCGGTCACCGGCCGAGACCTCGAACGACAGGTGCGCCGGGACGAAGACATCCATCCGGGATCCGAACTTCATCAGCCCGATCCGCTCCCCGGTCCGGGTGACCTGGCCCGGCGTGACCCGGGTGACCACACGGCGGGCCATCAATCCCACGATCTGGCGGTAGATGACCGTGCGCTGCTCGCCATCGACGACTCGCTCGACCGTGATGTCCGAGCGCTCGTTCAGATAGGCACTCTCATGCTTGTAGGCGGCCAGCCACTTGCCGGGACGGTACGTCACGTCGGTGATGGTGCCCCCGTAGGGCGCCCGGTTGATATGAACGTCGAGGCCGGACAGGAAGATGCTGACCTGGTTCCAGTGGCCAGTCGGTGCCACCCCGGGCTGTCCGGGGCCGGCATACATCACCTTGCCGTCGGCCGGGCTCAGCACCAGGTCGTCGGCCACGGAGCCGCGGTCGGGTGCGCGCTCCGGGTCGCGGAAGAAGAGCGCGACGGCCACCGGAAGAGCGCCCGCTACGAACGCTGCACCTGGCCGCCGGGTGAGCGCGGCCAGTACCGCAGGGACGCTGGCCACAGCCACGGCGGGCAGGGCGGCACGGTCGATCGTGAACATGGGGTAAGGCACACCTTCGGTTGGAGAAGCCCAGCCTAACGGGGCTCCTACCGGCAACACGCGATCCGCGCGAATGGGACCCCCAGTTGTCGCGAGCTTCGAGCACCGGGTAGGACGGGCCTGTGAGTGAACGTGTCTTGGTGGTGGGCGAGGCCCTGGTGGACCGGATTGCTGGCCCGGATGGGTCCGAGTGGCAGCGCCCCGGCGGAAGCCCCGCCAATGTGGCGCTGGGCCTTGCCCGTCTAGGTCGGCCCGTCGACCTGTGGACCGCGCTCGGGGACGATCCGGCCGGACACCGACTGGCCGATCATCTGACCGCGCAGGGAGTAAGACTGGTGGGGGATCCGTGGTGCCTGGACCGGACCTCGACCGCCACGGCCAGCATCGGCAGTGCCGGAGACGCCAGCTGGACCTTCGACCTTCAGTGGCGACTCGCGGGGTTGCCCGAACCCGGATTCGTGGCAGTGCATACGGGTTCCGTGGCGGCGCTGCTCGAGCCTGGTGCCGAACGGATGCACCGATTCCTGGGGGAACTGTCCAACGGGGTGCTGCGTAGCTACGACCTGAATGTGCGTCCCGTGATCACCGGGTCCGGTCCTGAGATCATCGACCGGGTCCGGTCCTGGCTGGACTGGGCCGACGTGGTCCGCGCCTCGACCCAGGACCTTGTCGAACTCTGGCCGGACCAGAGCCCGCGACAGGTGGCGGACGGATGGTTCAACGACAACCCGGACTCCCCGATCGTCTCGGGATTCCGCCGACCGGGTACCGCGGTGATCAGTGACGGACCCGGTGGGGTGATCCGGCTCAGTCGGTTCAGTCAGGAGACGTTCCCGACCGCGCTGCCAGTAGGTGCCCCAGTGGTGGACACCATCGGAGCCGGGGATGCCCTCACCGCGGCCCTGCTGGATGGCCTGTTGCGGTACCGCGGTGAGATGGAGGACTGGACCCCGGTCATCGAACGTGCGGTACGAGCGGCGGCACTCTCGGTCACCCGGGCAGGCGCGGAGCCGCCCACCCTTGCCGAACTCGACGGCTGAGCAGGTCCGCGAGACCTGGTCGGTCACCGGTCGGTCAGGGAGTCCATTCCGGGTCGCGACCGATGAACGCGATCAACTTGGACTGGACCGAGGCATCGTCGGCCACCGGCTGCTGGACGCCGAACTGGCCGGACTCACGCAGCATCGGCTCGATGGTGCGGAAGCCGTCGAGAAGTTCCAGCGCATACTCGGGATCGAGCCGCTCGTCCTGCTCGGTGGCGACGGCCAGATCCCAGGTGTGCATGAATACGTCGGGGATCCAGAACTGCGACAGCATGACCGAGACCGGCATCTCCGGCAGCATCTGGCTGCGGTAGCTGCCGGCGGACCGGACCGGGTCGTCCAGAATCTCCTGTACCCCGTCGCGCACCGCGAGCCAGGCAGCCAGCGGATCGGTGGTCCCGTCCGGGATGTTCTCAAGACGCAGGTCGCTGCCGGCGGCCAGCATTCCCGGTAGCCATTCGACCAGATGCGTGACGACACCCTGGGCGTTCCACTCCGCGACCGGGGTGGGCGCCGACCAGTCCCGGACACCTATCACCAGTTCGGTGAACCGATCGGTGAGTTCGCGATGCCGTTCGGCAGGTTGGGTGGACAGACTCATGAAGGTCTCCTCTCATTGGTCACGGCCGGTTGATGCCGCTGACAGGCATCGTGGCACGACCCACCGACACCGCTCTGCCGACCGGGCCCGGTCGGCAGAGCGGGCGATGAGAGGATGACCGTGTGCGCCTGCGGATCGACCTCGCCTACGAAGGCACCGACTTCTCCGGATGGGCGACCCAGCCCCGACTGCGCACCGTGCAGGGGGAACTGGAGGCGGCACTGGCCACCGCGTTGCGGATCCCCGAGGCTCGGGTCGTCTGCGCCGGGCGTACGGATACCGGAGTGCATGCTCGCGGTCAGGTCACCCACCTCGACCTCGACGAGGGTGACCTGCTCGCCTCGGCCGGCCGCTCCACCGATCCGCCCACCGAGGCCCTGCACCGCCGACTCAACGGCATCCTCCCGCCCGACATCCGGATCCGTTCGGTCGCCGAGGCCGCTCCCGGCTTCGATGCCCGGTTCTCGGCGATCTGGCGCCGGTATGCCTACCGGATCGTCGATTCGAGCGCGGCCCTGGACCCGCTCATCCGACGTCACGTGCTGGCCTGGCGCGAACCGCTCGACCTGGAGGCGATGAACGCCGCCAGCACGGCCCTGATCGGGCTCCAGGACTTCGCCGCGTTCTGCAAACAGCGAGAGGGGGCGACCACGGTGCGTACCCTGACCGAGTTCTCCTGGCACCGCGGCGCCGACGGCGTGATCACCGGCAGGGTCGTGGCGGACGCGTTCTGTCACCACATGGTGCGCTCTCTGGTCGGGTGTCTGCTCGCGGTGGGCGATGGACGCAGGGACATCGACTGGGCCCGTCAGGTGCTGACCAGCAGGACCCGGGACGGGCGGGTGGCCGTGGTCCATGCCCACGGATTGACCCTGGAGGAGGTCGGCTATCCGGAGGCGGCGGAACTGGCCGTCCAGGCCGTCCGAGCCCGCGCCCGACGAGAAGCCCTGTAGAGATGTCCCTATCGAATCCCCCGCCCGAAGCTTGGCGGAGAAGTGTGAGGAAGAGTGATGAGTGAGCAGGAACAGGACCACTATTTCTCTGCCGATCCGAACGTCCCGTTCAACCGCGAGGAGTTCACCTGCACGGTGTGGGGGCATGACCTGACGCTGAGCAGCGGATCGGGGGTCTTCTCCAAGGGGCACCTCGACCATGCCACCAAGGTGCTGTTGGACGAGATGCCGACTCCGGCCAACGGCCGCTTCCTCGATCTGGGCACCGGCTACGGAGTGATCGGGCTGGCGCTGGCCATGGCGGCACCGCTGAGCAATGTGGTGGGTGTGGAGGTCAACGAACGGGCGATCATGCTGGCCAACGAGAACGCCCGGCGCCTCGAGGTGGCCGGCCGGTATGTCGCCTGTCTTCCCGAACAGGTGCCCTCTGACCTGGTCTTCGACGAGATCTGGTCCAACCCGCCGATCCGGATCGGCAAGCAGGCCCTGCACGAGTTGTTGCTGACCTGGCTTCCTCGACTGTCACCGGGCGGTCGCGCGGTACTGGTGGTGGGCAAGAACCTGGGCGCCGACTCCCTGGCCACCTGGCTCGGCGACCAGGGGTGGCCGGCGACCCGTCTCGCCAGTCGTAAGGGGTTCCGGGTCCTGGAGGTCACTCGGGCGGAGGGTACCGGGTGAGCGCCGTGCGGGTGATCGTGATCGGCGGGGATGCGGCCGGGATGAGTACCGCCTCCCAGGCGTTGCGCGCGGCCCGATCGGTGGGCCGCGAGGTGCAGGTGCTGGTCCTGGAGGCCACCGCTCACACCTCGTACTCGGCCTGTGGACTGCCCTACTGGATCGCCGGGGAAGTGGACTCGGGCGAGGACCTGGTGGCCCGGACCGCCGATGAGCACCGGGCGGCCGGGATCGATCTGAGGCTGAACACCCGGGCGACGGCGGTCGATCTGGCTGCCCGTACGGTCACGGCCCGGGGACCGGCCGGCGAAGAGACCTGGCACTACGACGAACTGGTACTGGCTACCGGCGCGACCCCCGTGGTACCGCCCGCCTTCTGTGACCAGGCCGGGAACCCGCTCCCCGGGATCGCTCCGGTGACCACCCTCGATCAGGCCCGGTGGTGGCTGGATCGGATGGCCGGGCGGACCGGCACGGTGACGGTGGCCGGGGGCGGCTATATCGGTGTCGAGATGGTCGAGGCGGCCGTGCGCCGCGGCTGGTCGACCCGGTTATTGACCAGGTCGCGGGTGATGAGCGACCTCGATCCCGAACTCTCGACGATGCTGGCCGAGGCGATGGGTGACTCCGGGGTGGAGGTGCTCGGCGATGCCGGAGTGACCGGGGTCCGGCACCAGGACGGTCGTCTGGTCGCGGTGCAGTACGAGGGCGGAGAGTGCGCCACCGATCTGTTGGTGATGGCGCTGGGGCTTCGTCCGGATACCGACCTGGTCCGTGACCAGTTGCCGAGCGAGAAGGTCGGTCCCGGTGGTGGGTTGCGCCCCGACGGCTACGGGCGGGTCGTTCCCGGGCTGTGGGCAGCCGGTGACTGTGTCGAGGTGTGGCACCGGATACGTGAGCAGTACGCCTACCTGCCGTTGGGTACCCACGCGAACAAGCACGGCCGGGCCCTGGGCGACACCCTCGGATCCGGTCGCCCGCGTTTGCGTTTCGACGGTGCGGTGGGTACCGCGGTCACCCGGTTCAAGGCCGACGAGGTCGACCTTGAGGTAGCCCGTACCGGTCTCTCCGAGCGGACCGCGATCGAGCTCGGACTCGATGTCGTAGGTCTGATCACGAGCGGAACCACGGCGTCGGGGTATATGCCCGAAGCCCGCCCGATCAGCGCCAAGGTCCTGGCCGAACGCGGTACCCGCCGACTGCTCGGGGTCGAGATCGTGGGTGGGTCCGGTGCCGGGAAGCGGATCGATGCGGCCGCCGCGGTGCTCTGGTACGGCGGTTCCGTCGATGATCTGGCCTGGATGGACCTGGCCTATGCGCCACCGGTCGCCACCGCCTGGGAGTTCCTCCAGGTAGCGGCCCGCCGGGTCGCCGAGCGGCTCTGATCAGTCGGGTCCGGGTGCCTCGACCGATCGGGCCGGGTGGTGGAGGATGCTCGTATGACCTGGACACCTGCGGAGGACCGTTACGACACGATGGAGTACCGCTTCTGCGGGAGGTCGGGGCTGAAGCTGCCGGCCCTCTCGCTCGGGCTGTGGCAGAACTTCGGCACCGATCGCCCCCAGCAGACCCAACGAGCGATCCTGCGCCGTGCCTTCGACCGCGGCGTCACCCACTTCGATCTGGCCAACAACTACGGACCTCCTTACGGTCGTGCCGAGGAGAACTTCGGCCGGTACCTGTCCGAGGACTTCGCCGGGCTGCGTGACGAGCTGCTGATCTCGACCAAGGCGGGCTGGGACATGTGGCCCGGCCCGTACGGCCAGGGCGGCGGCTCGCGCAAGTACGTGCTGGCCTCGCTCGACCAGTCGTTGACCCGGCTGGGTCTGGACTACGTCGACATCTTCTACAGTCACCGCTTCGACCCCGAGACGCCGGTGGAGGAGACGATGATGGCTCTCGATCACGCGGTGCGCTCCGGTCGGGCGCTCTACGTGGGGATCTCCTCCTACTCCGCGGAGAAGACGCGTGAGGCTGCCGAGATCGCTCGCGAGCTCGGCACCCCGTTGCTGATCCATCAACCCAGCTACTCGATGCTGAACCGCTGGATCGAGACCGACCTGCTCGATGAATGCGAGGCCCAGGGGATGTGCTGCATCGGGTTCACCGCGCTGGCTCAGGGGCTGCTCACAGACCGGTATCTGGAGGGGGTGCCGGACGACTCGCGGGCCGCCCGGTCCGGCTCCTCGGTGCAGTCGAGCCACCTGACGAGCGAGACGTTGGATCGGGTTCGGGCCCTACAGGCGATCGCCGTGGGGCGCGGCCAGAAACTGGCTCAACTGGCGCTGCAGTGGGCACTACGAGATCCCCGGATGACCTCGCTGGTGATCGGTGCTTCCAGCGTCGAACAGCTGGATATCAACCTTGACGCACTGGCCTTCCCGGCCCTGACCGCCGAGGAAACGGCCCGGATCGAGGAACACGCCGTCGAGAGTGGGATCAACCTGTGGGCTCAGGCCACCACGGACTGATCGAGCCGAAGTCCGCGGATAGCTGCGTCAACCGACCCGGTCGCTGACCCATCCCACCGGTTCAGCGAGCCGAGTCGCCGGCCGTGATCGCCTGCACCAAGGGGGCGGTGACCAGGTCGATCTGCCAGGGCCTGGCGCCGTATCCGGCCAGCTGCTCGCCCACTTCGGTAGCCAGCCGGCCGCTCTCGCGGGTGCTGGGCGGCTGCCAGAGCAGGCGGCGCAGGTGGTCGGGAGTGAGCAGGTTCTCCAGGGGCACCGTGTGCTGCTGGGCGAGTTCGCTGAGAGCGGTTCGGCCCACACTCCAGCGTTCGCCGGCCGCTGGATCCCGCTCGGCCCACATCCGGGGCTGAGGTGGTCCATCGGTACGGCTGGTTCGGGTGGGCAGTTCCTCCTCGGCCAGCTCGGCGGCCCGGGCGATGGCCTCCAACCAGCGTGCGGAGTACCGCTCTGCGCCGCGCCCGTGGAATCCGCGGGCGTTCAACAGAGCACTGCGAGTGGTCGGCATCGCCTCGGCCGCGGCCACGATCGAGGCGTCTGGGATGATCCGCCCAGGCGTCACATCGCGCTCCTCGGCGATCTGCTCCCGGGTCTCCCACAAGGCACGCGCGGCCGCCAACGAGCGGCGACCCTTCAGCTTGTGTACCCCGGTGACTCGACGCCAGGGCTCGCGACGGACCGAAGGATGGAAGCCCAGCAGGTGCTCGAATTCCTGCCGGGCCCACTCGGTCTTTCCGGCTGCGGCCAGCTCGCCGATGAGCTGCTCGCGCAATTCGATCAGCACCTCCACGTCGAGAGCGGCGTATTCCAGCCACGGCTCCGGTAGCGGTCGGGTGGACCAGTCGGCCGCGGAGTGCTCCTTACGCATCCGCTGACCCAGCAGCTCCTCGACCAGGGTGGCCAGGCCGACCCGCGGATAGCCGAGCAGACGTCCTGCGAGCTCGGAGTCGAAGATCGAGGTGGGCTCGAGTCCGACCTCACGTAGGCAGGGCAGGTCCTGGGTGGCCGCGTGCAGGATCCACTCCGCGTCGCCGAGGGCTTCGGCCAGGGTGGGCAGTTGCGAGTCGAACGCGACCGGGTCGACCAGCCAGGTACCGGAGCCCTCCCGGCGCAATTGGATCAGGTAGGCCCTGGCGGAGTACCGGTAGCCGGAGGCGCGCTCGGCATCCAACGAGATCGGCCCGGCGGCCCGGCTCAGCGCGGCGGTCGCCTCGGCCAGTCCCTGGGGCGTGTCGATCACGCCCGGCAGACCATCGCGTAGCACTAACAGGGGTGCCTTCGGTGGCGCGGGCTCGACCGGCTCCTCGGCTGAGGGAGCGGAACCGGCCTGTTTTTCGGCGCTCTGACGGGCGGCCTCGTAGTCGGGGGCCTGGAAGAGTGGATTGCTGGGAGACGACATCTGGCTCAGCGGACCCGGGGTCCGCGTCCACTCGGAAGTGGCGTGACGCCTTCGGGGACCGGCTCGAGGCCGACCGCAGTGCAGAGGAGTTCACCCCATGCCTCCACGTGGTGGACCATCGGATTCTCGGTATCCAGCAACGGCGTCCACGAGGCACGGATCTCGACCTGCACCGTGGGCTCGTCCTCGGCCATGGCCCCGAACGATTCGCTTGAGACGGTGGTGACCGTTCCCGACGCGGCGGTATAGGGAGCGCCGTGGGCGTCCAGGGCGCCGGTCAACCAGGACCAGGCGACGGGGGCCAACAGGCCATCGGTCAACTGCTCGGGATCGATGTCGGCTCGGACATAGGCCACGCACCGACTGGTGCCGTGCCAGGCGTCGTTTCCGTCCGGGTCATGAAGAAGGATGAGCCGTCCGGTCCCGGCATCGACGTCGCCGAGGCTGACGTCGGCGCTCATCGCGAAGGAGTAGGGAGCGATCCGCTGCGGGGCCCGCATCTCCTCGGCGAGCACCTCGGGACGGAAGGCCGCGCCCTTCATGCTGGCCACGGCGGAAGCGAATTCCTCAGGCGCCGCAGCGACTCCAGCGACACTCGGGTGGTGCTCCTGCCGTACGACCATGACTCCAGCCTAGGTCGCTATTCCACCTTGGATGTGCCAACACGCCGTCTGACCTGCGAGGATCGAAGCATGGCGATCAACGATGCCCCTCTGGACGACAGCATCTTCCTGGCCGCAGCGCGTGGCGAGCGGGTTTCTCGCCCGCCGGTCTGGTACATGCGGCAGGCTGGCCGGTCGCTGCCTGAGTACCTCAAGGTGCGCGAGGGGATCGGGATGCTGGAGTCCTGCATGGACCCGGATCTGGTCACCGAGATCACCCTGCAGCCGGTGCGTCGCCACGGTGTGGATGCGGCCATTTTCTTCTCCGACATCGTGCTGCCGCTCAAGGCGGTAGGGGTCGACCTCGACATCAAGGCCGGGATCGGCCCGGTCGTGGCCGAACCGGTACGGACCATGGCCGATGTCGAGGCGATCGAGGACCTCACCGCGGACCACGTGCCCTATATCACCCAGGCGGTGCGGCAACTGGTCGCCGAACTGGGTGGTACTCCGCTGATCGGCTTCGCCGGCGCCCCGTTCACCGTGGCCTCCTACCTGGTCGAGGGCGGACCATCCAAGGAGCACGCCCGGACCAAGGCCATGATGTTCGGTGCCCCCGAGATCTGGGACGCGCTGCTGCGCAAGATCGGGGGGATCGCCGCGGCCTATCTGAAGGTCCAGGTGGAGGCCGGTGCCTCGGCGATCCAGTTGTTCGACTCCTGGGCCGGTGCACTGACCCCGGCCGACTATCGGGATCGGGTGCTGCCGCACTCGGCCCGGGTCCTGGCCGCCGCCGGTGAGCTGGGTGTGCCACGGATCCACTTCGGCGTGGGTACCGCGAACCTGTTGGGGTTGATGGCCGAGGCCGGTGCCGACGTGGTCGGTGTCGACTGGCGAACCCCGTTGGAGCGCGGGATCGAGCTGGTCGGTGACCGCGGGGTCCAGGGCAACCTGGACCCCACCCTGGTCTTCGCCCCGACCGAGGTGATGCTGGAGCGGGCCGCCCAGATCATCGAGGCCGGACGCAGGGCCAAGTCGCACATCTTCAATCTGGGTCACGGGGTCATTCCCTCCACCGATCCCGACCAGCTGACGCGACTGACCGAGTTCGTCCGGTCCCAGGGCTGATCTCAGTACCGCACCGGCGCTCCTAGGCATCGGCCGGTGTCGAGCGGCTGATCCTCCTGGACCACAGTCGAAGCAACCACCATCCGGTGGCCCCCAGCAGCACGATGGGCAGCAGGAACGGCAACAGCAGGCCGACCAGCCGGGCCAGTCCACTCGCGGCATCGGTCAATCCGTGCCAGCCATCGCGCAGGCCGCCGATGAACCCGCTCTCGGACTGGGGCGGGGACTGGAGACCCTGCGAGGTGCGGGTGATGTCCAGCGTGATCGTGGCCATGCTGGTCTGATCGGCCAACCAGGCCTGTCGCTGCTTCAGCGAGTCGAGGTCCGATTGACGTTGGGTCAGCTGGGACTCGATCCACACGACGTCCTTCATGGTCTCGGCCTGCGCGAGGAGTGTCTCGACCCGTCGCAGGCTCGCCTGCTGGGCCCGGACCCGGACTCTGTTGTCGATCACCTCGGTGGTCACGTCTTCGCTGGTACGCGAACTCTGGGTGACGGTGGCGACCTCGCCCAGAGCCTGCAGGGTCTGATCGAACCGGGCGGCCGGTACCCGGACCACCATGCGCAGGTAGGAGGGCTCGTTCGCCGACGTGGTGCCGTTCTCCTCCGAGATCGTCCCGTGCTGGGTGTCCAGGACGCGCTGTACATCGTGCCGGGTAGTGGTCACGTCGTCACTGACCAGCGAGATGGTCGCGGTCGAGATCACGGCCGGAACGATCGTGTCGGAGTCCTCGGTGGTGCCACCGGCCTCGGTCCCGTCCGTCAATTCGCCTGACTCCGAAGCCGTGCCGGTGTCCCGGTCGGCGGCCGGTTCGGGCCCGATGGCCTGTGTCGTCGCGGTCGAGTCGGATCGGATACTCGGTCCCGAGCAGGCCGGGAGCAACAGCAGGGCCGCGGTACCGAAGACGGCGCCGACGAGGAACTGACTGGGTCGTTTCATGTCGGTTCGACGTATCGGTGGCGCGACCGGTTCCATGTCCGGAATCGAGGGTCCCACCGGGGTTGCCTGGATCTGCGATCACGGTAGCGTGACGGACAGGCCCTGGCTGCTGAGGGCAAGATGCAGAAGAGCATCATGGTCATCCCGCAGGTCAACAATCCGCCTGACCGCGACACCGAATGCCTGAACGGTCCGGCCGGGTCACCGCAGAGCGAGACCTGGTTGACGAGGGAGATGCCGCAGTGGATCGGCGATCACTTCCGGGTGCGGACCGACCGCGAGTCGTGGGCCACGGGCGGGTACTCCTTCGGCGGCCACCTCACGCCCTCCTATGAGGGCTCTTATCGCCCCTACGACACCCAGCAACTGGATCAGTACAGCCTGGTACGGATGGCCCGGTCCCTGTCGGGTTTTCGGGGGTGAGCGCCGACGACGGGGAAGCCGAGATCCGGATCGTGGCCACCACGGCGGCGACGACCGCGATCGCGGCCGGAACCATCCATCCGGACCGGACCCGGTCTCCGAGCACCAGCACGCCGATGATCGAGGGCACCACGATCTCGACGGTCCACAACCAGGCGGTGGCCTCGTTGACCGCGTCCGGTCGGGTCTCCAGGGCTCGGGCGTACATCACCGCGCCCACAGCGGAGAACCCGCCGATCAGCCAGACCAGAGGTTCGGCGATCAGGGTGCCGACCGAGCCACCGTGCAGTGCCCGGGCCGCGACCGCGCCGCCGGAGTAGGCCAGTCCCGACAGCAGGGCGCACCAGTGCGTACGCGGGGTGCGATAGGCCGGTATCGACACCGCCACCAGAGCGAACAAGGTCACCGCCAGGGCCCAGCTGAATCCCTCGGGCGCCGGTCCGGGACGGCCGGGTTCGGCCGCAGCCACCACCACCACACACGCCGAGACGATCAGCCCGACCGAGACCCATACCCGACTGTTCGGTCGTATCCCCAGGAAGACCGCGCCGAGTACCACGGTGACGCCCAGCGACGCGGCCAGCATCGTCTGCACGGCCAGGATCGGCAGGTGCTGCATAGCCAGGATCGAGAGCAGCCAGGCGACTCCGTCGAACAGGGAACCGGCCAGGTACATCGGGTGCAGCAGGATCCGCAGACCGGTGGCTCGGTGAGCGCCCTTAGCCTGAAGAACCGCGGCCACCCCGAAGAGCAACGAGGCCGATACCGCCGCGAGGAGCGAGGTGCTCATCCGGCTCGCCGGGGGCGTTGGAAGTCGAGGCGTCCCTCAACCTGTGCCACCGCCAACGCTTGGGCGAGTACCTCGTCATTGGAACCGCGGACCAGATAGCGCGGTACCCAACGTGGCCGGTACTTGGCGTCGAACCGGGCCAGGGAGCCCAACTGTGAGTGCCTGGCCGCGATCTCCTGCATCATCTTGCTGACCCGGCCGCGGAGACCTGGCGGTGGGTCGTTCATGGTCTCGCGCAGGACCGCGAAGTTCAGTCCCACTCCCTGGGCGCCGTGCGCGGCGGAGTGTTGGATGGTCCGCACGATCATGTAGTCGGTCAGGCCGTGGGGCACGTCGTGGGCGGTGTCGGCCGGATCGAAGAGCCTGGACAGCGTCATCGAGAACCCGCGCTCCGCGCGTCCCTGACGTGACTTGCCGGCGACCGTGAGCACTCCCTGCTTCAGGTGCTCCGGCGCGTTGGCCGGGTCCACGAACTCCACTTGGACGCCGGCCCGTTCGACAGTCGTCGCTCCCACCGCTACGTCCTCCCCCGAGTCGCGTTCAGGTGCTGCGCGGTACCGGGCCACAGCACCTTCCTCACACCGTGACGACGCCAAGGGTGCAAGAACCTGGGACCGCACCATTAAGTGCTTACCACGCGGGTTGTGGTGCGGGAGGTCCGACAGTCCGATCGCCCTGGGCGGAACACCGGAACCGGACAGGTGGCACCCTGGTGTGGTGCGAGTGGTGGTCGTGGGTGCAGGCATTGCGGGTCTGGCTGCGGCAGAGGGGTTAGTGGAGCGGCTCGGTCCCGATGCCCAGGTGCTGGTCTTGGAGGGCACCGACCGGGTTGGTGGAAAGCTGCGAGGCGAGACGGTGGCCGGGGTCCGGGTCGATGTCGGTGCCGAGGCCATGCTCAATCGCCGCCCCGAGGGCGTGGCGCTGGCGCGCCGGGCCGGGCTGGAGGTGGTGTATCCGACCGCGGCCACCTCCCGGTTGTGGAGTTACGGTGCCCTCCGGACGCTGCCCCGATCGTTGATGGGGGTACCCCTGGATCTGGCGGGGTTGGCGGCCAGCGGTGCGCTCAGTGCGGCCGGGCTGGCCCGGGTGCTCCGCGAGCCGGAACTGCCGAAAACGGTCGTCTCCGACGACATCTCGGTGGGAGATCTGGTGGCCCAGCGCTTCGGGGACGAGGTGAGTGATCGGCTGGTCGAACCGTTGCTCGGCGGTGTGTATGCCGGGCATGCCCGGGAGATCTCGGCTCGGGCCGCGGCGCCCCAGCTGCTGAGGCTGGCGGAGGGCGGCTCCCTGCTGCGGGCAGCCGCGGAGATGACCGTCCCGCCTACCGCGCCGGGGGTCTCGGCGGCATCGGTCTTCGCCAGCGTGGCCGGTGGCATGCATCGGCTGCCGCAGGCACTGGCCGAGTCCGGGCGGTTCGCGGTGCGCACGAATGTGGTGGTGCGCGAGCTACACCGCAGCGGCCCCGGGTTCCGGCTGGTGGTCGGCCCGGTCCCGGACCCCGAGAAGATCCTCGCCGATGCCGTGGTGCTGGCCACCCCGGCCGCTCCGGCGTCTCGGTTGTTGGCCGAGACAGCGCCCGCGGCGGCGATGGAGTTGGCTCGTTTCGAGGCCGCTTCGGTGGCTGTGGTGAGCCTGGCCTTTCGGGCCGAGGAGGCGCTGGGTGCGCTGGGTGAGGACCGCTCCGGGTTCTTGGTTCCGCCGGCCGAGGGGCGGCGGATCAAGGCGGCGACCTTCTCCTACGGCAAGTGGGACCAGGTCCGGGAGGCGGGCCGAGGTGCCGGATCGAGGGGCGAGGATCTGCTGTTGCTGCGTACCTCGCTCGGTCGGCATCGCGAGGAGGAGAGCCTGCAGCACACCGATCAGAGGCTGGTCGAGATATCGCTGGCGGAGTTGGCCGCGGCCACCGGTCTCGAGGCGCTCCCGGTCGGCTCTCACGTCCAGCGGTGGGGCGGGGGGCTGCCCCAGTACCCGGTCGGACATCACCACGCGGTCGCCCGAATTCGGGCGGCGGTGGCGCGGGTCCCGGGCTTGGCAGTGGCCGGAGCCAGCTACGACGGGGTCGGTATCCCGGCGACCATCGCCTCGGCCCAGCGTGCGGTC
This sequence comes from uncultured Nocardioides sp., assembly GCA_964396585.1. GTDB lineage: Bacteria > Actinomycetota > Actinomycetes > Propionibacteriales > Nocardioidaceae > Nocardioides. The sequence goes on from CAYNFY010000081.1 coordinate 17,197, forward strand.
GATCAGGTGTGCCGAGGCACAATGAGCGCATGAGCAACGCATCCAAGGTCCGCGAGATCAACGAGACGATCCGCTACACCATGTGGTCGGTGTTCCAACTGGGCGAGTTGTTGGGCGACGCCGACGAGGCGACCCGAGCCACCGAGGCGGCCGAGGTGAACACCCTGTTGGAGAAGCTGGCCGCCGAGGACATCGTCACCCGAGGCAGCTATGACGTCTCCGGTCTGCGCGCCGACGCCGATCTGATGTTCTGGTGGCACGCCGCCACCTCCGAGCAGTTGCAGAGCGCCTACAACCAACTGCGCCGGACCAGGTTCGGACGTCGGCTGGTGCCGGTCTGGTCGCAGATGGCGGTACATCGTCCCGCCGAGTTCAACAAGTCCCATGTGCCGGCGTTCATGGCCGACGAGCGAGCCCACGGCTACGTCTGTGTGTACCCGTTCGTGCGTTCGCATGAGTGGTACTTGCTGCCCGACGAAGATCGTCGTCGGATGCTGGCGGATCACGGCCGGATGGGCCGGGACTACGCCGATGTGCGCGCCAACACGGTGCCTGCCTTCGCGTTGGGTGACTACGAGTGGATCCTGGCCTTCGAGGCCGACGATCTGAGTCGGATCGTGGATCTGATGCGTCACCTGCGCGGATCCGAGGCGCGCCTGCACGTACGCGAGGAGATCCCCTTCTACACCGGCCCCCGCGCGGACATCGCCGACCTGATCGCCCGTCTCCCCTGACGCTGACACGTCACTTCTTGTTACCAGAAGGTGAAGCAGAACCGCCCCCTCAGCGGTGAGGGGGCAGTTCTTGGCTCAGGCCTCGGTTGGATCGAGGGTGATCGAGATCGAGTTGATGCAGTACCGATCCCCGGTCGGGGTGCCGTGCCCGTCGGGGAAGACATGTCCCAGGTGTGACCCGCAGTTGGCGCAGCGCACCTCCACCCGCTTCATGCCGTGCGAGGTGTCCTCGAGGTACTCCACGGTGTCGGTGACCGGTTGGTAGAAGCTGGGCCAGCCGCATCCGGAGTGGAACTTCGTCTCACTGTGGAAAAGCTCGCTGCCACATCCCCTGCAGGAGTACGTCCCGGAGGTCTCGGTATCGGTGTACTCGCCGACGAAGGCACGCTCGGTGCCGGCCTGGCGCAGCACCTGGTACTCCTCGGGTGTCAACTGTGCACGCCATTCGGCGTCGCTCTTCTCGACCTGATAACCCATGCCCCCACGGTATCGCTGTACCGAAGTGACGCGCCCGCCGAGGCGGAGAGGCCGGCGGGCGCGTCGGTCGGTGGGTCAGTGCTGGTGCCCGTCGTGCTCGCTGTGCGGCGCGGCTCCGGTGGTCACGACCAGTTCCGAGGTGCCGGCCGGGATCGGGTGCCTGGCCTCGACCGAGGCGTCGATCAGATGGACCACCACCAGTTCCCTGGTGGCCGAGTCGATGACGTAGGCGTGCTCACCGGCGACCTGTAGGACGGGGCCGGGCTGTTGCCAGTCCGACTTCTCCCGCCACGGGGCGATCACCTCGATGGAGTCGGTCTGCTCCCCGCTCTCGGGGTCGATCACCCGCAGCGACCCGTCGTAGGTGAGTACCAGCGCCTCGCCGTGGGGTCCGCGGGCCAGAGAACGGAACCAGTACGAGCTGCCCAGCTCGACCGTGCGCAGGGTGTCCTCGGCGGTGTCGATCAAGGAGACCCGGGTGGGACGTTCCAACTCAGCGTTCGGGTCGACCTTGTAGTCGCCCAGCACCACGCTCGAATCTGGATGCCCGGCCAGATTGCCGGTGCGTGCGTAGACGTCGGGAACAGAGATCTTGTGGAAGGCGCCGTCACGCAGGACCACCGGCCCGTCCTCGCATCCGAGCACGACCACGTCGTGCCCGGATGCGCTTCTGCTCGCCGTCGCCTCACCGTGCACGCCCGGGCACTGCCGGGTGCGCGCCAGGCTCTTCCGGCCGTCGAGCACCCGCACGGTGCTGCGGGCATCTTCGGTCCCTTCGGTGGTGAGCAGTGATCCGTCGTCCAGGACCAGGGCGACCCCATGGTGTGGGTCGGGGGTCCGGTGCCTCTGTACGACGGCATCGGGATCGGCGATCTGGTCGGTCACGACCGAGGTGATCTCGCCGCTTCCGTCGGCGAACATCGTGGTGAAGCCGTTGTGCGCCACTACGTGACCGGCCTTGGCTGCGGGCCATTCGGTAGTGGTCAGGCCGGGCGTCGAGGCATAGCTGTGGGAATGATCGCCGTGGGCCGCCGAGTGGATTCCGGTGTCGTAGACGCCGAACCGGTCTCCGTTGCTGATCATCACGTGTTGACCATCACCCGCGGCATTGAGGCGAAGGAAGCCGGGATCGGTGATCTCGTCGAGGACCGTGCCGCTCTCGGTGTCCAACAGGGTCAGGCCGGCCTCGTGTGCCAGCAGTGCCCGCGGGACCAGGGTGCGCACCTCCTGCTCGCCGGATCCAGCGGAGTGGGTGGCGGGTCGATCCGGGCGGCCCTGC
>CAYNFY010000082.1:0-19531 GCA_964396585.1 uncultured Nocardioides sp.
TGACCTGCACCGCGACCTACACGTTGACCCAGGACGACATCGACCAGGGCTCGGTGCACAACGTGGCGACTGCGGAAGGCACCCCGCCGGGCGCCGATGACCCGATCGCCTCCGAGGAGTCGGACGTCACCCTCTCGGGGGAACGGCTGCCGTCCTGGACCCTGACCAAGACGGTGGACCCGACCGACGGATACGCGGTCGGTGACACGCTGACCTATACGTTCACCGCACGCAACACCGGAAACGTGCGCCTGCGCGACGTGACCATCACCGACGACGCAGCCGCGTTCACCGGTAGCGGTGCGATCTCGGCGATCATCTGTCCCGGCTCCGAGCAGGGCTCCGAGAACGTCATCGGATCGCTCGCGCCCGCCGAGGTGGTGGAATGCACGGCCACCTACACCGCGACCCAGGCAGACGTGGACGCCGGAGCGATCCATAACGAGGCCACCGGTACGGCCACGCCGCCGGTCGGCACCACGGTAGATCCGCCGACTCCGGGGGAGTCCGATATCGAGACGCTGCGCAATCCCTCGTGGACGCTCGAGAAGGCCGCCGACCTCGACAGCTATCTCAAGGGTGACGAGATCACCTACACGTTCACCGCGACCAACACCGGAAATGTCACGCTGAAGGACATCTCGGTCAGTGACGAGGACTTCACCGGATCGGGCGCTCTCTCGCCGATCACCTGCGCGGGTGCCGCCCCGGGTAGCAGCCAGGTGATCGCCGAGCTGTTGCCGGAGCAGTCGGTGGAGTGCACCGCCACCTACACCGCGACCCAGGCCGATGTCGATGCGGTGTCACTGAGCAACGCCGCTGCCGGGACCGCCACCCCGCCGCCGGGAACCACCGTGGAGGACGAAGAAGCTCCCCCGGTGGTCATTCCGGCCGAGCGGAACCCGGCTCTGGACCTGGTCAAGGGGGTCAGCCCCGCTGTCGCCGCCCAGGCCGGCGACACCGTGACCTACTCCTATGAGGTGACCAACACCGGCAATGTCACCATCAAGGACCTCTCGGTGCTCGAGAATTCAGCGTCGTTCACCGGTACCGGAGGCCTCCCCGCGGCGATCTGCCCGGACGAGCCACTGGCCCCGAACGAGACGGTCACCTGCACGGCCGACTACACCCTCACCCAGGATGACGTCGACGCCGGACGGGTCACCAACACCGCGAGTGCCAGTGGCCTGCCGGTGGGCTCCCAGGTGCCCGTCGTCGCCGATCCCTCGACGGCGATCGTGACCGTGCCCGGGGCCGGGTCGCTGGCGCTGGTGAAGTCCTCCTCGCTGACCGCTCCGGGGCAGTTCACCGTCGGCAAGGAGGTCGTCTACTCGTTCGTGGTGACCAACACCGGCAATGTGACCCTGACCGGGGTGTCGGTCTCCGAGGACGCCTTCACGGGGTTCGGTGGCCTCTCCGCGGTCAGCTGTCCGCCCGGTGCGGCACGGCTGGCTCCGCGGGCCGAGGTGACCTGCACCGCGACCTACACGTTGACCCAGGACGACATCGACCAGGGCTCGGTACGCAATGTGGCGACGGCCCACGGCACGCCGCCGGGGGCCGAGATGCCGATCGCCTCGACTCCCTCCGAGGTCACCATCTCGGGCGAGCGGGTGCCCGGACTGGCGTTGACCAAGGTTGCTGACACCGCGGTGTTCGGACTCGGGGACACGATCACCTACACCTTCACCGCAACCAATACCGGTAACGTCACCCTGCGCGACGTCACGGTCAGCGACGTCGACTTCACCGGATCGGGGAGTCTGTCCCCGGTGCACTGTGAGGCGACGGAGTCCGCGGTGATCGCGGTGTTGAAGGCCGGGGATGCAGCGACCTGTACCGCGACCTATCGCGCCACCCAGGACGATGTGGATGCCGGAACGCTGTCGAATGCGGCGACCGCTACCGCGAAGACTCCGCCTGGAGCCCCGGAACTGCCGCCGGTGCCGAAGCCGACGGTGGTCATCGTCTCCACTCAGGTGGCCGGCCTGGAGGTCGAGAAGACCGCCGACCGGAAGACGTATCACGCCGGCGATCGGATCACCTACACGCTCACCGCGACCAACACCGGGTTGGTGACACTGCGCGACGTCAAGGTCAAGGACGTGGACTTCACCGGTTCGGGCAAGCTCTCGGCGGTCAAGTGCCCGCAGGTGAAGAACGCGGTCGTGAGCATCCTGCGGCCGGGGGAGAGCGTGGAGTGCACCGTGACCTATGTCGCCACTGCGGCGGACGAGCAGTCGGGCGAGTTGGCGAACTCAGTCAGCGCGAGCGCCAAGACACCACCGGGAGTCGGCGAACTGCCCGACGTCGATGACGACACCGTCACCATCCCGGCCGGGGAGGCGCCGGCCTCGGGCGTGCTGCCGGATGCGGGTGGTCCCGGCCTGGCGATCCTGTTGCTGGGCCTGGCAGCCCTGGGCGGAGGGTTCCTCATCGTGCGCCGTCGTCGGGGCACCCGACAGTAGGATCCGACCCCGACCGCCGACGGTGGCCGGACTCCTGAGAGGGAGCCCGGCCACCGTTACCGTCCCGGGCGGGGCTCGGTCCTGGCCCGCGCTATGTCCCGACCGGTCGGGTACTGACACAATGCACCCGTGACCGCACCCGTGACTTCGCACGCCATCACCGTCCTGGGCCATGACCGCCCCGGGATCATCGCCGAGACCACCGACAAGCTGGCCGGCCTCGGTCTCAACCTCGAGGACTCCTCGATGACCCGGTTGCGTGGTCATTTCGCGATGACCCTGATCTGTGCCGGGGCTGCCTCGGCCGAAGAGATCGAAGAGGCGCTGGCGCCGCTCTCGGCGGCCGGTGATCTGACCGTCACCGTACGTCCGGTCCCCGAGCGTGCCGTGGCCGAGGCCGCCGATCGTGGCAGCAGCAGCTGGGTGCTCACCGTGCACGGTGGTGACCGTCCTGGGATCGTCTCAGCCATCGCCGCGGTAGTGGCCGGAGCGGGCGGAAATATCACGGACCTGACCACCCGTCTGGCGGGAGAGCTCTACCTGCTCATCGCCGAGGTCGACCTTCCGGCCGGCGCCGACGTGCCCGCCTGCGAGGCCGCTCTCAAGGCCGAGGCCGCCCGGATCGGTGTGGGCGTCACCTTGCGTGAGGCAGAGGCCGACGAACTCTGATGGCTCTCAATGAACGCCTCCTCGCCTGGACCGAGGCGGAACTCGCGGTCTCCGGCAACATCTTGAAGGTCGTCACGGCCCCGGACCCGGTTCTGTCCGGCCCAGGGGCCGAGGTCGATCCGACCTCGGCCGAGACCGTGCAGCTGGCCGCCGACCTGGTGGCCACGATGAGAGTCTCGCCAGGCTGTGTGGGCCTGGCCGCCCCCCAGGTCGGGGTGGCCGCGAAGGTCTTCTGTGTGGATGTCTCGGAGCATCCGAAGGCGCGGACCCAGCACGGCACCTTCGTGCTCTGCAATGCGCGACTGGTCAGCTCCTCGCGCAACGAGAAGGCCCGTGAAGGTTGCATGAGCGTGCCGGACCTCACCGGCGACGTGAAACGAGCCACCCGGCTGGTGGTCGAGGGGGAGCTACCCGGTACCGGGGAACGGGTCACCGTGGAGACCGACGCCTTCGAGGCCCGTTGCCTGCAGCACGAGATGGACCACTGCGACGGATTCCTGTTCCTGGACCGGGCGGCGGGTGCGCACGCGATCCATGAGCGCAAGACCTATCTGTGAGGAGGTACGCGCACCAGCCGTAGGCTGACTGCGCGTTTGCTAGTTCCCAGCCCCCGTGTCCCAATCGGCAGAGGAAGGCGTCTTAAACACGCTTCAGTGTGGGTTCGAGTCCCACCGGGGGTACCAAGGGCACCAGGCTCAGACTTCGGTCGCTGTGTGCTGAGATGACAGAAGGGCGCGTCACCCGCGACCAAGCGGTGGACACGCCCTTCCATGGGTCCCGGTCTCGGGACTCATCGAGTGATCAGTTCACTCCCCACAGCTTGTAATACTGGTCGGCCACATCGGCGACCACCGGGAAGATCTCCTTATCGGTGGGTAGGTTGTCCTTCGTGACGATCCAGTCGGGGACTTCGACGTTCGGGTCCTGCTCGACGCCCGCGAACATCCGCGCCAGCGCGTCGACCATGGAGAACATCTCCTCGTAGTACGGGAAGGTGACGGTGGCGTCCTGCAGGCCACTGGAGATGTATTGCAGGGTCGTTTCGTCCGGGCCCTCACCGATGACCGTCACGTCGTTGAGACCGGCGGCCTTGAGCGCCGCGGGCAGGCCGGCGCCGAGCGCACCGTCGATGCTGAGCACGACGTACTTGGTGTTGGAGTTGGCACGCAGGTAGGACACGATCCGGTCCGGAACATCCTTGCCGAGCGCAGTCATGGGGATGTCGAGCATGTCATTGCCGCAGGACGGACACATCTTGTCCATCACCTCGTCGTAGCCCTTCTTGATCGAGCCGATGATCTCGAAGGCAGAGACGGTGACGAAGACGGCGTTCCCCTTGCCGGCGCTTTGGTCGATCACCCAGGCAGCCATCAGGCCGCCCGGGCGCTCCGACTGCTCCGGGGTACCGATGACGAAGTCGAGCTTCTCGCCGTCGGCCGGATCGGTGGTGCAGCAGGCGACCACCTCGATACCCATGGCCGCGGCCTGGTCGAGCTCCTTCTTGAAGGCAGCGACCGGGGTCGCCGGGTAGAGCACACCGTCCGGCTTGTCGCGCAGGATCTGCTGCCACCCCTTCTTGATGCCCTCCGGGGTGCCGTCGTTGGCGATCGAGGTGAACTTCCACCCGAGTTTGTCGGTCGCCTGCTTGATGATGTCGGCCTCGAGGTTGCAGGTCGACGTTCCACAGGACAGGAAGCTCACTCGCTTGTCCTTGGGGATCGGCTTGTCGATCGGCGTTGTGTTGGGGATGCGGGTGGGCTGCTTGCTGAATTCCGCAACTAGCTCACGTGCCTGTTGGAGGCCTTGCTGGTCGACATCGTCGTCGGAGATCGCTTTTGAGGAGGACGACCCACATGCGGTGACGACGAGCAAGGTAAATGCTGCCACCACGCTCGCGGCGGCCAGGCGGCGCCGACTTTGAGGTTTCGAGTTCATGTCTGCTTCTTTCGCATGAGTGACGACGGTCACGTGAGCAAGATCATGTGAACCATAGATACTATGCGCATAGTTGTCAAGGAATGAGGTGGTCTCCGCGGGTGAGGCAATAGGTCCCTGCGGGATCGGGCAAGTGACTCGACTCAGCTGGTCGCCAGGTGTGGGAGTCGAATGGCTTCCGGAGCCCAAGGTCCAAAAAGTTCGCTGGCTCTGCGGATCACCACAGAGCCAGCGAACGGGCCTCAGGTCAGGCCACTCTTTCGGGAGGGAGGCTCAATCCCACTCCAGGGGGAGGCCCTGCAGGCGCAACTGTCCGCCACGCTCGACCAGTTCGGCGCCCTCGGCCAAGCGATATTCGGGAATCACCTCATGCCAGGCCTCCAGTGCGATCACCAGTTCGGCCCGGGCCAGGTGCATGCCGATGCACCGGTGTACGCCGGCGCCGAAACCGATGTGGTGGTTGAGGTCTTCGCGGTCCATGTCGAAGACGTCCGGGTTCTCGAACTTGCGTGGGTCACGGTTGGCCTGCGCCAGGCCGAGCCACACCATCTCGCCCTTCTTCATGGGGCATCCGAGAACTTCACGATCTTCGGCGACCAGGCGACCATCCTGGATGATCAACGAGTACAGGCGCACCGCCTCCTCGATGAACTTGGGCCACCTCTGCGGCTCCGCGATGACACGTTCTCTGTCCGCAGGGTTCGTCGCCAAGTGATGGAACAGGTAGCCGAGGGCGCTCCGGGTCGTGTCCAGACCCGCCACCATCAGCGTCATGCAGATCGTCAGGATCTGATCTCGAGTGAGGGGCTCATCGTCGATGGTGGCCACCAGTAAGCGGCTTACCAGATCGACTTCGGGGTCTCCTGGATTCTTCTGCCGCTCGTCCACCGCCTTGGCGAAGTAGTCCATGATCGCCTCGACCGCTTCTTCCGAACGCTTGAGTTCCTCCGGGGTCGAGGCGAAGAATCCCCCGAAGATCGCCTCGACATGGGGGAGGAAGAGTTCGCCGTCCTCCACCGGGAGCCCCAGCAGTGCGAGAAATAGCTCGGTGGGATAGATCATGGCGAACTCAACCCCAAGATCGACCTTCTTCTTGGGCGCGATCTGGGCGACGAGCTCTCGTGCCCGCCGTTTCGCCAGCGGCTCGAGCCGTTTGACGGCGGCCGGGCTGAAGAATGGGTTGAGCACCCGACGCAGCTTGTTGTGCGCCGGCGGATTGAGGGAGTTGGGCAGCAGTGGTGTGGTCATCGCCGGATCGAAGGCGTTGACACAGTCGTTCACGAGGGTGTCGTGCTCACGCAGGAGCGCGGTGACATCGTCGTAGCGGCCGACCATGAGAAAGCCGTGCTCGGTGCTGTCGTTCCAGACGGCTGGAGCCAGCTCACGCTCCGCGTTGAGCAGGTCGTATGTTTCGAACGCCGTGCGATCGAGGCGGTAGTCGGTGTGGGCTACGGGGCAGCTGACTTGTTCAGCGCGCTTCTCCGAAGGACGCATGGGCCTCTCCTCTGTTGGGGGTGGGCTGGGTCACACTAGGGCAGCGTAATTGTGCGTACCATACGCATGAATGTCAAGAAAATTGGCCGCTGCCGAGGCCCTCGTCCCTCCGTCAGGGCGTGGATCATCGGGGCGATGGCAGCGACCGGGCGGTCGGCTGTCAACCGGATCGCGATACCGAACGATGCGGACGATTCAGTCTGTGGAGGAAGCGGTTTCCGTGGTTCCAGGGGCGGGGTATCTTGGTGCGGGCAATGAGTGTCGCGCGGGGGGTGCGGCACGGTTGTCGGGGGGCAGTCCAACATGCATAAGCTATTCGTCTCTGGTGCGACGCTGGTGTTCGTCGTCTCGATCACGGTGGGCCTCGGTGCCGCGTCGCAGGCACAGGGTCAGAGGCAATCTGAACCTGGGCAGACGGCGGATTCCCTCGGAGTTCCGCAGATCAGCGAGATCAGTCCCGATGACGCATTTCGCGACTGGATCGAGATCCACAACCCGGGGTCGGCGCCGCAGGCCGTCGGCGGGTGGGAACTGTCTGCCAGCAACGGAAGCACCGTGACCCTCCCGACCGAAACCGTCGTTGCGCCCCGGAGCTGGTTCGTCATTCGCTCGGAGCCCGCCGGACTACCGGGCCACTTCGTGCTGCCGACCCGCAACGGTTCGCTGAGCCTGTCGGACCCCGCATCGTCACCCACCCAGGTGGATCGGGTGCGCTGGACCGCGCCGGAGGGGGCCAGTCTGGTCCGCTGTGTGCCTGGGACCTTGCTGCTGCGCGTGGCACACCGGGCGACGCCGGGCCGGGCCAACGACTGCTCGGTCCGACCCGGCAGCGATCCCAGCGTCCGGCCCGCCGTCGGCAGGGCCCGGGTGTTCGTCCCGAACCGAAGGGGACGCACGGTCAAGGTCGCAACCCGTACCACCGTCCGCGCCCGGGTCCGCAGCGACGGCGCTGCACCCCGCTCCTTCCGGGTCCGGATCCAGGGACTCGGTCGGGTACGCGCCACCCTGAATGAGAGAGGGAATCGGCTAAGGATCGCGGTGCCGAAGATCGCACGACCCGGCCACCGTCGGGTGCTGGTGCGCTTCACGTCCGATCATCACGCGGCCACCTCGATCCGCTTCAATCTCGTGGTCAAGAAGGGCCCGGTCGGGAGAGGCTGAAGCACGCCCGATTCCTTCGCTCCTTCCCGAGACCAGGTCATCGAGCCGCCGGCGGGCCACATTCCCGGGTGGATTCCTCCAGCGCCCGGATGAAGGCCCGCATGCCGATCACCAGCGATCGCAGTTCCTCATCATTCATCCGCTCCTCGGCGGCGTGCCGGTGGGACTGCTGCAGAGTGCCCAGTTCGTTGATGGCGCGAGCTCCGGGTTCGGTGACCACCAGAGGGCGGGTGCGGCGGTCCTCGGCTGAGCAGACCTGTTCGACCAGGCCCGCCTCGACCAGTCGGGCCACGATCCCGGACACGGTGGCGGCCGTGACGCCCAGCAGGTGGGCGATCTCGTGTGCTGCCAGTGGGGGATCGGCCTGCACCACCAGGGCCAGCACCTTGATCTGTTGAAGGGTCAGTTCGCTGGCCACGATCTGCGGGATCCGCAGCCGCATGCCCAGCCTGCTGAACTCCGTGCTCAGGTGGGCGAGTTCGTCGCAGAGCTCGTCTCGCTCGCTCACGGCGCCTCCCTACGGTTCCCCGGCAGTCGACGAAAGTCGGTGTTGGTTCGGTCAGGGCTAACGATATGGTGCCGATGAACCTGAGGATGTTTCAGGGTCCGTTACGACCACACCACCCGAGGAGTCACCGACCGTGGGCAACCTCGCCATGTTCTCCTTGCGCAATCGCGCGCTGATCGCCCTGATCACGGTCTTCGTCGCCGTCTTCGGTGCCATCTCGATGACCTCGTTGAAGCAGGAGCTGTTCCCGAATATCGAGTTCCCGATGGTCGGTGTGGTGGTGCCCTATGCCGGTGCCTCGCCGGACGCCGTCGAACAGCAGATCGCGGAACCCGTCGAGGTCGCTCTCAAGGGCATCGACGGAATCGAACGGCTGACCTCGACCTCGGCATCGGGATCGGCCACCGTGCTGGTCGAGTTCAAGTACGGCACCGACATGGACTGGGCCAAGCAGAAGGCCGAGGCCGCGGTGACCGGTCTGCAGACCCTGCCCGAGGACGCCGGAAAACCGATCGTCTTCGCCGGCGACATCAACCAGTTCCCGATCGTGCAGCTGTCGGTGACCTCGAAACTACCCCCGGCCAAGTTGGCCGACGCCGTCGATAGGTTGGCTGTGCCCCGTCTCGAAGACATCGAGGGAGTACGCCAGGTCCAGATGGTGGGGGCGCCGGTGAACCGGGTGGAGCTGACCCTCAAGCCCCGGGCGGCCTCGTTGGGGGTCACTCCGGCCTCGATCAAGGACGGATTGGCGGCCAATGGGCGGCTCGCCCCCGTCGGTACGGTGGACACCGGCGACCGGACCCTCTCGGTCCAGGTCGGTCGCACCCCGAGCACCGTCGAGGAACTCCTACAGGTCGCTGTCCCGACCGACCAGAAACTGCCCGGCGCGATGACCGGGGCGGTCCGCCTCTCCGAGGTGGCCACCGCGGCCGAGGTCGAGGTGGCACCGACCACTTATTCCCGGATGAACGGCCACGAGGCCATCTCGCTGGCCATCACCAAGGTGCCGGACGGCAACACGGTGCGGGTCTCGGACGCGATCAAGGATCTGCTTCCCGAGTTGCAGACCAAGCTAGGGTCCGACACCACCTTCACCGTGGCGATGGACCAGGCCCCATATATCACCAAGTCGGTCGAAGACCTGGCCGTCGAGGGCGGACTGGGACTCGTGATGGCGATCGTGGTGATCCTGGTCTTCCTGGTCTCCCTGCGCTCGACCCTGGTGACTGCGCTGTCGATCCCGTTGTCGCTGCTGGTGGCCCTGATCGGCCTGCGGGTGGGTGGCTACACGCTCAACATGTTCACCCTCGGTGCGCTCACCGTGGCGATCGGACGTGTCGTGGACGACTCGATCGTGGTGGTCGAGAACATCAAGAGACACCTGTCCTACGGTGAGGAGAAGCGCAGCGCCATCATCACCGCGGTACGTGAGGTGGGCGGCGCCATCACCTCCTCGACGGTGGCCACAGCGGCGGTCTTCGTACCGATCGGGCTGGTAGGCGGAGTCGTCGGTGAACTGCTTCGTCCCTTCGCATTCACGGTGGCGCTGGCCCTGCTGGCATCGCTGCTGGTCTCGCTCACCATCGTGCCGGTGCTGGCCTACTGGTTCCTTCCGTCCGGGCACCCCGACGCGGTGCAGGACACCACGCAGATCGAGCGCGACGCCGCGGCTAAGGAGGCGCGGAGTCTGCTGCGTCGGATATACGATCCGGCGCTGCGGTTCACCTTGCGCCGACCTTGGACCCTGGTCGCGATCGCGCTGGTGATCTTCGTCGGCACCCTGGGCATGGCCGCCTCCGGCGCGGTGAAGACCAACTTCCTGGGCAACCAGGACGAGAACACCGTCACCATCACCCAGGAACTCGAGCCCGGTACCAGTCTGGCCGCGGCGGACGCCGATGCTCGCGCCGTGGAGACCCTGCTCGGCCAGGTCGAGGGGGTCAAGAACGTGCAGACCTCGGTCGGAGCCAGCGGCATCGAGGCCCTCTTCGTGGGTGGCACCTCGAACTTCGCGGTCACCTTCTCCGACGGAGCGGACTCGGCGGCCGTCACCGACGCCATCGAGAAGAAGCTGGCCACGGCCCCCGGAGACATCACGGTCGGGGGCGGTGGTTCGAGCGGATTCAGTTCCGCGCTCGAGATCGTGGTCACCGCTGCGACCGATGCGGATCGGCAACGGGCGGCCGACGAGGTCACCGAGGCGATCAGGGACATCAGGGACATCGGCAAGGTCACCAACGACGCCGCTCCCGCACAACCGGTACTGCAGGTCTCAGAGAATGTGGCCGGCGCCGCCGCCGGCATCACCAACCAAACCCTGGCCGGCCTGCTGTACCCCACCCTGAACCATCCGGCCCTGGACACCATCACCGTCGAGGGCCAGCGATTGGACGTGGTGATGGCCAAGCCCGAGGGCACGGTGGTGGACACGGTCGAGGGACTGAGGCAGCTGCGGTTGGGCACGGTACCGCTCGATCAGGCGGCCGATGTGAAGCAGGTGGACGTCGCCACCGGCATCAAGCGCATCAACGGGGAACGCACCATCACGGTCACCGCCGAGCCCGATCCGAACGACCTGGGCACGGTCACCGGCAAGGTCACCAAGGCCATCGACGGGCTCGACCTGCCGCCGGGCGCCGAGGCGAAGATCGGTGGGGTAGCGCAGGACCAGGCCGAGGCGTTCAGCCAGCTGGGGCTCGCGCTGCTGGTCGCCATCGCGATCGTCTATGCGGTGATGGTGGCCACCTTCCGGTCGCTGGCTCAGCCGTTGATCCTGCTGGTATCGGTGCCCTTCGCCGCCACCGGGGCGATCCTGATGCTGGCGATCACCCAGATCCCGTTGGGGGTCGTCGGACTGATCGGGGCGCTGATGCTGATCGGCATCGTGGTCACCAATGCGATCGTGCTGATCGACTTGGTCAACCAGGCCCGGGACCGCGGCGACACCCTGGTCGAGTCGATCAAGCACGGGGGTGACAAGCGGGTTCGACCGATCGTGATGACCGCGTTGGCCACGATCTTGGCGCTGACCCCGATGTCATTGGGGCTGACGGGTGGTTCAGCGTTCATCTCCCAACCGTTGGCGATCGTGGTGATCGGGGGACTGTTCACCTCTACCGTGCTCACCCTGCTGCTAGTCCCCGCGCTGTACCTGTTGATGGAGCGCGGTAAGGAGAAACGGGCCCGGAAGCGATCGAGCAAGCGGGCCGCGAGAGCCGTTGCGGCCCAGAACTGAGCAGAAGTTTCGCCATTGTGGTTGGCTTGGAATCGGCTGACTTCGCAACTATGGGGACCACTCCCCACGTTGTCACGAGTGAAGGACCCATAAAATGGGGGTCGTTCACCGAACCGGACTCCACCGAGTCCCAAGGAGAGACCAACAGATGCAGAGCAACAATCCCGTCTTCAACCGGGCCGAGGGCTTCAAGGCCCCGACCCACGTCGACTACGGCAGCGACCCGTCGACCTGGGGCACGGGTGCGCCCGGAGACCAGGCCCCGGGGTACGCCCCCGCTCCGATCCGCGAGCGGATGACCATCGACTCGGTCGTGCAGGCCACCGGAGCCTCGATCGGTGTCGTGATCCTGGCGGCGATGGTCACCTGGTTCCTGGTAGGTGACATCACCTCCAACGCCGACGCCGGCAAGCTCTATGGCGCCCTGGTGATCGGTTCCGGTGGGGCCTTCGCGCTGTCGCTGGTCAACTCGTTCAAGCGCGTGGTCAGCCCCGCCCTGGTGCTGATCTTCGCGGTGGCCGAGGGCGTGGCGCTCGGTGCGTTCAGCAAGGCCATCGATCTGAACCTGCAGTTGCAGGGCTACGTGGACAACCACGTGGTGATGCAGGCCGTGCTGGGGACCTTCGCCGCCTTCGCCGGAACCCTGGCCGCTTACAAGTTCTTGAACATCCAGGTCAACAACAAGTTCCGGACGTTCGTTACCGCTGCCATGTTCGGCATGGTGGGCCTGGGCCTGCTTGAGATGGTGCTGCGGATGTTCGGCAACGGACTCGGCATCTTCGGCAACGGCATGATGGGCATCCTGTTCGCCGGCGCCGGCCTGGTGCTCGGTGTCTTCATGCTGATCATGGACTTCGACTTCGTGGAGCAGGGCATCGCCAACGGCCTGGAGGCACGTGAGTCTTGGCGCGCCGCGTTCGCGATGACGGTGTCGCTGGTCTGGATCTACACCAACCTGCTGCGCCTGCTGTCGATCCTGCAGTCGGACTGACGAGCCAGACTTCAGACCGCCCGGCCCTTTCGAGGTCCGGGCGGTCTGTCATTTCGCTCTATAGCGTCGCCAGCAGGGCGATATCAACCATCCGTGACGTGACTGTGAGGACTCCATGGCAGCCTGACGGCAGGTCAGTCGTCCGAAGCGGACTCCACGGGCTCCTCATCGGCGGGCAACTCGGCTTCGGCAGGCAGGGTGGTGCGCAGTCGGCCCCGCAACTCGGCCCAGCGACCACGCAGGCCGCGGTCGGAGCCTGCCACCTGCGTTCCATCGACCTCGCTGCCCGGCAGCGCGGCCGCTTCGACGGCGGCCTGAGCCACGGGTAGCACCTGCATCCGGCGCAGTCCGGTGGCCTCGTCGGTGACCGGGGCGCCCAATCCGAGCGCCGCCAGGGTCGGTGGCACCAGTACCTCGGCCAACCGTCGGTAGCCATCGGCCGAAGGATGGAACTGGTCGGGGCCGAAGTAGAGACCCGGTGCGCTGGCGAACTCGTGTCCCAGTACCGAGGCCAGGGAGACCGACCGGCCACCCGACTCCACCGTGGCGATGGTTTGGGCGGCGGCCAACCGGCGCGACCACTCCCGGGCGATCTGGCGCAGCGGCGGACGCAGTGGACGGACCGTGCCCAGGTCCGGGCAGGTGCCCACTACGACCTGGGATCCGGCTTTACGCAGTCGCTGAACGCCCTCGGCCAGCAGCCGCACCGATTGGCTGGGCAGGGTCACATGAGTAACGTCGTTGGCGCCGATCAGGATGACGGCGACATCGGGCGACCCGGGCAGGGCCAGATCGATCTGGGCGGCCAGATCATTGGTCCTGGCTCCGACCACGGCCCAGGAACGTAGGTGAACCCGGCGACCCGACCACTTGGCCACCCCCGCCGCAAGCAGCGCACCGGGCGTCTGCCCGACCCGGTCCACTCCGTAACCGGCCGCGCTGGAGTCTCCGAGCACCGCCAGCCGGATCGCCGGACCCGGCAGTCCTCGGCCGTACCACCCAGTGGCGTCGTGTACCCGGTCGTCGGCGAAGCCGATCGTGCGCCGGGCCAGTCTGGCCTCGGTCCGCAGCAGGCCGTACAGTCCGGCTCCGAGTGCCGTCAGTCCGCCGCCTCCGTAGGCGGCGGCAGCGGCTAATTTGCGTGCAGCGGCAGCCTTCCCCATGCCGCCAGGGTACGGATCGCCTCCGACGCACGGTCCAGGGCTGGGTTCGGTGCCCGGCGCGGGAAGGGCCTCGGCACCATCCCTGGGACGGCCCGGAATTCCCGGAGATGGCCTAGGTTGGCCCCGTGGACTACGCCAACTCGCTCCTCGACCTGATCGGCAACACCCCGTTGGTACGGCTGCGCCGCACCCTCAGCCCGGAGGTGTCCGAGAAGGGCCCCTTGGTGTTGGCGAAGGTCGAGTACCTCAACCCGGGTGGCTCGGTCAAGGACCGGATCGCGACCAGGATGATCGACGCGGCCGAGGCCAGCGGAGCACTGCAGCCGGGTGGCACCATCGTCGAGCCCACCTCCGGAAATACCGGAGTGGGTCTGGCCATGGTCGCCCAGCAGCGTGGCTACCAGTGCGTCTTCGTCTGCCCGGACAAGGTCAGCGAGGACAAGCGCAATGTGCTGCGGGCCTACGGTGCCGAGGTGGTGGTCTGTCCCACCGCGGTGGCCCCCGAGCACCCGGACTCCTACTACAACGTCTCCGATCGGCTCGCCTCGCAGCCCGGGGCCTGGAAACCGGACCAGTACTCCAATCCGAACAACCCGGCCAGTCACTATGAGTCCACCGGACCGGAGATCTGGCGCCAGACCGAGGGACGGATCACGCACTTCGTGGCCGGGGTCGGCACCGGTGGGACCATCTCGGGGATCGGGCGCTACCTCAAGGAGCAGAATCCGGACATCCAGGTGGTGGGCGCCGACCCGGCCGGCTCGGTGTACTCGGGTGGAACCGGCCGTCCCTATCTGGTCGAGGGGGTGGGGGAGGACTTCTGGCCCGAGACCTACGACCGCACCGTCGCCGATCGCATCATCGAGGTATCCGACGCGGACTCCTTCGGCTTCACCCGCCGACTGGCCCGTGAGGAGCAGATGCTGGTCGGAGGCTCGTCGGGCATGGCCGCCTACGCCGCCAGGCAGTTGGCCGCCGAGCTCGCCGCCCAGGGGCGCGACGACGCGGTCGTCGTGGTACTGCTGCCCGACTCCGGGCGCGGCTATCTCACCAAGATCTTCAACGACGACTGGCTGGCTCGGTACGGCTTCAGCGACGGCGACCAGGTGGCGGGGCATACCGTCGGTGAGGTGCTGCGCGGCAAATCCGGTGAGCTGCCGGACCTGGTGCACACCCATCCCAACGAGACCATCGCCGAGGCGGTCGCGATCCTGCGCGAGTACGGGGTTTCGCAGATGCCGGTGGTACGTGCCGAACCGCCGGTGGTAGCCGCGGAGGTCGCCGGATCGGTCTCGGAACGCACCCTGCTCGACGCCATCTTCGCCGGGCATGCCCGGCTCACCGACCCGGTCGAGGAGCACATGTCCGATCCGTTGCCGACGATCGGCGCCAGCGAGCCCGTCGCGGCCGCGATCGAGGCGTTGACCGAGGCCGACGCCCTCTTGGTTCACGAGGACGGTAAGCCGGTCGGGGTGCTGACCCGGGGCGACCTGCTGAGTGTGGCGGCGCACCCGCTCTGATACCGCTGCCGTGTGACCGGTCGCACGGCAGCGGTCAACCGATAGCCTGCGGGTGTGGGAATGGTCGACAGGGTTGATGCCTTCCAGCGCCGGCATCCGGTGCTGGGCTTCCCGATCGCCGTCTTCTACAAGTACTTCGACGATCAGGGCCCCTTCCAGGCGGCGACCCTGACCTACTACGCCTTCGCGGCGATCTTCCCGCTGATGCTGTTGGGCACCTCGATCCTCGGCCTCGTGCTGCGAGGACAGCCAGATCTGCAGGAAGTGCTGCTGGACTCCGCGCTCTCGCAGTTCCCGATCATCGGGGACGAACTGGGTCACCCGGCGGGATTGCAGGGTTCCGTCACCGGAATCACGGTGGGATCGCTTGCCGCGCTGTACGGCACGCTCGGGCTCGGGCAGTCGCTTCAGAACCTGCAGCACCTGGCCTGGGGGGTGCCGCGCAACTCCCGGCCCAACCCGATCCTGTCCCGGGTCAAGACGGTCGGTCTGCTGATCGTGGCGGGTACGGCGCTGCTGGCGGTGAGCGTGCTCTCGGCGTTGATCAGCAATACCGATGTCTTCGTCCGCTTGGGGTCTCGGGATCGCTGGTTGGTCAGCGCGATCACCGTGCTGGTGGTCGGTACCTTCCTCACCCTTCTCTTCAGGTTCGCCGCGACCGGTCGGCACCCGACCATGCGCAGCTCCGCACCAGGTGCGTTCACTCTCGCCGTGCTCTGGCAGTTCCTCCAGATCCTCGGGACCGAGTACGTCAACAAGGTCCTGGTCAACACCAGTTCGATGACCAAGACGTTCGGTCTGGTCCTCGGCCTGCTCGGATTCATCTATATCGGCGCGATGATGGCAGCGCTCGCGACCGAAGTGAACGTGGTCCTCACCCTGCGGCTGTACCCACGGGCACTGCTCACCCCGTTCACCGACCACATCGTCCCCACCGACGCGGACCGGCGGGCGTACACGATGTACGCGCGGATGCAGCGACACAAGGACTTCGAGACGATCCGGGTGACCTGGGGAGAGTCGCCCAAGGAGATCGCGGTGGCCGCAGCGGCGGCCGAGCGTGCCGAGCAGGCTGCGCGAGAACGGGAGACGGAGGCCGAGCGGGCGGCCAGGCAACGGCAGGCCGCCGTGCCGACCCAGCCGATGCAGGTGGATCGCAGCGAGCACTCCCGGTCCGGTCGCGATGTCCCGGAGTGATCCGGGAATGCCGGACGGGCAGACCGGGTATCTGGTGCCGGACCTGTCCATCGGCGCTGTGGCCGAGGCGCAGATAGAGGTCAAACGTTCCAAGTTCCGGTGTGTCCTGGCACGGATCGAATCCGAGGAGGAGGCCCGCGACCTGGTGAGCCGGATCCGTAGTACGCACTGGGACGCCAGACACCACTGCAGCGCCTTCGTGATCGGCCCCGGCGCGCAACTCCAGCGCTCCAGCGACGACGGGGAGCCGTCCGGTACCGCAGGTGCGCCGATGTTGGAGGTGCTCAACGGTGCTGGTGTCAGTGACGTCGCGGTGGTGGTCACCCGATGGTTCGGCGGCGTGCTACTCGGTGCCGGGGGACTCGTACGTGCCTACTCCGAGGCGGTGCGGGTCGGTCTGGCGGAGTCCGGTACACGTCGGCGGCGCCAAGTGGTCGAGTGCTGGGTGGACGTCTCCTCCGCGACGGCAGGTCGGGTCGAGGCGGATCTGCGCCGGGGTGGACTGGAGGTGCTGGACGTTCAGTGGACCGATCGGGTACGGATTCAGCTGGCGGTGGCACCGGACGGTCTGGGCAGAGCCGCCGGACTGGTCGCCGAGGTGACGGGCGGAGCCGGTGAATGGGCGACCGGCGATCGACGCTGGGTCGATGTCTCGACAGCCTAGGGTCGATTCCATGAATCTCACTCCGCGCCCGGCCCTGCCGATGGCGGCAGACGAGGTGACAACCCTGCGGGCCTACCTCGATCGGTACCGCACCACCATCCGGCGGCAGGTCGAGGACCTGTCGAGTGCCGAGTTGCGTGAGCCCTCCTCCGCCAGCGCCATGACCTTGGGCGGGCTGGTCAAGCACCTGGCCTTCGTGGAGCACTGGTGGTTCCATGTCGTTCTGGCCGGGCAGCCGATGGGCGCGCCCTGGGACGCGGTGAACTGGCGTGTCGACGAGGACTGGGACTGGCGCTCGTCGGTCCAGGACGACGCAGAGGTCCTACTCGCCCTCTTCGAGACGTCGGTGGCCGCGTCGGAACGGATCGTGACCGATGCCCTCGTACTGGGAGGACTCGACCAGATCGCGTTGCGCTCGCGCGCAGAGCGAGAGGCTCCGAGTCTGCGCTGGATCATGCTGCACCTGATCGGGGAGTACGCCCGACATGCGGGGCATGCGGATCTGTTGCGGGAGGGCATCGATGGGGTGACCGGACGATGAGGCCGGCGGTGGTGCCCGGCCGGGTCGGGTGCACCTCAGGTACCGGTCACTGGGCGGCGGGGAGTGAGCGACGTCGGAATCCTGTTCTACTCTGACCCCATGACGGCCACTCCAGCGATTGAGGGCTGGTTCACCACGGGTGACCAGCCGACCCTGATCGGCTCGGTGTGCACCAGTTGCGACACGATCTTCTTCCCGAAGATCGTGGTCGCCGAGGGCAGCACCGGCTACTGCCGGAACCCTGCCTGTGTGGGCACCGAGTTCAACGACACCGAACTTTCCCGGACCGGCAGGATCTGGTCCTACACCGACGCTCAGTACCAGCCCCCGGCGCCCTACCTCACCGATGGCGAGTACCAGCCGTTCGCCCTGGCCGCGGTCGAGCTGCCCGAGGGCCTGACCGTGCTGGGCCAACTGGCCACCGGCGTGGGCGTGACGGACGTGAAGGTCGGAGACGAGGTCGAGCTCGTGGTCGAGACGCTCAACACCGATGAGACCGGCGAGCGCACCATCTGGAAGTGGAGGCCGATCGAGTCGAGCGAGGGACGAGTGAGCGATCGAGGCCTCGCGAACGACGAGAAGGCGGCGCACTGATGAGTACTTCGACCAGAGATGTGGCCATCGCCGGGGTGGGCATGCACCCGTGGGGCAAATGGGGCCGCAGTTTTGTGGAGTACGGGGTCGCCGCTGCACGCGACGCCCTGACCGATGCGAACATTCCATGGACGGACGTCGACCTGGTGGTCGGTGGCGAGACGGTGCGCAGCGGGTACGCGGGATACGTGGCAGGTTCGACCTTCGCCTCGGCAATGGGCTGGAACGGCGCCCGGATCGCGACCTCGTACGCGGCGTGCGCGACCGGTGCCCAGGCGCTGGACACCGCGCGGGCCCGGATCCTGGCCGGGATGAGTGATGTCGCCCTGGTGGTCGGTGCCGACACCGCCCCGAAGGGCTTCCTCAAGCCCAACGAGGGCGAGCGCTGGGACGATCCCGATTGGCTGCGCTTCCGCCTGCTGGGGATGACCAACCCGATGTACTTCGCCTTGTATGCACGTCGGCGGATGGACCTGTATGGGGCGACCCGTGAGGACTTCGCTCAGGTGAAGGTCAAGAACGCGCGTCATGGTCTGAACAATCCCTATGCGCGCTATCGCAAGGAAGTGACGGCGGAGGCCGTGCTGAACGCGACCATGGTCTCGGACCCGTTGGGCCTGCTCGACATCTGTGCGGTCAGCGACGGCGGCGCGGCGGTGGTGCTCGTCTCGGATGCCTATGCTGCGAAACACGGCATCACCGACACGGTCAAGATCAAAGCGATCTCGACCATCACCCCGACCTTCCCGAATGCCGTGATCGACATGCCGTTGATGTCGACCGACTCGGCCAACGCGGTCGGCGTTCCGGACGTCACCTTCAAGGAGTCGATCGGGACCGCCGCTTACGAGGAGGCCGGCATCGAGCCCTCGGACGTCGATGTGGCCGAGGTCTACGACCTGTCCACCGCGCTGGAGCTGGACTGGATCGAAGACCTGCGACTGTGCGGACGCGGCGAGGCGGAGCAGCTGCTCCGTGACGGCGACACCACCATCGGTGGTCGCATCCCGGTGAACCCGTCCGGCGGTCTGGCCTGCTTCGGTGAGGCCGTCCCCGCCCAGGCGTTGGCCCAGGTCTGCGAACTGACCTGGCAGCTCCGGGGCCAGGCGGAGGGGCGCCAGGTCGAGAACGCGAAGGTCGGGATCACCGCCAACCAGGGTCTCTTCGGCCATGGCAGCTCGGTGATCGTGGCTCGCTGACCCGCTCAACAGCCCCGCGGAAAGCGGCGCGGGCCCCCGGACTGGGGGCCCGCGCCGCTTCGCATTCGGGTCAACCGACCCCCCCGATTTGCCAACCATCGGACACATGCTGTTAATGTTCTGTCTGTCGCCACGAGCGGCTCCCACATGGTCCGGATGAAAATCCGGGGTTGTGGTGCGCCTGGGTGGGGA
>CAYNFY010000083.1:0-19470 GCA_964396585.1 uncultured Nocardioides sp.
CCCGGCAATTTCGCAACAGGCTCTATAGCCCTGCTCACGACGTGACAGAGCCCCAGCGGCGACGTGACAAAGAGCCAGCGCCCCAGCCACCCGATCCGAACGTCAGAGTGCTCAGTCGCGCCAGAGAACCAGCGCGTCCAGGGCCTCGATGGAGTCGCCGGCCACCCGGACCGGGTTGATCTCCAGGGACTCCAGGTCATCGCCCAGCGCTTGAGCCATCCGGCTCACCGCCGCGATCGTGCGGCTCAGCTCGGCCAGGTCCGCGGCGGGGCGACCCCGCACGCCGTCCAGGACCGCGGCGCCCCGCAACGACCGCAGCAGCTCGGTGGCCCTGGCCTCATCGACCGGCAGCAGGCTGAGCGCGGCGTCGTCGAGCACCTCGACCAGAACGCCACCCAACGCGACCGCCAGCACCAGTCCCCAGTCGGAGTTGCGGGTCACTCCGACCAGCAGCTCGGTGGCCGGCGCCCGCATCGGCGAGATCAGCACCCCGTCCAGCTCGGCCCCACCCGCCTCGGGACCGGAGCAGGCCGCGATGATCTCTTCGTAGACCCCGGCAGCCGCCTCGGCGCTCACCCCCAGCCGGACGCCACCGAGGTCGGACTTGTGCGCGATCTGAGCCGAGACGATCTTCATCGCCACCGGCGCACCGATCCCGGCCGCGGCCTCGGTCGCAGCGGCGGCCGAGTGCACGTGCACCGCCGGGACCACCGGGATCTCGAAACGCTCCAGCAGCGCACGGGAGTCGACCTCCGACTGCGCCGCGGTGGAGACCTCGACCGTCGTCACGGGCTCGGGTTCGCGTCCGGCTCGCTCCAGGCGTTCCGACCACCGCACCACCCGCGCCACACCGTCCACGGCCAACCGAAGGCCAGGCACCACGTGGCCGACCTCCCCGGCGGCGAGCACCGCCTGGGTCTGCGTCCCGATCGGCTGGGTGACCTGGGTGACGTAGAGGCACGACGCTGCGGCCGCCTTCATCCCGCGGCCGATCGCGTCCACGTACTGCTGGCCGTAGAACGGAGTGCCGTCCTCGCGCCACGGCAGCGAGTTGACCACCAGCACCGCACCCATGCTCGGGTCGTTGCCTACCGCGGTCAGCGACTTCTCCCACAGGCCGGGGTCGATGATCGCGGCACCGGTGATATCGAGCGGGTTATGGGCATGCCCGAAGTCCGGCAGCACCTCCGCAAGCCGGGCGACGGTATCCGGGTCCAGCTCGGGGAGGTCCAGCCCGGCCGCGTCGGCCAGGTCGGCGATGATGTCGCAGGCCCCGCCCGAGATGGAGACCACACCGACGCCGGGCTTGGTCAGCGGACCGGTAGCGGCCGCGATCCCGGCGGTGACCAGCATGTCCTCGATCGTGTCGACCCGGATCACGCCGAGTGAGTCGAAGGCCGCGTCGACCACCCTGTCGTCGCCGACCAGGGCGCCGGTGTGCGAGGCGGCCGAACGGGCGGCCAGTTCGCTGCGCCCGGCCTTGAGCACCACGATCGCCTTGCCAGCACGGGCGGCGCGACGTGCGGCAGCGGCGAACAGCTCGGGTTCGGCGATCGCCTCCATGAAGATCGCCACCGCACGCACCTCCTCGTCGTCGACCAGCACATCGAGCAGCCGCGCCACCGTGATGGCGGCCTCGTTGCCCACGGTGACCACATGCGACAGGTTGACCCCGGCCAGGGCCGCGAAGTCCTTCATCGCACCGCAGCTGGCCCCGCTCTGGGAGATCAGCGCCACGTGACCCGGGGTCTGCGGCGGGTCGGACAACGCCATCGCCGGTACGCCCGCGTTGACGTTCACCAGACCCAGCACGTTGGGGCCGAGCATGGCCACATCGAGCTCCTCGGCCAGGGCGACCAGTTCGGCCTGGCGGCTCCGCCCCGGCTCACCTGCCTCGGCATAGCCGGAGCTGAGCACCATCCCCGCTCGGGCACCCGCCGCCGCCGCTTCGCGCAGCGCGGCGGCGGTGCGTTCGGCCGGCACCATCAGGAAGGCCAGATCGATCGGCTCCCCGATCTCGGCACACGTGGCCACGGTCGGTCGGCCGTGCACCTGCGGGCTGCGCGGGTTGACCAGGTGCAGTCGGTCGCCGTGACCGGCCCGAGTCAGGTTGGTGAAGACCAGGTTCGAGAAGGTGGACTTGTCACTGGCCCCGATCAGGGCGAACGACGTGGGGTGGAGCAACGTCTCGACGGCTGCGCGAGAGACCATGGAACTACCTCCGGGTGAGGGATCTATGAGGGACTGGGGAAGAGGCGCGCGTCATTCGCGCGGCAGGCCGAGCGCACGGGCGATGATCCCGCGCTGGATGTCATTGGTACCGCCGCCGATCACGAACATCGGGGCCAACCGCAGGGCATGGTCGAAGGAGACCCCGCCGGCGGCCATCAGGGCGCCCGGCTCGCCCGGGGCCAGGGCTCCACGCAGACCGAGCAGGTGGATCGACGCCTCGCCGAGCTCGACCGCCAGTTCGCCGGAGAGGACCGCGGCCACCGGGCCCACCGTACGGGCCTCGGTGCCCTCCATCGCCCGGGTGGCCCGGACCACGAGGACCCGCGCCGCCTGCAGCCGGGCCGCGAGCTGAGCCAGCCTGGTCCGTCCTGCGGCACCCAACGGCCGGGGGGCTGCCCGCAGGTGGCCGAGCAGCGCGTCCAGCTGTCGACGCATCGTCGCCGCGACACCACCCATCACCACTCGCTCGGCGGCCAGCGCGTCGGTGATCACCTTCCAGCCGCCGTCGACCTCGCCCACCCGGCAACTGTCCGGCACCCGCACGTCGTCGTAGAAGACGGTGCAGGAGATCTCACCGCTCAGCGCCACATGGTTCTGCACCACGACGCCCGGGGTGTCCATCGGCACCAGGAAGATGGTCACGCCGGCATGTGGCGGGGACGCCTCGGGATCCGTCTTGACCGCCAGCCAGACATGGCTGGCGGTGTTACCGCGGGTGGTCCACAGCTTTTGCCCGTTGATCACCCAGCCGTCCCCGTCCGGTTCGGCTCGGGTCCGCAGCGCCGCCAGGTCGCTACCGGCCTCCGGTTCGGAGTAGCCCAGGCAGAACGCCATCCGGCCCGAGGAGATCAGCGGCAGGAAGGTGTTCTTCTGCTCCTCGGTGCCGTGACGCAGCAGCGAATGGCCGAGCAGCATGGTCGCGCTCATCGCCCGATCGACCGGGCCGCCGGCGTACTTGAGCTCCTCGTGCAGCACCACCTGCTCCTCGGTGCTGGCCTCCAGCCCACCGTCGGCCAGGGGCCAGCCGAGCGCGAAGAGACGACGCTCGGTCATCTCCGCACGCAGACCTTCGATCTCGACACCCTGTTCTCCGGTGTGTCGCCGCAACATCTCGTGCACCTCGGCGCGGAAAGACTCGGCCTTCTCCCCCAACTCCAGGGGCGGCAGCGCGCCATCGTCGGCGAGCAGGGCATCGGCCACCGGCACCTGGTCCGGGTCACCCGAGGCCAGCAGCCGGTCGGCCTGGACCCGACGCAGCAGCCAGGCCGCCTCGTGCTCCTCGAAGTAGCCGATCGCGCCTAGGGTGTACAACGCGCCCGAGGCGATCGAGGTCATCACGTCACCGGCATGCTGGACGGCCAGTTCGGCCGCCTGTCGTCCGTGCCGACCGGCCAGCAGCTGGTGGACCGCCTCGTCCACCAGGGCCTCGGCCGCGGTCAGGTCGATGTGGCAGGCCGCGATCCGCTGCTGTACGGCGCCGAAGCCGCCGATCACCTTGCCGAATTGGCGCCGGGCCTTCGCATGGGCGATCGCCAGCTCGTGCATCCGACCGGCCGCGGCCAGAGCACGGGTCACGACCGCCAGCCGGAGTAGCTGCCCGGCCCATGCCGAATGCACTCCGCTCGCGGTCTGCTCCCCCGTGGTGACCAGGTGCCAAGCCGGTGCGGCCAGACCGGTGGTGGCCTCCCGGTCGAGAATCTCGAGCAGACGCCATCCGCTGGTTCCGGACAGGACCAGGAGGTGGGTCGCCCCCGCGGCACCCTCCAGCGGTCCCCAGCGGTTTCCGTCGGTGTCGTCAGTGTCGTGGGTGCTATCGGTGATCACCGGTCGGATCTGCCCGGTGGTCACCGCTGCGGCCAGTTCGTCGGGGAGTACCAGGGTCGACACGAAGGCATCGGCCAGCGGCAGCGGGCATCCTCGACGCCCGAGCTCTCGGACGGCGGCCACCAGGTGCTCGAGCGCCTCGGCCTCGCCCAGTTCGAACCACCCTTGGGCCAGTGCATTCTCGGCCAGTCCCGCCAGGTCACCGGTACCGGCACTGGTCGCATCGCCCCAGTGCTGGTCCAAGGTGCCTGACACAGATGCGGCGAAGTCCGCGATCTCGGCCGCCTCGGACCGTTGACTTACTGAACGATTGTCGTACATGATCATAGATATTGGAGGTCGGTCGGCCCGAAGTCAACCCACCCTCTCGCCGACCGGCGAGTGCCCAGCACAGGAGCGACGATGAGTTCACGAGGCGAGAAGATGGGTCGCCCCCGCGATCCAGGGATCGACCACCGAATCGAGGCGGCGACGATCCAGGTGTTCGGGGAGAGCGGCACCGCCGGCTTCTCCATCGAGAAGGTCTCGAAGGTCGCGGGTGTCGGCAAGGCCTCGATCTACCTGCGTTGGGACAGTGGCGAGGAGCTGCTCGCCGACGCCATGGCCAAGGTCTTCGGGCCGATCGCACACATCGACAACGGCAACCTGCGCGACGACCTCGTCGAGTTAGCGACGGTACTGCTGGACCTCTACGGCGGCCGCCACGGCCTGGCCGCGCGCCGGATCGCTCTCGAGGCCGACACCAATCCGGGACTGGCCGCGCACTGGAAGTCGGTGCGCGCCACCCAGGTCAGCACCACTCGCACGATGGTGCGCCGGGCCCGGGAGCGCGGGGAGCTGCCGGCCGGGTTCAAGAGCACGCTGCTGACCGACACCCTCTGTGGCGCGGCGATGCTGCACCCGGTGGCCACCCCCCTCGAACTGCGCTCGACCGCACCCGATGCCAACGCCCGCTACGCCCGCAGCCTGGTCGACTTCGTCCTGGCCGCCACCCAGTCAGGAGATCTGTGATGAGTTACCAGCACCTGTTCACCCCACTCGAAGTCGGTCCGATGACGGTCCGCAACCGCGTGATGCTTCCCCCACACGGCCATGTGGTCTCCAGCCTGTGGGGGTCCGAGGACGAGGCGCGCCGGCACATCCAGTACTGGCAGGGACGCACCGACGCGGGCTGGGTCGACGGCGTCTCCGCCCATGTCCGCAACAACCTGGCGCCCGGCTTCGAACCGACCGGAGTCGGCGCCGTGGTCGGTGGCCACGTCCGCGAAGGGTGGTTCGTGGACCGGGTCGGACGACTCACTCAGGCGCTGCATGCCGAGGACACCCGGCTGACCGTGCAACTCATCATGCAGGGCGGCATGCCGAACGCGCCCTCACCCGTACTCAGTGGCCCGGTGATCAACCAGGTGCCGCATCCCCTGCATCGCGACGAGATCGACTGGTTCGTCGAGGAATACCGATTCGGGGCCGCCAGGATCGCCGAGACCGGCGCCGACGGCGCCGAGCTGCACCTCAACCACGACGACCTGATGGAGTGGTTCGTCTCGCCGCTGACCAACCGTCGCGAGGACGAGTACGGCGGGTCCTTGGAGAACCGACTGCGGTTCCCGCTCCGAGTGCTGGCGGCGCTCCGCGACGAGCTCGGTCCCGACCGGGTGCTCGGGGTGCGACTGAACCTGCGGGAGGAGGAGCCCGGCGGCTACGGGATCGACGGCGCCGTGGAGATCGCCCGAGCCCTGGAGTCCAGCGGCCTCCTCGACTACCTCTCGTGCGCGATCGGCAGCCCGTGGGGCAATCCGAGCTATATCCAGCCGCACCAGCACCAACCGGCGGAGTGGTCGCACCTGGCGGGTCGGGTACGTGAGGCCGTGAAGCTGCCCGTCGTCTACAGCGGCCGGGTCAACTCACCGCGGGTCGCCGAGGAGGTGCTCGCATCAGGGCACGCCGATCTGGTCGGGATGGCCCGAGCCCATATCGCCGACGGGCGGCTCCTGTCCAAGGCGCAGCAGGGCCGCGAGGACGAGATCCGGCCCTGTGTCGGCGGCAACGAGTGCATCAGCCGACGGCTACTCGAACCGGTCACCTTCTCGTGTGCGGTGAACCCGAGCGCGGGCCGCGAAGACGACGGCGTACTCTCCCCGAGCGACTCCCCCGGTTCCGTCCTGGTCGTCGGCGGCGGCCCAGCCGGGATGGAGGCCGCCGCCCTGGCGGCCGAACGGGGCCACCGGGTCACCCTGGTGGAGGCCACCGACACCCTGGGCGGGCAATTACGCGATGCCGCCCTGGCCCCCACGCATGAGGACTATGCGACCTACCTGCTCTGGCAGGAACGCCGCCTTGCCCGGCTCGGCGTCACGGTACGGACCGGTACCAGGATGAGCGCCGACGACGTGGCCGCGCTGGTCGCCGCCCAGGACGCCGACCGGGTAGTGGTGGCCACCGGAGGACGCCCCCGCTGGCCGGGCATCAACGGTCAGGACCTGCCCCACGTGCACCAGTCGGTGGACGTGCTGCGTGGCGGCGTGGAGCTGGACGAGGAGGTGCTCGTGGTGGCCCAGGACGACCATCTGCCACCACTGGCCGTGGCCGATCACCTGGCCGGGCTCGGACATCGGGTCACCCTGGTGCACGGCACCACGGCACCGGCCCCATTGCTCAGCCGCTACATCATCGGCTCGGCGTTGGGCCGCCTGGACGAGGGCGGAGTGGTGCTACGCGGCCACGAACAGGTGATGGGGATCGAACCCGGGGTCGTCACCGTCCGCAACATCTACTCGCACCGGACCCACGCCCTGCGCGCCGATTCGGTAGTCCTCTCGTGCGGTGCCGAACCGGTCACCGATCTGATCGACCAACTGCGCGCGCGTGGCCTGGCCCACCAGGTGATCGGCGACGCGTTCGCGCCGCGGCGTCTGGTCTGGGCCACCCGCCAGGCCTACGAGCTGGTAGCAGGCTGGTGATCACGAGTAGTACTTCAGTCCGGTGCGGCCGAGCAGGTCGTCGGCCCCGTCCACGGCGAGCATCACCCCGTTGATCCTGGCTGCCCCGCCTCCGGCCAGGAAGAGCGCGGCTTCCGCGATGTCGTCCGCGGTGGTGGGGACGCCGCTCGACGAGGCCTCGGCCAGCCGTCGGTAGGGGGTGGCCAGGTCGTCCCTGTCTCCCATCAGCCCGGCCGACAACGAACTGACGGTTCCCCCAGGCGAGACTCCGTTGATCCGCAGTCCGGTCGGCGCCAGCTCGACCGCGACGGACTCGACCAGCCCCTTCACCGCGTGCTTGGCAACGGTGTAGCAGTGCGGACCGAGCCCGCCCCGCAGGCTGGCCACACTGCCGGTGACCACCACGGCACCGCGTCCGGTGGGACGCATCACCCGCACGGCATGCTTCACGGTCAGGAACACACTGGTCACCAACAGGTCCTGGGTACGCCGCCAGTCGGCCAGGTCGTGGTCCTCGATACGGCCGGTGACCCCCACCACCCCGGCATTGGCGAAGACCGCGTCCGGCACCCCGAAGCGCTCGACCAGGCGGAGCAGAGCGGCCTCGGTCTGGGACTCGTCGGTCACGTCGGCTCGTTGATAGCCGGCCCGCTCGCCCAGCTCGGCGGCCAGCGCCGACCCGGCCAGATCATCGACGTCGGTCAGCAATACCGACCCACCCTCGGCCACCACCCTGCGCGCGATGGCGGCGCCGATCCCGCGGGCGGCTCCGGTGACCAGGGCGATCCTGGGGCGACCGGGTGAGACGGTTGGCTGCTTCGACATGTGGGACTCCGATCCTCGGCGTGATTTCAGGGTGACTCGATGGGCAGCACGATCTCTGCGGGATGCGGGGGGACCCTGTCGCGGCGCGCGGTCCGGCCCCTGCGCAACTCCAACCCCAGAGCGGTGACCAGCGCTGCGATCCATACCCCGGCACACACCAGCAGGGTCCTCACGAAGCCGTCCGCGTCAGGCGATCCGTCCGAGAGCACGTCCAGGCAGGTGATCGCCAGCGCGCTGCCGAGCGAGAAGCCCAGGTAGCGCAGGAGCAGGTTGAAGCCCAGCGCGCTGCTGGTCTCGGTCATCGGTGTCTCCCGGACCACCAGACCCGGCATCGACGCGAAGCTGAGGCCGCTGCCGAGGCCGCCCAGCGCCATCACCACCGCGACCGCACCCACGGAGTCGTGCCGCCAGGCATAGAGCAGGGTGGCGAGCAGATAACTGACCAGACCCACCGGCAACAACAGGTCCAGCGGCCAGCGGTGCATCGCTCGAGTGGCGATTCGACTGCCCACCACGGTGGCGATCGCATAGGGGGTGAGCAGTAGGCCGGCGACTCCGATGCTGCGCCCCAGCCCGAATCCCGAGGTGGTCGGTTCCTGCACTTGGACCATGACCAGGCCGACCAGCATGTAGACCGCGATCCCGGCCAGCAGGGCCACCAGATTCGCGGTGAGCACGCTGCCCCGGACGGCCAGACGCAGGTCCACCAGCGGGTGATCGTGCCCCCTGGTTCGATGTACCCACAGCCCGACGGCGAGAAGGCCCAGCACGGCCATCACCCCGACCGACGGCGAGGTCCAGCCCCAGTGGTGCCCCTGCGAGACCACCAACAGGATCACCAGGGTGCCCGCACCCAGCAGCGCCGCCCCTGCCCAGTCCACCGGCTCGGCCTTCGCACTCTCCGAGGTGGGCAGCAGCCGGATACAGGCCACCAGCGTCAATGCCGTGACCACCAGACCGAATCCGAAGGCGGCTCGAAGGCCGCCCCATTGCGCGACCAGCGAGGTCACCGGGTAGCCGATCCCGGACCCTACGACCGTGCTCACCGACAGCATCGCCAAGCCACCGCGGACCCGATCGGCAGGTAGGTGCTCCCGGGCGCTGGCGAGCGCCAGTGCCGCCAGCGCGATGCCCACGCCGCACAGACCACGCCCGGCCAGCAGGAATCCGAGTGAGAGCGGAAGGGCCCCCATCCCCAGACCGAGGAAGACGAGCACCAGGCCACCGAGTACCACGGGGCGTCGCCAGCGTCCCGCCCCGAGTCTGCCGACCACGGGGGTGGCGACGGTCCCGACCAGGAACGGGGCGGTCAGCACCCACTGGGCACTGGCCAGACTCACGTCGAAACTGGCGGCGACGGTCGGCACCAGCGGGGCACCCAGGCTGCTGACGACCGAGGTACTGGTGGTCAGCAGTCCCAGGGCGAGCAGGAAGCGGGTCGGGTGCGCTCGCGCACGATCGGCGACGACTCCACTGCGCGGCTGAGACCTGTGGCGAGGCACGCTCCAATCCCCAATCATTGATTATGAATCATAGAGTTTCGAACGGACTGCCACCAACCCCTTCCACTTTAGGCATCCTTCTGATCTCATGATCCATGCGCATGATTGACATCGAGTCATCCCCCGGATGACTCCAACACGGAGGTGGATCCGATGAACGGCCTGACAGACGCGGTGGTGGTGATCACCGGCGGCGCCAGCGGAATCGGGGCCGCCTGTGCCGAACGGTTCGTGGCCGAGGGCAGCACGGTGGTCATCGCCGATCTACAGCGCGAGGCGGGCACCGAACTCGCGGATCGGATCGGGGCACACTACCTGCACCTGGACGTGCGCGAGGAGAGCAGCATCGCCGGCATGGTGGACGAGGTCATCGACCGGTTCGGCCGCCTCGACGTCTGCTTCGCCAACGCCGCCGTCTTCGGCGCCGTCGGCCCGCTGTCCGAATTGTCCGCCGAGGCGATCGACCTGACCCTGGACATCAATCTGCGGGGCGTCATCCTCACCGCCAAGCACGCGGCTCGGGTGATGGTCCCGGCCGGGCGTGGGGTCATCATCGCCACCGCCAGTCCAGGCGGCATCATCGGTGGCGCCGGACCGCTCGTGTACAGCGCCACCAAGGCCGGAGTGATCGGCTTCGCCCGCGCCGCCGCGGCCGAGCTACGCCAACACGGCATCCGGGTGGCCACGGTGGTGCCCGGCGCCATCGTCTCCGCCATGACCGCGGCAGCCGTGGTCGGCGACGCCGGCGACCTGGACGCCGCTGCCGGCGCGATGGCCGACAACTCGATGCTCGGGCGGGCCGGTGTTCCCGCCGATCTGGCCGGTGCGGTCGCCTTCCTGGCCAGTGACGATGCCCGCTATATGACCGGATGCGAGCTGGTGGTCGACGCGGGCTACACGCATGCGAGCGGCTCGGCCGCCTTCTCCGCACCGCGCTGGGCCGACTCCGGCGCCCTGCTCGAGAACGGCCGGACCGGCTAGTGCCCATCTCCGCTCCCCCACTCCCCTCATCGATACGGAAGGAGCCGACATGCTCGGCGACAAGAGAGTCCTGATCACCGGCGCGGCCAGCGGCATGGGCCTGGAGATCGCGATCGAGGCGGCCCGCCAGGGTGCCCGCCGGATCGGCATCACCGACGTCAACGCCGAGGGCCTCGAACGAGCCACTGCCCAGGTGGAGGCGGCCGGCGCACAGGTTCTGGCGGTTCCGGCGGACCTGCGGGACATGGCCGCGATCGACGCCCTGGTGGCAACGGTCGCCGACTGGGCCGGCGGGCTCGACACCCTGGTCAACTGTGCGGGAGTCCTGGACAGCAACTTCACCGACCCGGCCGAGGTCGGCGTGCACCAGATCTCGGAAGAGGTGTGGGACACCGTGATGGACATCAACCTCAAGGCCGTCTGGCGGGCCACGCATGCCGCGGCGCCCTACCTGCTGGCCTCAGACCGTGGCCCGTCGGTGGTGAACGCCGCCTCGGTGGCCGGCATGAACGGCGTCGGGATGACCGGCTACGGGGTCTCCAAGGCCGCGGTGATCCAGTTGACCCGGGCCACCGCGATCAACCTGGCCCCGAGGGTACGCGCGAACGCCTTCAGCCCCGGCAGCATCAAGACCCCGATGAGCGAGGCCCATCTGGCTCGGGCCGGCGACGACCCGGTGGAGCGGCGCGCCCGGGCCAAGTCGATGTACGGATCCCATCTGATCCCCCGGCTCGGGCAGGTCAATGAGGTCGCCAAACTGGTGTGCTTCCTGGCCAGCGACGATGCCTCGTTCCTGACCGGGGTCAATGTTCCGGTCGACGGGGGCATGACGGCCTGGCGGCACTCCCAGGACGTCGAACTGGACGACTGAGCGCTCCCCCGCCGTGGAGGTCATACGGACGGTGGCCCCTGGGCCACCGTCCGTATGACGTGCGGCGATCAGGGCACCCGCAGCACCGTCACCGCGAAGTCTGACTCGTCGGTGAACGGATCGAGGTGCCAACTGGAGAAGCGGAACTCGGGACTCATCCCCAGCGCCGCCAGGTCCGTGTCGAAGCGTTCGTACGGGTAAGCCTCGTCCCGGCGGAAGCCGAGTACCACCCGGCCACCGGGCGCCACCACCGAACACAACCGCTCGACCACCGTGCGCTCGGTACCGGCCGCGGTGAAGACCATCACGTTACCGGCACACACGACCAGGTCGACCGGGTCTCCGGCGAGGTCGTCCAGACTGAGTTCGGTCAGGTCCCGAACGGCATAGATCGGTCCCGGGTGGTCCTGTTCCGCCCCGGCAACCAGTACCGGGTCGACGTCGACGGCGAAGACCAGGTGTCCGGCCTCGGCCAGCGCTCCGGCCATCCGGCCGCCGCCACAGCCGGCATCCAGGATCCGGGCATTGCGGGGCGCCATCATGTCGGCGAAACGCGCCTCACCGAGCAGGTCGGCACCTTCGGCGGCCAGGGCGCGGAAACGGTCCAGGTACCACTGCGAGTGGCCGTCCTTGGTCTCGGTGAACCAGCGGGGGCGAGGTGTGTCCATGCCCTGATTCCATCACCTCCCGAAATGCCGGCCGCTGCGGGTCGACCTCAGGCGTAGGTATAGAACCCGCGACCCGTCTTGCGACCCAGCAGGCCCGCGTCGACCATCCGGTTGAGCAGCGGCGGAGCGGCGTACAGCGGCTCCTTGAACTCCTCGTACAACGACTCGGCGACGGCCTTGGTGGTGTCCAGACCGATCAGATCGGCCAGCGCCAACGGACCCTGCGGGTGTGCCGCACCCAGCACCAGGCCGGTGTCGATGTCGTCGGCGGTCGCGAAGCCGGACTCCAGCATCCGGATCGCCGACAGGATGAACGGCACCAGGAGGGCGTTGACCACGAATCCGGCCCGGTCCTGGCAGTCGATCGCCTGCTTGCCGAGCTTGCCCTCGACGAAGCCACGCGCCGCCTCGGTGACCTCCGGCGAGGTCAGCAACGAGGGCACCAGCTCGACCAGCTTCAGTACCGGAACCGGGTTGAAGAAGTGGATCCCGATCACCTTGTCCGGGCGGCTGGTGACCATGCCCAGCTTCATGATCGGGATCGAGGAGGTGTTGGAGGCGAGGATCGCGTCCTTGCTGGTGACGATCCGGTCCAGTTCCTTGAAGAGCGCGGTCTTGGCGCCCTCGTCCTCGAGGATCGCCTCGATCACCAGGTCACGGTCGGCCAGCTCTTCCAGCGAGGTGACCACCCGGATCCGGGCCAGTACGGCGGCCGCGGACTCGATCTTGCCCTTGGCTTCGGCCCGCTCCAGCGACTTGGTCAGACGTCCCCGGGCTGCTTCGGCAGCAGGCTCGTTAGACTCGACCACGATCACATCCAGGCCAGCACGAGCGGATACCTCGGCGATGCCCGATCCCATCAGGCCGCCACCGACGACTCCGACCTTCTCCATGACGTTCCTCTCAACGAACCTAGACTGTGACTGAATACAGCATCCACGCTACTCAGTACCGTCGAGTAGCGTGAAGTCGGGCCAATCTCTGGACCCGGTGCGCATCCCACGAACAGAGGCAGCCGTGACCAGCACCCGCGAGCGACTCATCTCCGCCGCCTTCGAGCTCTTCTCCGAGCGTGGCTTCGACGCCAGCACGGTCGACGATGTGGCCGAACGCGCCGGAGTCAGCCGAACCACCTTCTTCCGGCACTTCCGGTCCAAGGAGGACGCGATCTTCCCCGATCATCCGGCGGTGATCCGGTCGATCGAGCACCGCCTCCAAGCCGCCTCCGAGGGCACCGCGTTGCTCGCGGTGACCGAAGGCGCCCGCCTGGTGCTGGCCTACCACGTCGGCGAGGGCCCGCGGGCCCGTACCCGCTACTACCTGACCCGCACCGTGGCAGCCCTGCGGGCCCGCGAGATCGCCAGTCAGCAGCAGTACCAGCGCACCTTCCGTACCTACCTCGACGAGTGCCTCGGCGAGGGTGCCGAACCCCAGTTGCGAGCCGAACTGCTGGCCAATGCGGTGGTCACCGCCCACAACCACGTGTTGCGCCGCTGGTTGCGTGAGGAGACCGGCGACGAGGAATGCCGTGAGGAGTTCGACCGGGCGATGGCCGAGGTGCGGGGCATGTTCGCCCCCTTCTTCACCGACCGCAGCGAGTCTGTGACCATCGACCGGTCCCCCGCCGAAGGCCACGCTCACGGAGCTACCGCGGTAGTGGTGCTGCGCACCGACCGCCCCACGCACGACGTGATCGCCAGCCTTCAGCACCTGCTCGCCCCCTAACGCTGATGAGGCACTTTCCTGCCGCCTCGCTTACCGGTGATGAGGCAGGAAAGTGCCTCATCACCGGGGAACGCAGGGGTTACTTACCGACGAAGGCGGACAACAACCGCTCCGCCTCGGCGGTCTGCACAGCCGCCGCGATGGTCCCGCTCTCGTCGGCGCCGGCCTGGGCGCGGGTAGTGGTCGCAGCCGCACGGATCAGGCGACGTGCCTGTCCTAGGGCACCGGCCGGACCGGCCGCCCACTTCTCGGCCACCTCACGGGCCCGGGCCAGCGCATCGGTCTCGACGACCTCGGCCACCATCCCCCATTCCTTCGCCTCCGCGGCCACCAGCGGACGACCCAGCAGCGCGAACTCCAGGGCCCGCTGCTGACCCACCGCACGCGGCAGCAGCCACGAGACGCCGCAATCGGGAGTGAGCCCGACTCCGGGATAGGCGAAGACGAACTTGGTGGCCGCCTCGGCGATCACCACGTCACAGCTCAGCGCCAGCCCGACACCGGCTCCGGCGACCGCTCCTTGAACCGCCGCGATCACCGGCTTGTCGAGACCGGCCAGGGTCTGCAGGTGTCCATCGAGGTCGCTGGCCAGTTCATTCAGGTAGACGGCTCGAGCCGCAGAATCCTCACTGACGTCCACCATCGAGGCCACGTCGCCACCGGCACAGAAGCGCTTACCGGCACCCGAGACCAGGAGCACCCGCACCTCATCGTCGGTGGCGGCTGAGGCCAGCGCCTCCCCGAAGGCCCGCGAATGCGGCAGGTCGAAGGCGTTGGCGAAGGCCGGGCGATTCAACTCGAGATGAGCCACCCCGTTCTCGACGGAGTAGTTGACCAGGGTCATCTGGGGTCCTCTCAGATCCGCTTGAACAGTGCGGCCAGAGCCTGACCGCCACCGATGCACATCGTCACGATGCCGTACTCCAGATCGTTGCGCACCATCGTCTTGGCGGCCCGCACGGTGAGGATCGCACCGGTAGCCCCGACCGGGTGGCCCAGCGCGATCGCGCCGCCATAGGGGTTCACCTGAGCCGGGTCCAGGCCGGCGTCGCGAGAGACGGCGACGGCCTGGGAGGCGAAGGCCTCGTTCAGCTCGATGGTGCCGATGTCGGCCGGGCTCAATCCCGTGCGCTCGAACAGGTCCTTGAGCGCCAGCACCGGGGCGTAGCCCATCAGTTCGGGCTCCAGGGCGCCGGTCGAGACGGCTTCCAGCGAGACGAGCGGCTTCAACCCGTGCTCGGTCGCCGCGCTCTCGGTGGCCAGCACCACCGCGGCGGCGCCGTCGTTGATCCCGGACGCGTTGCCGGCGGTCACGGTGCCGTCCTTGACGAACGCGGCGCGCAGACCGGACAGGGTCTCCAGCGTGGTGTTGGGCTTCGGGTGCTCGTCGACCGAGGCCGTGAACGGCTTGCGGCCACCCACCTCGAACGGAATGATCTCTTCGGCGAACGCGGCCTTGGCGTCCGCGGAGTCCGCGCGCTGCTGGGACTCCCATGCGAACTCGTCCTGCTGCTCGCGGGTGACGTTGTACTTGGTGGCCACGTTCTCGGCGGTCACGCCCATGTGCTTGTTGCTGAACGGATCGGTCAGCATGCCCACGGTGCCGTCGACCAGCGTGCGGTCGCCCAGCTTGTAGCCGTTGCGGGCACCGAAGTCGAGGAACGGCATCCGGCTCATCGACTCGTCACCACCGGCGACGGTGAAGTCCAGGTCGTTCCAACGCATCTCCATCGCGGCCGACCAGATCGACTGCAGGCCGGAGCCGCACAGCCGGTTCACGGTGTAGGCGGGGATGCTCTTGTCCAGGCCGGCGGCGAGCGCCACCCGGCGGGCGTTGTAGGCGTCGGGGCCGACCTGGCCGATCATGCCCATCACGACCTCGCGCACCTGGTCTCCCGCGACACCGGCCCGCGAGAGCGCGGCGGTCACGGCGGCGGCGCCGAGTTCGTGGGCGGGAACGTCCTTGAACATTCCACCGAAAGAACCGACGGGGGTGCGCGCCCCGTCGACGACGACGATCTTCTGCTGGCTCATATCGGTGATCCTAGATCGCGCCCAAGTCCCAGTGTCATGGGCATGGGTCTCCGTCTCGCCCAGCAACCCGTGATGCTGATCATAGTTATCCCCCTCTCCCGCTGATGAGGCAGATATGTGCCCCCTCACTCCCCGCTGATGAGGCAGTTAAGTGCCTCATCAGCGGGGGGAGGTCGTCGGATGGAACCTGAACACCCGTAGGAGGGGCGGAGGTTCTAATCTGCACGTCATGGCGACCCAGCACACCCAGGCCCCGATCCAGACCGAACGCATCGGCCCGGCCGGCGACGTTCTTCTGGTGACCATCGATCGTCCCCGGCGGCGGAACGCGATCGATCAGGAAAGCGCCCACCTGCTCGACGAGGCGATGGAGCGGCTCGATCATGAGGAGGGGATCCGGGCCGGGATTCTGACCGGCGCCGGTGGATTCTTCTGCGCAGGGACCGATCTGAGCGTGCCCTCGGCACCCGTCACCGAGCGTGGCGGCTCCTATGGCCTGGTGAAGCGGGTCCGCCGCCGGCCGCTGATCGCCGCCGTGGAGGGTTTCGCGCTCGGCGGCGGCATGGAGATCGCCCTCGCCTGCGATCTGGTGGTGGCCGCGGAAGATGCCACCTTCGGTCTACCCGAAGCGCTGCGCGGCCTGGTCGCCAATTGCGGAGCCCTGTTCCGCGGCGCCGAGAAACTCACTCCCAATGTCGCTCTCGAACTGCTACTCACCGGCGAGCGCCTGGGTGCCGAACGAGCTCAACAGCTGGGCTTCGTGAATTGGCTGACCCAGCCCGGCCAGGCAGTCGCCGGCGCCCTGCAGATGGCCGAGGCGATCAGCCGCAGTGGCCCCGACGTGGTCGCCGACGTGCTGAGCACCATCGGCGCGGCCCGCCGCGCGCACGAGGAGTCGCTCTGGGACCTGACCGATCAGGCCGCGGCCAGATCACACTCCTCGGCCGAGGCACATGAGGGTGTCCAGGCATTCTTCGAGAAGCGCGAGCCGACCTGGCGAGCGCACCTGCGCTGACCCCGGGCCGACAGCGGCCCGAGACCATTGCTGGACGTCCAACGACTACTGTGTCGGGCATGCCAGGCGAGCGCGATCCGATCAGCGAGGCCCACCGCCAATGGGTCGCGCACGGTTGGTCGGAGGCTGCGGACGGAATGGCCATGGTGACCTCGGTGGTACGGGTACACCAGTTGCTGATGGAGCGCATCGATACGGTCCTGCGCCCGTTCGACCTCACCTTCGCGCGTTACGAGGTGCTGCGACTACTCTCCTTCTCCCGGGAGAACTCGATGCCGATGAGTCGGCTCGGCTCGCTACTCCAGGTACACCCCACCAGCGTCACCAGCGCCATGGACCGCCTGGTCAAGCAGGGTTTCGCCGAACGGCAGCGACGTGACGACGACCGCCGGGTGATTCTGGCGGCCATCACCGAGCCCGGCCTGAGGGTGGTCGAGCACGCCACCAAGGGGCTCAACGAGATCGTGTTCGCCTCCCCCGGCCTGACGCAGGAAGACGTCCTGGCCCTGACCGCGCTGATGGCCCGACTCCGCGACAGCATGGGTGACACCGTCGTCCACCCCGTCTGACCCGACCCCCGCTCGCTCTCAAGATTCTCGAACTTCCGGGATTTACTTGGATGTCCTACTATTGAATTAGTTGGACATCCAAGCTTTAACACCGGGAGTCACCGTGACCGACCTGCACAAACCTCAGAACCCGATCCGTCTGGTCACCGCATCGGCCCTGTTCGACGGCCACGACGCGTCGATCAACATCATGCGCCGGATCTTCCAGGCACAGGGCGCAGAGGTGATCCACCTGGGTCACAACCGCTCGGTACAGGAGGTGGTCGATGCCGCACTGGAGGAGGACGTCCAGGGCGTTGCCGTCTCCAGTTACCAGGGCGGACACGTGGAGTACTTCGAGTACCTGGTCGAGAAGCTGCGCGAGGCCGGCGCCGGTCACGTACACGTGGTCGGCGGTGGCGGCGGCGTGATCGTGCCCGAGGAGATCACCCGACTGAAGAAGTCCGGGGTCACCATCTTCTCCCCGGAGGACGGGCAACGGCTCGGCCTGGTCGGGATGATCAACTCCGTGGTCGCCGACTGCGATTACGACGTCTGGGGCACCGGCCCGGTCACCGCCGAGCAGGTACTCACCGGCGACCGGACCGCGGTGGCCCGAGCCCTGACCGGGGCCGAACTGGGACGTCTGGACGACTCGTTCCTGAACACCCTGCGAGCCGCAGCCGAGCAGCGCCGGATCCCGGTCCTCGGCATCACCGGCACCGGCGGATCGGGCAAGTCCAGCCTGACCGACGAGCTGATCCGACGCTTCCGGACCGACCAGCAGGACAAGCTGCGGATCGCCGACCTGGCCATCGATCCGACCCGACGCAAGGGCGGTGGCGCACTGCTGGGTGACCGGATCCGGGCCAACTCCCTGGACGGCGACCGGATCTTCTTCCGCTCGATGGCCACCCGCGGCGAGCGCGAGGTGCCCGAACATCTGGCCGATGCGATCACCATCCTCAAGGCGGCCGGCTATGACCTGGTCGTGGTGGAGACTCCCGGAATCGGTCAGGGCGACGCCGGGATCGTGCCGTTCGTGGATCACTCGCTGTACGTGATGACGCCGGAGTTCGGTGCCGCCTCGCAGTTGGAGAAGATCGACATGCTCGACTTCGCCGACACCGTGGCGATCAACAAGTTCGAACGCCGCGGCGCCGAGGACGCACTGCGAGACGTGGGCAGGCAGCTGGTCCGCAACCGCGAGGCCTTCGGCGCTCGACCCGACGACATGCCGGTCTTCGGCACCAGCGCGGCCACCTTCAACGATGACGGCGTGACCGCGCTCTACCAGCATCTGCGTCACGAACTCGCCGAACAGGGACTGCCGGTGGACTCCGGGGTCCTGCCGCAGGTGTCGGTCAAACACTCCTCGGGGATCCGCCAGGTGGTGCCCGGTGATCGGGTGCGGTACCTGTCGGAGATCAGCGAAGCGGTGCGCGGATACCACCGGCGCACCGACGAACTCATGGAAGCGGCCCGACGGGTCCAGCGACTGGAGATCGTGCAGGGCGAATTGGTCCGGGCCGGAGACGGCGCCGACAACGTCGCCGGGATGCTGGAGCAGGCCCAGCGCGACCTGCCCGGGGAGATCACCGCCCAGATCGAGGAGTGGCCCGGAGTGGTCGCCTCGTACTCCGGGGACGAACAGGTGGTCAAGGTGCGGGAGAAGGAGATCCGCACCGCGCTGACCCGGGAGTCGCTGTCGGGTAACAAGATCCCCCGCGTCGCACTGCCCCGGTTCACCGACCACGGCGAACTCGTGAAGTACTGGCGCACCGAGAATCTGCCCGGGCACTTCCCGTACACCGCCGGAGTGTTTCCGTTCAAGCGCGACGGCGAGGACCCGGCCCGGATGTTCGCCGGCGAGGGCGATCCGTTCCGCACCAACCGCCGGTTCAAGCTGCTCTCCGCCGAGGGCGAGGCGACCCGACTCTCCACCGCCTTCGACTCCGTCACCCTGTACGGCCGCGACCCCGATCCGCGCCCCGACGTGTACGGCAAGGTCGGCACCTCGGGTGTCTCGGTGGCCACATGTGAGGACATGAAGGCGCTCTACGACGGCTTCGATCTGGTCTCCCCGTCGACCTCGGTCTCGATGACGATCAACGGGCCGGCGCCCACCGTGCTGGCGTTCTTCCTGAACACCACGATCGACCAGCAGGTCGAGGCCTTCACCGCCCGGGAGGGCCGTGAGCCCAGCGAGGCCGAGTACGCCGAGGTTCGGGCACATGCCCTGGCCACTGTGCGCGGCACGGTGCAGGCCGACATCCTCAAGGAGGACCAGGGCCAGAACACCTGCC
>CAYNFY010000084.1:0-19246 GCA_964396585.1 uncultured Nocardioides sp.
CAACCCCGAGACCGTCTCCACCGACTACGACACCTCCGACCGGCTCTACTTCGAGCCGCTCACGCTGGAGGACGTGCTCGAGATCGTGCACGCCGAGCGGCAGGCCGGCCCGGTCCTCGGTGTGATCGCCACCCTGGGTGGCCAGACCCCGTTGGGCCTGGCCCAGGGGCTGGCGGATGCGGGAGTCCCGATCCTGGGCACCCAGCCCGAGGCCATCGATCTGGCCGAGGAACGCGGCGCCTTCGGCCGGGTGTTGCTCGATGCCGGGCTGCCGGCACCGAAGTTCGGCCTGGCCACCAACGGATCCGAGGCCGAGGAGATCGCGCACGAGATCGGGTATCCCGTACTGGTGCGTCCCTCCTACGTGCTCGGTGGGCGTGGCATGGAGATCGTCTACGACGATGAGACCCTGCGCGGCTATATCGACCGGGCCACCGAGATCAGCCCCGAGCATCCGGTGCTGGTCGACCGGTTCATCGACGACGCGGTCGAGATCGATGTGGACGCCCTCTACGACGGCACCGAGTTGTACCTGGGTGGCGTGATGGAGCACATCGAGGAGGCCGGGATCCACTCCGGTGACTCCTCCTGCGCCCTGCCCCCGATCACCCTGGGCGAGGCAGAGATCAAGCGGATCCGCAAGGCCACCGAGGCGATCGCCAAGGGGGTCGGCGTCCGAGGCCTGATCAACATCCAGTTCGCGCTGGGCGCCGACATCCTCTACGTGTTGGAAGCCAACCCACGAGCCAGCCGGACGGTCCCGTTCGTCTCGAAGGCGACCGCGGTCCCGCTGGCCAAGGCGGCCGCCCGGGTGATGGTCGGCGAGAGCATCGCCGACCTGCGTGCGGCCGGGGTGCTGCCCCGCTATGGGGACGGCGGCAAGCTGCCCGCCGGTGCCCCGATCGCGGTGAAGGAGGCGGTGCTCCCGTTCAACCGGTTCCGCACCGCCGAGGGCAAGTTCGTGGACACCGTGCTGGGTCCGGAGATGAAGTCGACCGGCGAGGTGATGGGCTTCGACGCCGACTTCGGGACCGCGTTCGCCAAGTCACAGGCCGGCGCCTACGGTCCGCTGCCCGTCTCGGGGAAGGTCTTCGTCTCGGTGGCCAACCGCGACAAGCGCAACATGATCTTCCCGATCAAGGTCCTGGCCGACTCCGGCTTCGAGATCCTGGCCACCTCGGGCACCGCCGAGGTACTGCGCCGCAACGGGGTCGCCGCCACGGTGGTGCGCAAGTTCCATGAGGGTGTCGGACCACACGGCGAGAAGACCTCGGTCCAGCTGATCCAGGACCGCGACGTCGCCCTGGTGATCAACACCCCCTACTCGACCGGAACCGCGGGTCGTACCGACGGCTACGAGATCCGGGCCGCCGCCGTGCTGGCCGGGGTCCCGCAGATCACCACCATCCAGGGACTGGGCGCCGCGGTTCAGGGCGTCGAGGCGATGCGGAGCGGTGAGATCCGGGTGCGCAGCCTGCAGGAATGGAATGCGGCAGCCGCAGCGGCGCGCGAGACGGTCGGGCCCGAGGGAACCGAGGCCTGATGCCGGCTGGGTACCGGGCGCTCTTCGACCACGGGTTCACCCGGGTCGATCCGGAGCGTGCCCACCACCTGGGCTTCGCGGCGATCCGCGCCGGTGCTCCGGTACTGCGCCGGTTCCGCGGGCTGGGCGGTTCGGTCCAAGCGGATCCGGTGCAGGCCTTCGGGCTGACCTTCCCGCACCGGGTCGGGCTGGCCGCCGGCTTCGACAAGAACGGGATCGGGATCGACGCGCTGGGCGCTCTCGGATTCGGGCACGTCGAGATCGGCACGGTGACTGGTGAACCGCAGCCGGGCAATCCCAAGCCACGGATGTTCCGACTGGTCGAGGACTCCGCGATCGTGAACCGGATGGGGTTCAACAACGAGGGCGCCGAAGCGGTGGCGCAGCGCCTGGAACGGCGCCGGTCCCGTCGTGGTACCGAGGCGCCTGGACCGGTCCTGGGCATCAACATCGGCAAGACCAAGGTCGTGCCCGAGGACCACGCGATCGGTGACTACGAGAAGTCGACCGGGCTGCTGGCGCCCTATGCCGACTATCTGGTGGTCAATGTCTCCTCGCCGAACACACCGGGGCTCCGTGATCTACAGGCGGTAGAGAAGTTGGCGCCGCTGCTCGGCGCGGTTCGGGACCGGGCCGATCACACGGTTCCGGAGCGGCGGGTGCCGTTGCTGGTGAAGATCGCGCCCGACCTCGGTGACGAGGACGTGCTGGCGGTGGCCGACCTGGCGGTGTCCCTGGGCCTGGACGGAATCATCGCGACCAACACCACGATCTCTCGGTCGGGACTGCGCAGCGATGCCTCCACGATCGAGGCGACCGGTGCCGGGGGCCTGTCCGGCCCACCGGTCAAACAGCGCTCCCTGGAGGTGCTCCGGCTGTTGGCCGGTCGGGTGGCCGGTCGACTCGACCTGGTCAGTGTCGGCGGAATCGGCACCGGGGCCGACGCCCGGGAACGGATCGAGGCCGGGGCCACCCTGGTCCAGGGTTTCACCGGATTCATCTACTCCGGGCCCTTCTGGCCGCGTGCGGTGGCATCGGAACTGGCCCGGCGCTGATGGTCGCCGACTCGGAGCCGCGCGGACCGCTGCACGTCAGCGCCGAGGTGCTTGCGAACCGGCCACTGGGCGCGTTCCGGTCGCTGACCCTG
The DNA here is from genome assembly GCA_964396585.1 of uncultured Nocardioides sp. Classification (GTDB taxonomy): domain Bacteria; phylum Actinomycetota; class Actinomycetes; order Propionibacteriales; family Nocardioidaceae; genus Nocardioides. The sequence continues at coordinate 2,691 of CAYNFY010000084.1, forward strand.
CGGGTTCCGGGAGTCGGCGCCCGGGTTCGGCCGGGCAACTTCGTGATGACCTCGATCCCGGGTCCTCGGCTGGGGCGCCGCGCGCTCTGGGTGCACCGGGTACGGGCCGCCGCCGGTGACGTGGCGGCTCTCGAGGTCGTGGTCGCCTCCCGCGGTCCCGGGTCGGCCTGGTTGACGCAGCTGTCCGAGGGCGCCACGTTCTCGCTCACCGGCCCACTGGGTCGCCCCTTCGCGCTGCCCCGCGAGTCCGTGCCCTGCGTCTTGGTGGGGGAGTCCTGGCAGGCCGCTCCACTGTTCATCCTGGCCGAGCGGCTGGCCCAGCGAGAGTGCCCGACCACCCTGCTGCTGGGTGGGTCGACCGTTGCCGAGGTGCTGCCCGCCACCGACCTGCGACGAGTGGTCCGTTCGGTCCTGGTAGCCACCGAGGACGGCTCCATGGGCCAGCCCGGGACGGTGCTGGAGCTGCTGCCCGATGTCTTGGCCCGTACCGGAGCGGCGGTGGTCTATGCCTCCGGGACCCCGGCCACGATGGCGGCGGTGGCGGCGCAGGCCGAATCGCAGGGCGTGTGGGCTCAGGTGACCCTCAGCCCACGACTGACCTGCGGTACCGGCTTCTGTTTCGGCTGCCCGGTGCCGGCCCGTAGCGAGGGCGGCGGGGTGCGTGAGGTGCGTGCTTGCACCGAGGGCCCGGTCTTTCGGGGCGATCGGGTCGCCTGGGCGGAGGTCCCTCGATGAAACACCCCACCGAGTTCTGTGCCTCCTCCGCTTCGCTCCTCCGACCCACAACTCCGCGGGGACCCCGATGAATCACCGCGATCCTCTCGACCTGGTGCGGGTGGCCGCCGGTGCCTCCGGGACCGGCATCGATCTGGCCGCCTTCACCCCGCTGTCCGGGCTCTGGATCACCACCCGCACGCTGACCCTGGACCCCCGTCGCAGCGGTGCGGGGGTGCGGATCGTGGAGTCGGCGAGCGGGTTCGTGCACGCCGCCGATCGACCCAATCCGGGTTTGGAGGCGTTCACCGCCACCGAGCTGCCGGCCCTGGTGCGTGCTGGTGCTCGGGTTCTGGTCTCGGTCTCGGGCCGCTCGGTCGATGAGATCGTCGATCTGTCCCGGCGGCTGGGAATCACCCCGGGACTGGCCGGGCTGGAGGTGGGCCTGGCCTCGGGCGCCTCGGACCTGGTCGACATCGTCGGTCCCAGGGCATCGGCGGACCTGCTCGGCCGGGTGCGGGCGGTACTGCCCCCCGGCATGCTGCTGCATGCCAAGCTCGGCCCCGCGGCCGATGCCGGCACCGCCCGGGCGGTGAGCGAGCAGGTGGACGCGCTGGTGGTCAGCGGCGGCTGCCCGGCGCTACTACCCGACGGCGGCTCCGGTGAACTCGTCGGCCCGGCGATACTGCCGGTGACCGCGCACCGGGTCGCGATGCTGCGCACCCTGTCGGTGCCGCTCGTGGCCGTCGGCGGGGTCGGTTGCGCCGCTGACGTCCTGGCCCTGCTGGACGCCGGGGCCGACGCCGTCCAGATCGGCAGCGCCCTGCTCCACGACCCGGCAGCCCTCAACCGCATCCTGCGTGATCTTGAAGGAGTCTCATGAACGCTCAGTCCACCTCACCTCGTCCCTTCGGCCACCGGCTGGCCGAGGCGGTAGCCGACCGCGGCCGGCTGTGTGTCGGCATCGACCCGCATCCGGGGCTCCTGGAGGCATGGGGTCTCGACGATGATCTGAGCGGCCTGGAACGCTTCGCGCTGAGTGCGATCGAGGCGATCGCGCCGGTCGCGGGCATCGTCAAGCCGCAGTCGGCGTTCTTCGAACGCTTCGGCTCCGCCGGGATCGCCGTTCTGGAGCGGGTGATCGCGATCGCTCGCGAGGCCGGTGCGCTGGTGCTCACCGACATCAAGCGCGGGGACATCGGATCCACCTCCCAGGCCTATGCGGACGCCTACCTGGACCCGCGCTCACCGCTGTTCAGTGACGCGATCACGGCCAGCCCCTACCTGGGGTTCGGCTCGCTGGACCCGATGGTGCGCACCGCGCGACAGCACGGTGCTGGAGTCTTCGTACTGGCGCTGACCTCGAACCCGGAGGGAGGCCAGGTCCAGCAGGCTCGTACCGAGGCCGGGCGGAGCGTGGCCGAGGAGATGCTGGCAGGGCTACGCGAGCTGAATCGAGACTCCACCGGGTGGGGCTCCTTCGGTGCCGTCGTCGGGGCCACCATCGGGAAGACGGAGGCGGACCTGGAGATCAACGGTCCGCTGCTGGCGCCCGGCTTCGGTGCCCAGGGCGGTACCGTCGCCGACCTGCGGCGGATCTTCGGTCCCGCTGCCGGTTTCGTCCTGCCCTCCACCTCGCGCGAGGTGCTGCCCGCCGGGCCCGATCCGGTCGACCTGCGGGCTGCCGTGGCGCGCGGCAACGAGGCCGTTGCGGGCCTAGGCTGAGCGGCGTGGAGGAGCAACACGCCGGGGCGGATTGCCGCAGTACCGGCTGACTCACTAGATTGACAGTCCCTGACCGAGCACCGACCCGTCGGCGAACGGCAGGGCAACACTTCCGGCCCACCCCAGGAACGTTAGGACTGCACGTGGCACTGCCCCAACTGACTCCCGAACAGCGTCAGGAGGCGTTGGCCAAGGCCGCCGCATCCCGCAGGCAACGCGCCGAGGTGAAGAACCGGCTGAAGAAGGCCGAGGTGACCATCGCCGAGGTGCTCAGCCAGGGCCAGACCAACGAGGTGGTCGGCAAGATGAGGGTCGTCGACCTGCTCCAGTCGATGCCGGGTCTCGGCAAGGTCCGGGCCCACCAGACCATGGAACGGCTCGGGATCGCCGAGAGCCGCCGGGTCCGTGGTCTGGGCGTCAAGCAGATCGCGGCGCTCAAGGGCGAATTCTCGCAAGGGTGAGTGACCTGAGCCTGACCGAGAACACCGGCCCAGCCCGTCTGGTCGTCCTGGCCGGACCCACCGCCGTCGGCAAGGGCACCGTGGCCGCGGAGATCAGGGATCACCATCCCGACATCTGGATCTCGGTGTCGGCTACCACCCGACCGCCGCGCCCGGGCGAGGTGGACGGTCTGCACTACCACTTCGTCAGTGAACAGCGGTTCGATGCGATGGTCGCCGCGGATCAGCTGCTCGAGTGGGCCCAGGTGCACGGAGCCGCTCGGTACGGCACTCCGCGCGGTCCGGTGGAGGAGCGCCTCCTCGCGGGCCACCCGGCACTGCTGGAGATCGACCTGCAAGGGGCTCGTCAGGTGCGCGAGACGATGCCGTCGGCGCTCTTCGTCTTTCTCAAGCCGCCCTCGTGGGACGAACTGGTGCGCAGGCTGATCGGACGAGGCACCGAGAGCGAGGCCGAACAGGCCCGGCGTCTGGAGACCGCGAAGGCCGAACTGGCGGCCGAGACCGAGTTCGACGAGATCATCGTCAACCACGAAGTTCACGAGGCTGCGCGTCAGTTGGTAGCCTTATGCAAAGCACCGCCCATATCCGGGCATGCTCGCTGAACCACATCCACCGACCACTGAGTGAGGCACAACCCTTGTCTGCCCCTGACACCACGGCCCTCGGCGTTACCAACCCGCCGATCGACGAGCTGCTCGAGAAGACCGACAGCAAGTACAAGCTGGTGCTCTACAGCGCGAAGCGGGCCCGGCAGATCAACGCCTACTACTCCCAGCTGGGCGAGGGCCTGCTCGAGTATGTCGGTCCGCTGGTCGACACCCACGTCCAGGAGAAGCCCCTCTCGATCGCGCTGCGCGAGATCAACGAGGACCTGCTGACCTGCGAGGACGTGGACCCGGCCGAGCTCGCTGCCGAGAAGGCCGCGGCTGAGGAGGCTGCCCGTGAGGCCGCTTCCCGCGTCGTGGACACCACGTTCAGCGACTGACGTCCGCGTCGATCGCGAGATGACCGAGTCCAGCGGTACCACCATCGGTAGCCGACCACACGTCGTGCTCGGCGTAGGCGGCGGGATCGCCGCCTACAAGGCCTGTGAGGTGCTGCGTCGCTTCACCGAATCGGGCCATGACGTCACCGTCGTGCCTACCGAGGCGGCCCTGGAGTTCGTCGGCGCCCCCACCTGGGCGGCGCTGTCCGGCAAGCCGGTGAGTCATCAGGTCTGGGACGACGTCCACGAGGTGCCGCATGTCCGGATCGGACAGCGGGCCGATCTCGTCGTGGTGGCCCCGGCTACCGCCAACCTGATCGCCAAGGCGGCGCACGGCATCGCCGACGACCTGCTCACCAACACGCTGCTGACCGCTCGGTGTCCGGTGGTGCTGGCCCCGGCCATGCATACCGAGATGTGGGAGCACCCGGCGACGGTGGCCAATGTGGCGACCCTGCGCGCCCGCGGCGTCGTGGTCCTGGAGCCGGCCGAGGGGCGACTCACCGGCAAGGACACCGGCAAGGGCCGGTTGCCCGACCCGGTCGAGATCTACGAGGCCGCCCGTGAGGTGCTGGCCGCGCCCAGCGGATCGGCGCCGGACCTGAGCGGGCGCCGGGTGGTGGTGAGCGCCGGAGGCACCCGGGAGTACCTGGACCCGGTGCGTTTCCTGGGCAATCGCTCCTCGGGTCTGCAGGGCTATGCCCTGGCTCGGGCCGCAGCCGCTCGCGGAGCGCGGGTCACCCTGGTGGCCGCTAATGTCACCTTGACCGACCCAGCCGGTGTCGACGTGGTGCGGGTCGAGACCACGGCGCAGTTGCGCGATGCCGTGTTGGCGGCCTGTGCCGATGCGGACGCCCTGGTAATGGCGGCGGCGCCTGCCGACTTCCGCCCGCTGGCGCTCAGCGAGGCGAAGATCAAGAAGAACGAGGACGGCTCGGCCCCGTCGATCCATCTGGAGCAGAACCCCGACATCCTCAAGACGGTCTCACAGGATCGGCCGAATCCGGGTCTGGTGGTGGTCGGATTCGCCGCCGAGACCGGAGACGAGACCGGGACGGTCCTCGACCTGGCCCGGGAGAAGCTGATCCGTAAGGGTTGTGATCTTCTGGTGGTCAATGACGTCGGCGGGGGAGCCGTATTCGGTTCGCCCGAGAACGAAGCTGTGATCCTGGGACGGGACGGTAGCGCGGTCGAGGTGCCACGTGGTTCCAAGGCGGCGCTGGCCCGGGTGATCTGGGACCTGGTCACGGCCCGGCTGGGCTGAGACGGCCCCTCGCGTACTCAGGGTCTGCGTATGCTGCGAAGTGAGTTGTAGACCGAATTAGGACTGGGAGAACTTCCGTGACGGGACGTTTGTTCACGTCGGAGTCGGTGACCGAGGGTCACCCCGACAAGATCGCTGACCAGATCAGCGACACCGTGCTCGACTACCTGCTCGCCAACGATCCTCAGAGTCGGGTCGCCGTGGAGACGCTGCTGACCACCGGGCTGGTGGTGGTGGCCGGTGAGGTGCGTACCCACGCCTACGCTCCGGTGGCCGACCTGGTGCGGGCCAAGATCTTGGAGATCGGATACGACTCCTCCGAGAAGGGCTTCGATGGCAAGTCCTGTGGTGTCACGGTCGCGATCGGGGCACAGTCTGGGGACATCGCGCAGGGCGTGGATACCGCTCACGAGCAGCGGGTCGAGGTCTCGGGCGACGAACTCGACCAGCAGGGGGCCGGCGACCAGGGCCTGATGTTCGGTTACGCCTGCGACGACACCCCCGAGCTGATGCCGCTGCCGATCACCATCGCCCAGCGGCTCGCCGAGCGGCTCTCCACGGTGCGCAAGGACGGCACCATGGCGAACCTGCGTCCCGATGGCAAGACCCAGGTCACCATCGAGTACGACGCCGACAACCGTCCGGTGCGGGTCGACACCGTGGTGCTGTCGACGCAGCATTCGGAGGAGACCGACCTGGTCAAGCTCGAGGCCGAGATCAAGCAACACGTGATCGACCCCGTGCTCGCCCAGTTCGACATCCCCTCGGAGGGCTACCGGCTGCTGGTCAACCCGACCGGGCGATTCGTGGTCGGCGGACCGATGGGCGACGCCGGTCTGACCGGGCGCAAGATCATCATCGACACCTACGGCGGGATGGCCCGGCACGGTGGCGGCGCCTTCTCCGGCAAGGACCCCTCGAAGGTGGACCGATCGGCGGCCTACGCCATGCGCTGGGTGGCCAAGAACGTGGTGGCTGCCGGGCTGGCGCGGCGCTGTGAGGCGCAGGTCGCCTACGCGATCGGCAAGGCAGCCCCGATGGGCGTGTTCATCGAGACCTTCGGCACCGGAACGGTGTCCGACGAGCGGATTCAACAGGCGGTACTCGAGGTCTTCGACCTCCGTCCGGCCGCGATCGTCCGCGATCTCGATCTGCTCAAGCCCAAGTACGCTCAGACCGCCGCCTACGGGCATTTCGGTCGGGAGCTGCCCGGATTCACCTGGGAGGTCACCGACCGTGCCGAGGCGCTCAAGGCAGCGGTGGCGGCACAGTCCTGACGCTCGCAACTCATGCTGCCGACCCGCGTGTCGGGTGTGGGGTGTAGAACATCGTCCGTGAGCGGAGAGCAGACATCAGAGGCCGGGGAGCAGATGCTCCCCGGCCTCCGTGCGTCCGTCGCCGACTCCCGGGCCAAGGCCGCGGCTACCCGCAAGGCACGGGCGGCGCGCTGGACACCGGCCACCGACGAGCCGATCGCCCGGGTGCTGCTCGACGTCCCGCTCGCCCATCTGGACCGCCCCTACGACTACGGGGTACCGATCGAGATGGCCGAGACCGCCCGACCCGGTGTCCGGGTGCGGGTGAAGTTCGCCGGCCAGGACGTGGACGGATTCGTCCTTGAGCGACGCGCCGAGACCGACCACACCGGAACCCTGCAGCCGCTGCGCCGGGTGGTGGGTACCGAGTCCGTGCTGCACCCTCAGGTGATCCGGCTGGCCGGAAGCATCGCGGAGCGGTATGCGGGCGTTCGGGCCGACGTGCTGCGGCTGGCGGTTCCGCCGCGACACGCGACCACCGAGGCGGCTGCGTCGGCCCCGTTGGTTCCGTTCACCGACGACGGGGTGCTGGGCGCCGCTCAGCGGGCGTGGACCGGCCATGAGCCGGCGAGTGCCTGGCTGGAGCATCTGGCGGGTACCGGGTCGGCCCGGGCGATCTGGGGTGCCGCACCGGGATCCGATTGGGCGTTGCTGCTGGCCCATGCGGCGGCGGTGACGCTACGGGCGGGGCGAGGCAGTCTGGTGGTGGTGCCCGATGCCAGGGACGTCGAGCGGGTAGGCCGGGCGATGACCGCCGTGCTGGGCCCCGAACAGCATGTCGAGCTCACCGCGGCATCGGGGCCGGCGCAGCGCTATGCGGACTTCCTGTCGGTCAGCCGCGGCACCCGCAAGGTCGTGGTGGGCACCCGGTCGGCGATCTTCGCCCCGGTCGCCGACCTCGGGTTGGTGGCGATCTGGGACGACGGAGACGAGCAGCACGCCGAGCCACGGGCCCCCTACCCTCATGCCCGCGAGGTGCTGTTGATGCGCGCCGACGCCGAGGGGACGGCCTGCCTGGTGGGCGGGTTCACCCGAACCGTGGAGGCACAGATCCTGCTCAGCACCGGGTGGGCCCACGAGATCGTCGCACCGCGCGCCGAGTTGCGCTCCCGAGTGCGTACCGAGGTCGCCGGTGCCAGCGAGTTCGACCTGCAGCGGGACCCGCTGGCGCGGGCCACCCGGTTGCCCCGTCAGGTACACCGGACGATCACCGAGGGACTGGAGCACGGCCCGGTACTGGTTCAGACTCCTCGTCTGGGCTATGCGGCCTCCCTGGCCTGCGAGCGGTGCCGGACCGCGGCCCGATGCAGCACCTGCACCGGTCCGTTGCAGGTGGCCGGTCCCACCGAGCCGCCCCGCTGCCGGTGGTGTGGGCACGTCGAGCCCGAGTGGGCGTGTGCCGAGTGCGGTCACCGGGGGCTGAGGGCACCCGTGCTGGGGGACCTGCGTACCGCTGAGGAACTGGGCCGGATGTTCCCGAAGGTGCCGGTACGGACCTCGTCGGGTGACCACGTCTTGGACCGGGTGGAGAACCGGCCGGGCCTGGTGGTGGCCACCCCGGGGGCCGAGCCGTGGGTCGAGGAGGGATACGCGGCGGTCGTCCTGCTCGATACCTGGTTGATGCTCGCCCGAGTCGACCTGCGTACCGAAGAGGAGGCCCTGCACCGCTGGCTCAACGCCGCCGGGCTGGTACGGGTGGGCGGACAGGTCGTGGTGGTGGGCGACGCCGCCCATCCAGCGATCCAGGCGCTGATGCGCTGGGACCCGGCCGGCTTCGCTGTCCGTGAGGCCCGGGCCCGGGCCACGGCTCATCTGCCGCCCGCGGTTCGGATGGCGACCGTGACCGGATCGCCGGGTGCCGTGGACGATGCGCTGACCTTGTTGTCCCTGCCACCGGTGGCCGAGGTACTGGGCCCGACACCGGTGGAGGTGCCCCGATCGGCGGCGGCCGACGAGGAGTGCCGGGCGGTGCTCCGGGTGCCCCGTGCCGACGGCGCGGCGCTCTCGACCGCGCTGGGCGAGCTACAGCGGATCAGATCCGCGCGTCGTCTGGATCCGGTGCGGGTCCAGATCGATCCCGCAGTCCTCTAATCCCCACGGTGGGTGACGAGGTTGCTCGCGACTAGACTCACCCTCGACCAGTTCACTCCCACCACCCCCGTTCGTTTCCAGGAGCTTCATGTGGCCGTCCAGCCGATCCGACTGTTCGGCGATCCGGTGCTACGCCAGCGCGCCGTCGAGGTCGACACCTTCGACAAGGACCTGCGCCGTCTGGTCGCCGATCTGACCGACACCATGCTGGCGGCGCCCGGAGCCGGCCTGGCCGCGCCCCAACTCGGGGTGGGACTGCGGGTCTTCACCTGGAATGTGGAGGACGAGGTCGGCCACCTGGTGAACCCGACTCTGGAACTCTCCGACGAGACCCAGGACGGCATGGAAGGGTGTCTCTCGCTACCTGAGCTGAGTTACGACTGTCTGCGCGCCCTGAAGGTCGTGGCCAGTGGCTTCGACATGCACGGTGAGCCGGTCCGGATCGACGCTCAGGGTTATCTGGCCCGCGCCCTGCAACACGAGACCGACCATCTGGACGGGGTGCTCTTCATCGACCGGCTCGACCCCGAGGGCCGTAAGGCCGCGATGAAGGCGATCCGGGAGTCCGAATGGTTCGGACTCGATCAGCCCGTGGTCAAGGTCTCCCCACACCGTACGAATGGATTCGGATTCTGATGAGAGTTGTCTTCGCCGGCACCCCCGAGGTCGCCGTACCCGCCCTCGACGCGATCGCCGACTCGGCCCACGAGTTGGTGGGCGTGGTGACTCGACCCGACGCCCCCTCGGGGCGGGGTCGCAAGCTCACCCCCTCGCCGGTGGCCCTGCGCGCCGAGGAACTGGGAGTCCCGGTACTCAAACCCGTGCACCCTCGCGACCCCGAGTTCCAAGAGCAGCTCCGAGCCTTGCAGCCCGCGTGCTGCCCGGTGGTCGCCTACGGGGCGCTGCTGCCGCAGAGTGCCCTGGACATCGCGCCTCACGGTTGGATCAATCTGCACTTCTCACTGCTTCCCGCCTGGCGCGGGGCGGCCCCGGTCCAGCACTCGATCTGGGCCGGCGATGAGATCACCGGCGCGACCACCTTCCGAATCGTGAAGGAACTGGACGCCGGGGACACCTTCGGGGTGATGACCGAGGTGATCAAGCCGACCGACACCGCAGGTGACCTGCTGGGCCGTCTCGCCGAGGGGGGAGCCGAGCTCTTGGTACGCACCCTGGACGGCATCGAGTCCGGCGAGGTGGAGGCCCGTCCGCAGCCCGTTGACGGCATCTCGATTGCGCCCAAGATCTCGGTCGCCGATGCCGAGGTGGACTGGACCGAGCCCGCTGTCGGCGTGGATCGCCGGATCCGGGCCTGTACGCCCGGACCGGGTGCCTGGACCCTGTTGGACGGTGAGCGGTTCAAGATCGGACCGGTGCTGCTCACCGAAGGACGTGACTCGTTGGCGCCCGGTCAGGTGGAGGTCACCAAGAAGGCTGTCTTCGTAGGCACCGGCTCCGAGCCGGTGCAGTTGGGCCAGGTCAAGCCGTTCGGCAAGAAGGAGATGGCGGCCGCCGACTGGGCCCGCGGGAACCGGCTGGAGCCCGGCACCGCATCGGGAATCCGGTTTGGGGCCTGACGGCTGGGCACGGCTGCGTGGCACGCTGGTGACATGAGCCGACCAGCCACCCCAGCCGACGTGGATGCGATCTGCGCGGAACTCCCCGAGACCGAACTCGGCACGTCCTGGGGGGATGTGCCGACCTGGAAGGTCCCACGCGGAGCGAAGGGCAAGGGGTTCCTGAGCCGACGCGGCCCTCGTCGCGACGCCATCGACCCGGCCACCGGCGAGCCGTATCGGGACCTGCTGGTGCTCCGGGTGGCCGACCTGGGGATCAAGGAGGCGCTCGTCAACGACGAGGGTCCGTGCTTCACGATCGACCATTTTCGAAACTATGCGGCGGTGCTGATCGCCGAGTCCCGGCTCGGCGAGATCGAGGCCGACGAGTTGCGTGAGCTGATCACCGAGTCGTGGGCCGCGATGGCCCCGAAGCGGCTGGTTCGCCAGTTCTTCACCGAGCACCCACCAGAAGGAGCATGAACGTGGCAGACCCGCGCAGCGGTGGCCCGAACCGACGACGCCGACCCGGTGGTCGGCCACCGGCCCGCCGTCCGCAGGTGGACGCCTCGCGCCATGCCGCCTTCGAGGTGCTCAAGGCGGTGCGGGTCGACGGGGCCTACACCAATCTGGTGTTGCCGCATGTACTGGCCGAGCACGGCCTGGAGGGTCGCGACGCGGCGTTCACCACCGAGTTGGTGTCGGGCACTCTGCGCCGCCAGGGCACCTACGACGCGATTCTTGCCGCGTGCGTGGATCGTTCCCTGGCCAAGGTGGAGGCCAAGGTGCTCGATGCGTTGCGACTGGGCACCCATCAACTGCTGTCGATGCGGGTGCCCGATCACGCGGCGATCTCCACCACGGTCGACCTGGTCCGGTTCCGGGTCGGTCAGGGAGCGGCCGGGTTCAGCAATGCGGTGCTTCGCCGGGTCAGCGAGCACGATCTGCCGGGTTGGGTACTTCGGGTGGCTCCCGACCCGACCCGGGACCCGATCGGGTTCGCCGTCGTGGCGCACTCGCATCCGCGCTGGGTGGTGCAGGAACTGCACGACGCCCTCGGTGAACGGGCCGGTGAGTTGGACGCATTGCTGGCTGCCGACAACGAGTCGCCCAAGGTGACCCTGGTCGCTCGTCCGGGGCTGGTGGATGCGGCGGAACTGACCCGGGCGGGGGCTGTGCCCACCGGGCGGTCGCCCTACGCCTACACCCTCGACGGCGGCGATCCCGGCGCGATCCCGGCGGTGGCTCAGGGGCGGGCCGGAGTGCAGGACGAGGGCTCTCAGCGCGTGGCATTGGCGCTCACCGAGGCCACGGTGGAGGGCCGAGACGAGCGCTGGCTGGATCTGTGCGCGGGACCGGGCGGTAAGACGGCTCTGCTGGCTGCCATCGCGGCCCAGCGTGGCGCGCGGGTGACCGCGAATGAGTCTCAAGAGCATCGGGCTGCCCTGGTGAAGAAGTCGGTACGTGCGGTCGTCGCCGGCATGGGAGTCGATGACTTCGGAGTGGTGGTCGGCGATGGCACCGCGCCGCACTGGCCCCCGGGCACCTTCGATCGGGTCCTGGTGGACGCCCCCTGCAGCGGCCTGGGTGCGTTGCGGCGTCGTCCCGAGTCCCGGTGGCGGCGCACCCCGCAGGACGTCACCGACCTGGTCGGCCTGCAGAAGAGACTGCTGGACTCCGCACTCGACCTGGTCCGTCCCGGAGGCGTGGTGGTCTACGCCACCTGTTCGCCGGTCCTGGCCGAGACCTCACAGGTGGTCGCCGAGGTGCTCGCGGCACGCGGCGACACCGTCGAGACGGACCGCTTCCAGCTCTGGCCCCATATCGACGCAAGCGATGCGATGTTCTCGGTCTCGCTTCGTCGAGAAGAGAAAATGGGTGCTGGGACCGAGTGAATCCGGCTCGGAGACATGGGAGCATCCCTCCTTGTGACCAGCTCCGATCCCGATTCGCTGACCGACTCCGCACCTCGCCCCGCTCGCCGTACCCGCCGCGGGTTCGACTGGGTCGCCTGGGGAATGATCGCCGCACTGTTCGTGGTTCAGTTGCTGGCATTCCTCGGCCCTCGTGACACCAGTGCCCAGTCGGTAGCCAGCAAGGTGCTGGCCGCCGATGCGGTGGGTCGCTATGGAACGTCTTGTGAGCTACGCAGTCCCGGGGGACAGAAGGCGTGGGCCGCCGAGAACGGGCGCCCTGAGAAGACCTGTCGACAGGTGGTCGCCACCTTCGATCTGCCCGACACCCCGGAGACCGACGTGCACAATGTGGGGATCGAGGTGCACTCGGCCAGCGAGAAGGGTGCGGCAGCGCGGGTGGATGCCACGGTCAGAGCCGCCCGAGTGACGGTGGACGGCGCAGAGCACGAGATCCGCACCGAACAGGTTGTGGTGCACCTGGTGCGCCACGACGGTGACTGGCGGGTGGACCAGGTGGAGCGTCCCGAGGCAGCCTGAGAGGGTGAGGCACGCGCGCGACTTCGCTAGCCTGAGGCTGTGCCCAGCAAAGTGCCTGCCGTCGAGGTCGAGGTCGACAACCGGGTGGTGCGCGTCTCCAACCCGGACCGGATCTATTTTCCCGAGACCGGAGCCACCAAGCTCGACCTGGTCGAGTACTACCTGGCGGTCGGGCCGGGCATCGTGAACGCCCTCTTCGAGCGGCCCACGATGCTGCACCGGTTCCCCAAGGGACTGGCGGGGGAGAAGGTGCACCAGAAACGAATCCCCGGTGGTGCACCCGACTGGGTGGAGACCGTCGAGCTGTTCTTCCCCCGCTGGAAGCGGACCGCCGACGAACTGTGTGTGACCGAGCTCGGTCAGGTGATCTGGGCTGTTCAGATGAGCACGGTGGAGTTCCATCCGTGGAACAGCCGGCGGGGACACGTCGAGGAGCCCGACGAGTGGCGGATCGATCTGGACCCCGGCCCGGAGTGCGACTGGGCCCGGGTGCGGCGCGTGGCGGCGGTGGTGCACGAGGTGCTGGGCGAGCTCGACGCGGTCGGATACCCGAAGACCTCGGGTGGGTCGGGGCTGCACGTGTACGTCCGGATCCTGCCACGGCACGGGTTCTCGGAGGTACGCCGCGCCGCGCTGGCCTTCGCCCGCGAGGTGGAGCGCCGGATGCCGGCGGACGTGACCACGGCCTGGTGGCGCAAGGACCGGGACCCCGCCCACCTCTTCATCGACTACAACCAGAACGCCCGGGACCACACCATGGCCAGCGCGTACTCGGTACGAGGCGTCCCCAACGCGCGGGTGTCGGCACCGATCAGGTGGGACGAGGTCGACGCTTGCGTGCCGGATGACTTCACCATCGAGACGATGCCGGCCCGCTTCGGTGACCTGGGCGACCTGCATGCAGACATCGACGCGCACCCCTTCGAAATTGCGCCACTCCTCGAATGGGCGGATCGAGACGCCCTCGAAGCCGACGCTTAGGCGATCTCCGACGCCCGCTCGCTAATAAGTCGATACGTGGTCGATCGGTTGAGCGTGCGTCAGTACGCCGTTGATTCACTACAGCGCGATGGTGTCGGGGTGGGTGGATCCGGGTGGCGGGTCCGCACCGTCCACATTGGGTGGTGGGTCTGTTGTGGGTTTCCAGGGGTCGGCGTGGAGGTAGAGCCGAACCTTCGGCGCGGTGCGCCTCGAAGGCATCGAGGATTCGGTGTCACCGGTGAGGTCGAGGGCTTGTTGTTCGGTGCCGTGCGCGACCAGTAGAGCGAGGGCTTGAACCTTCCTGGCACCTAGTGGAGTCTCGCTGTCGAGGGCTGCGAGTTGGTGCGCGGTGTCGTTCACGGTCGCGTACAGGTCGCTCAGGGGTGAGGGTGTCGCCGACCGCGGTGAGTTCGCTGGTCCGTCTGGTCATCGGGGTCGGCCTGGGCCCGGGCGGTGGCGATGCGGCGGGCCGATCAGGAGTTGCTCGACCTCGGCCTGAGCAATCAGGTCCTGACGCAGACGATGCGGAATCCTGACGCACTCCACGCATCAGGGAGCTAGGCGTCGGACCGGGGCCGGTGTCCACTCGCCGGTGACCACTTCATCGTGGCCCGCGTACGCCCGGAGGACGAGATAGAACGGTGCGGAGGGGGCCGGTAGCCAGGTGCCCTGCGCTTGCTCGGGTGTGCTTGCGATGTCGATGACCAACGATCCATCCGCCTCCCAGGGGAGCCCCGGTGTGCTGCTGCCGATCGCATAGCGGTCGATCTCGTTCTCTACCAGTTCTCGGCCCGCCACGTCATAGAGCGTCAGTGACCAGAATGCGTCCACCGGCGGCGGCAGTAGGTGAATTCGGTAGGGGCCGAATCGTCCATCGAGGGTGGCACCGTCGGAGTCGACCAGCGCCGTATAGGGGCCGCTCTCCTCCCGGGTGGTGGCGCCCAATCCGACGTAATTGGTCGCGGCCCGATGCACATAGTTGAACCCGTACGCTCCGGAGCCCATCAGGGTTCGCCAGCCGCCGTCGCCGGCCGCGACACCGCGCTGCCCCATCACCGAGCGCACCAGGTGCAGAGCGGTCTCATATCCCGCCTCGACGGCGGCGCGGAGCGCGGGTGTCCACGCATCGGGGTCCAGGGGATCCGGTAGCCCCAGACCGAGACCGCGGAACCTGTAGACGAGCGCGTCCTCCTGAACCGGATTGCCGTTGCGTCTGAGCACGGTGTCGAGCAACCGCAAGAAGGTCGCGGCGTCGAGGTCTTCGGCCTTCGTCGTCGGGGCTGGCCAGAGTGGTGCCGCGACGCTGGGTGATGTCGATGCGATCGGGGTGAGAGTGATCGCCTGCTGGAGCTGGTGCACCGTCTCCAGGGGCTCCTGTGCGGCCGCGAAGATTCGCAGCAGGATCCACATGTAGGGGGTGGCGACCCGGAAGACTCGGACCCCCTCGGGGACGGCTCCGTTCCAGCCGGTGGTGGCCACCCAGATCCGCCCGCCCTCACCGCCGAGAGTACGACTGCTGAGATTGGTGGCGTTGCTGTACGCATCCAGGAAGTGCACGGTGTAGTAGCGACTGCCCATCGCCGGGACCTGCAACTCCACCGGTCCCCGGCTGAGATCGAGCCATGCGCTGGAATAGAGCGTGTCGACATTGGGGGTCTTGAATCGGGAGTAGCCGGGCCCGGCCAACTCCGACTCGTGATCGAACCTGTTGAACGCCGACGATGCTCCTGCCTGCAGGACCGTTGCGTGAAGCTGGACGTACTGGTAGACGGCCGGCAGCCCGTAGATCACGGCGTCGCACGCCAGACTCTGGGCCCAGCCGTGCTGTGCCGCTCCGTCCAGCGGCGCGATATCGGGGACCGGGTCGGCCCGGAGTAGGTCGACCTCGCCGAGGTCATAGCTCGGATGTTGCCGCGCCGGGTAGCCCCGCATCGCCGAAGCCCAGTTCTGCATGCCGATCACCCGACCCGGGTGATCGCCGGAGGCAGCCAGACCCCGGTGCGGATCTCGGGTGCCGGCACGAAGAGCCGCAACATCAGATAGAAGTCGTCGGGCACCGACGGTAGCCAGTTGCCCGCCCCTTCGGGTCGCTGCCGACTGATCAGGAGACGGACCGATCCGTCGGGCTCGCGCTGCAACTCTCCCCGGTCGCCGACGCTGTAGATCCCGGCCTCGTTCGGTTCCAGGTACCCCTGTGCCGAGTACAGGGTGACCGACCAGAATCCGGAGACCGGCGGTAGCGCATCGGCGGCGAAGTGGACCTCGTAGTCGTACGCGCCGTTGAGTCCACGACCCTGGTCATCGGTCTTGCCGACCGGGTAGACGCCCTCTTCGGGGATCGTCACGTAGATCTGGTCCCGGGCCACCGCCGCGCGCAACAGATGATCGGTACCGAACCGCGGCCCGGCCAGGTTGACGGTCCAGCCACCGGTCTGGATGCCCAGGGCGGCCGCCTTTTGGGCTACCAGTGCCTGTCCGGCCGCGAGCCCGGTCAGCAGTGACCCCGGGTACGGCTTCGTCTCGGGTTCGGCGTTGAGCAGCGGCCCGAGCACGGGGTGTCGGACCAGCCACTCACGGTCCGATCCGTTCAGCCCTTGCTCCTCGACCAGGCAGCGCGTCTCGCCGAGGAAGCACGCGAACGGGTCGCTGAGTGTCGGCGCACCCGGGACCTGGGTGGGCACGGGTGCCGGTTCCAGTGAGCCTGATCGGAAGGAGTCCCAGCTGCGTAGCCGCACCTGATCCTGCAACAGGTGTGCCCTGGCCAGATCGGCGGGATCGTCGAGGTCGATCAGCATCCGACCGGGCAGGTTGAGGTAGCGAGTGGTGCTGCCCACCACCAGCAGGTCCGTCGGGATCGTCCCCCGATATTCGGGTCCGTGCACGAAGACCGGTGGCAGTTGGTCGCCGTGGGTGCGTGAGCCGTAGGCATGGTCGCTGGAGGTGTCGGCGTTGGCGAACTGAAAGGAGTAGTAGCGCCCGTCGAACCGGGGACTCTCCAGCACCATCGGCC
>CAYNFY010000085.1:0-18254 GCA_964396585.1 uncultured Nocardioides sp.
CCAACAGGTTGGCCAGCCCCATCCGCATTTCCTCGAAGTCGGCCTCCGGGCCCACATCGGGCTGGTACCGACCCTCCGGGTCGAAGTCCACCTGGGCGCCCAGTCTGGCCCCGGCCAGGCTGACTCGGCTCACCTCAAGCAGCAACAGCGAGACCGCGCGGCTGCCGTCCCCCTCGGAGGTGATCGTGTGCACGTCGCGGATGAAACCGTGAAATGTCTCGGCCATCTCGTCGGCCAGAGCGCGCAGGTGTGATTCGTCACCGGCCTCCGGTTCGATGACCTGTGTCTGCTCAGCCATTGGCGGACCTCCGTCCGGCGAATGCTCGCCCCAGGGTGACCTCATCGGCATACTCCAGGTCACCTCCCACGGGCAGTCCACTAGCAAGTCGCGTCACGGTCAACCCCAACGGCGAGAGAGTTCGGGTGAGATAGGTCGCGGTGGCCTCGCCTTCCAGGTTGGGGTCGGTGGCCAGGATGACCTCGACCACCGCACCGTCGGCGAGTCGCATCATCAGTTCCCGGATCCGCAACTGCTCGGGACCGACCCCGTCGATCGGCGAGATCGCGCCGCCCAGTACGTGGTAGCGCCCCTTGAATTCGCGGGTACGTTCCACTGCGACGACATCCTTGTACTCCTCCACCACACAGAGCACGCTCGGGTCCCGTCGAGGATCCCGACAGATCCGGCACGTCTCCTCGGAGGAGACGTTGAAGCAGATCGTGCAGAATTTCACCTGCTCCTTGACCTTGTGCAACACATCGGCCAGGCGCTGCACGTCCTCGGCGTCGGCCTGCAGGATGTGGAAGGCGATCCGCTGAGCGCTCTTGGGGCCCACACCGGGCAGCCGACCGAGCTCATCGATCAGATCTTGGACGACACCCTCGTACACGGGTAGGGCTCCTTGTATTCGTCGTGCGCGTCAGCGTTGGGGGCAGGTGGGCGAGGTCAGCCCAGTCCGGGGATGCCGCCTCCGGTCAGGGGGCCGAGCTTCTCGCCGGCCAGAACGTCGGCCTGGTTCTTGGCGTCCCGGTAGGCGGCGACGACCAGATCCCCCAGGTCGGCCAGTTGCTCGGGGTCGGATCCGTCGAACTCGCCGGTTCGGATCTGTACCGCGAGCAGGTCCCCCACACCACTGACGGTGACGGTGACCGCACCACCGGCCACGGTTCCGTTGACCTGGGCCTCGGCGAGCTCGGCCTGGGCTGAGACGAGTTGGCTCTGCATCTGCTGCGCCTGCTCGAGCAATGCACCCATGTCGAGACCCAGACCGCCCAGGGCATCGAGGGGGTTGTTCGGGTCAGGGATCTGGTCGGTCATCGGGTCACCTTCTGGTCTGGGTTCGTTCATCGGCACCATGATCGGACACCGAACTGTTCAGGAATGCGGGATCTCTTCGATCACGGTGCCGCCGAGTTCCCGCTCTACCAAGGTACGGGCATCGGTGACCCCGCTATCGACCTCGGGATCGTCGAAGCGCACCTCGGCATCGGCCAGGGCCCCGTGGTCAACCTGAGGGGTGCGTTCTCCGGTCACCCGGGTGGCCTGGATCGCGTTGCGAGCCGCGGCGATCGCGGCCGGGTCGGTCGGCGGCAGGTCCGTCGGTGCTTGTTCCGCCGGTAACGGGTCGGGACGGGCCGGTGGGACGGGCGATTCCGTCGGCATCGGCGCCGCGGCATCGGGCGTGGCCCAGGCCGGCGGCTCCGACGGCGCCGCCACCGGGTCGACCGGCGCGGTTGGCACGGGTGCCACGGGGGGCTCGGGGGTGACCGCCGGGCTGGTGGCCACGTAGCCGACATCAGGGGTGGCACCCGGGTCGATGATCGCCTCGATCCGCCAGGCGGTACCGATCACATCGATCGCCGACTGTCGCACGATCTCGTCACAACCCGAGGAGACGAACGAGTCACGCGCCCCGACGTTGCTGAATCCCAGCGCCAACGTGGCCCCGTCGACGGCGACCACCTGACAGTTCTGAGTCAGGTGCATCCATGCCAGCCGACGTCGCGACTTGGTGGCCTCGACGACGCTGGGCCACAGGTTCCGCACATCGGCCAGGCTCAAGGCGCCGGGCGACTCGGGGCTCGTAGGTTCGGTCGCCGCGACCGACGGCGCCGGGTCGACCGGTCGCTGAGGCGCCGCTGCCGGTCCCGGTGTGCTCCCCCAGCCCGGAGGCTCGGTGGGCGCAGGAGCAGGCGGCTCGTCTCGTGTCGCCGGAAGCACTTCCGGTTCGGCGCGCACGGTCGGCGGGGCCACCTCCTCGATCGGCGGGACGGGCCGGGAAGGCTGCGCGGGAGGTTGCGGGGGCGAGGCCGGTGGATCGGCCGCAGCGCGGGGAGCGGGGGGCGCACCGGCGATCTCGAACCGCTTCTCCAAGCGGTCGAGCCGGGCCATCACCCCGTCGTTGGTGTGGTCGGCGCCCGGCAACAGGACACGGGCGCAGATCAGTTCCAGCAGCAGTCGGGGCGCGGTAGCGCCGCGCATCTCGGTGAGTCCCGCCGCGACCAGGTCGGCTGCCCGGCTCAACTCGATGACACCGAAATGATTGGCCTGGGCGACCAGGCGTTCACCGGCGTCCACGGAGACGTCGATGAGCCCGGTCGCCGGCGCGTCCGGGACCGCGGAGACGATGACCAGATCACGGAGACGACGCAAGAGGTCCTCGGTGAACCGGCGCGGGTCCTGCCCGGTCTCGACCACCTTGTCGACCACCCGGAAGACACCGCCGCCGTCGCGTGCAGCGAACGCATCCACCATCTCGTCGAGCAGCGAGTCGGGGGTGTATCCGAGCAGCGAACTGGCCAGCTGGTGGGTCACTCCCTCCGGGCCGGAACCCCCCAGCAACTGGTCGAGGACCGACAGGGTGTCCCGCGCCGAGCCTCCACCGGCCCGGACCACCAGCGGCAGCGCCGCACCCTCGATCGGCACTCCCTCGGCGGCACACAGTCGGGTCAGGTAGTCCGAGAGCAGTCGCGGCGGGATCAGCCGGAACGGGTAGTGGTGAGTCCGCGAGCGGATGGTCGGGATGACCTTCTCCGGCTCGGTGGTCGCGAAGATGAAACGCAGGTGCGGGGGCGGCTCCTCGACCAGTTTCAGCAGGGCGTTGAAGCCCTGCGTGGAGACCATATGGGCCTCGTCGATGATGTAGATCTTGTAGCGGTCCCGGACCGGAGCGAAGAACGCCTTCTCGCGCAGGTCGCGGGCGTCGTCCACACCGCCGTGGCTGGCCGCGTCGATCTCGATCACGTCGATCGAGCCGGACCCGCCTCGGGCCAGGTCTCGACACGAGTCGCACTCCCCGCACGGGTCGGCGATCGGCGCGCGGGCGCAGTTCAGCGCCCGCGCCAGGATCCGGGCCGAGGTGGTCTTGCCGCACCCACGTGGGCCGGAGAAGAGGTAGGCGTGGTTGACCCGATCGTTCGCCAGCGCGTTGCGCAACGGCTCGGTGACGTGTTCCTGGCCGATGACCTCGGCGAACGTCTCGGGCCGGTATCGGCGATAGAGGGCGAGGGGTGAGTCCACAGGGGAACCCTAGCCACTGGGCCCGACAATCGCCTGCCGGGCAGGTCACACGCGTTCCATCGGGTCGGGCACCACTCGAAACCGGCATGAAAAGGCCCCTCGTGCACCCGGTAGAGCCCGCCTACCCTTGCTGCCTTCCGGCCCTGGGGGATTGAGCAAGATACCGCCGCACGAGGGGTTGCCGTCAGTGTAGGGGAGTCGCCTCCACGACTCCAAAGCGGGCGGCTAGAGCACCCCTCCGACCCCTCGATTCGGTACCCGGGAGGCCCGCCTGTAATCTTCTGCGCGGAGGTATCGCCTAGTGGCCTATGGCGCTCGCTTGGAAAGCGGGTTGGGTTAACGCCCTCGGGGGTTCGAATCCCCCTACCTCCGCCAGCAACGGCCCGGATCCAGATCCGGGCCGTTCCTCATTCGCCTACCCGAAGTGTCCCGCACCCTAGTGGCGCGTTTCAAAAATTCCTGGACGGTTGGACGCCGCCATGGCACGCACCTCGCTGCGTTGGCACTGCTCGTATTACACCCGGTAGGACGTTCGCAGAGCCGCCTTGCGATGCACGCACCCTGACGACGCCAACCCATCCGGAACTTTAGATCCTCGCCACTAGGACCCCACCCGGCTTCACGCTCGATTCGGCTCAGGGGTTGCGGGCCGCCTTGACCGAAAGCGCGGCGCCGGGCTCGAAGAACGCCAACCAGGCGGCCGGAATCGCGCTCGGAACGATGTCTGCGTAGCCGAGGAGACCAGGCACCGAGTCACCCTCCAGCCGATGAGCGCTGCCTCTGGCATCGATGACGTAGGCAGGTGCCGGATCCTCGGTGCCGGAGACCGGGCGGACATAGGCTCCGGTATCCGGGGTCACCCAGACATCGACCACGCCACGCTCGGGCAGGCCATCCTCGACCGCCGTGGCGACCAGACTGGTGCTCGGCCGCCCCCGGTCACCAGAGCGCAGGAGGGCACAGAGCGCCGGAGCGGTCCCCCGCATGCTCAGTGGATCGGGCAGTGCCTGCGGCCAGTCCGCGGGTGTCTCGGCAGGCGGTGCACCGATCCGCAGCGCATCGGACAACATGATCGGGTCACCGTGCACGGCCTTATAGAGAGTGGCCTCGAAATCATCGAGTTGCCGGGGCCTGTCTGCATCGAGCAGATAGTTCACTCCCTGGATCTGGACCATGTCACCGACCTTGCGTCCGTTCAACTGCCCATAGCCGACTCGGCCGCCCTGCCCGGTAAGGCCGAAGGCCTCCGCAGTCAGCGGTGTTCCCTCCGGCAACAACCGCAACCAGCGCTGGTCCAAGGTCAGCACGCTCAGTTTCAGCCAGTTCCCGAAGTAGGTCCCCCGGTCACCCTTCGGCAGTCGGTAACGGTGCACGAGACCGTCCGCGCCAGCGGCTACCAGCCACCGGCCGCCATCCGGCTCCTCACCGACGAAGGCTCCGATGGGTTCCTCGGGCAGATCTCTGCGGGGATCCAGCCGGAGTAGAACGCCTCGGTCGTCGCTCGTGCACGCGGTCCACTCGTCCTGACGCAACCGGGACACCGGCGCCAGACTCGACGGAGCCGCGACGATTCCCAGTGGCCGTCCCTGCCGCACCTCGTCCAGGTGCCGTTGCGCAACGTTGAACCGCTCGAGGTCGTGGCGTCCCAGCACCAACTGGGCTGAGACCTTGTTGGGCACCGCGTGCAATTCGGGTACTCGCCCCCCGGACGAGTCGCGGGAGTCCAGCACCACATACTGCTCGCCGGTCTCCTCGGCGATCACGAAACTCTCGTCCCGCTTCCACCCGCTGTCGGGACGATCGGTCAACTGTCCGGAGATCGCCGCCCCGCCCAGCACGAGCCCAGCCAGCGCCACCCCGGCCACCAGGGTGCGCCCTCGGCGGGCCGGCTCGACCTCGTGCCCATCCGGAGCACCGCTCACGAAGGCCGTGACCAGCCGCCGGCGACTGAACGCCTGCGCCTCGACCAGCTCCCGTTTGCCGACCATCTCAGCCCACGATCCGCTCCGCGAGGCCCGTGGCCACCACCAGCAGGGGCAGCAGGGAGACCAAGGCCATCGTCTCCACTACGTCTCCGACCCGGCTTCGACGGGCCGCGCTCATGGTCGGCCCGAACGTGCCGATCAGGACCACAGCAGCCCCGACCACCAGCACTCCGGTGGTCGCCGGTCGCCAGTCCGGCCGACTGGCCAAGACCGCGACGGCCACGGAGACCACGCCCAGGAGAGCGCAGTACCGACCGGAGGCCACCTCACTACCGACCCGATACTGCCGGGTGCGCAGGGCAACCACCAACGCGGAGGCCAGGGCCACCACCGTTCCGGCCACGCCGCGACTGACCGCGAGCGGCGCGATCAGCACTACCAGCAGTCCGACCGTCAGGGTGACGCCCAGCAGGATCTCGTGAGCGATCCGGGCATCGGCGAGCACCCGATCGGCATCGACCTTCGGAGGGATGGGCAGCCCGGCCTGCTCGGAACCGGCCCCGCTCAGTCCCAGGGCCACCCAGGGAAAGACACTGCCCAGCAGCACCGCCACCACCAGCACGATCGTGCTCAACACGGCCGGTGAGAGGTCGGTCCGGTCCACCACCAGCCCGACGGCCACGGCCAGGGCTCCCAGGACCACGGCCGGAAGCAGCAGCCCGCGACCGGATCTGAGCCCGACCACGCTCACACAGCCGACCAGGAAGAGGCCGGCTCCAGCCCAGGCCAAGGGCACCCCGAGCAGGTGTTCCGCCGTCAGGTGGCCCGGGTTCAGGTCTCCCGGTGCCAAGACCAGGCCGGCCACCACCGCGGTGACGCCTCCGACCCCAGCCAGTACCACCCCGCCGACCGGTTCATCGCGAACGCGAGAGAGCAGCACGGCCACCCCGACCAGAACCACGCATAGTCCGCCGGCCGCCACCCCGGCCGCGGTGGCATCCGATCGTCCGAGCAGTCCGAGGGAGGCCAGGAGCAGCAGTACGGCCACCGAGGTGATCGCACTGCGGCGACCCCGGTCAGCAGTCCAGGGCGTCAGGTCTGTCTCGACCACATCGGCCATCGCCTCGACCGCATCGTCATAGACCTTGGGTGTGATCAGATCCACCCCGGCGAAGACGGTGAGCAACTCGCCGTCCTCGACCCCCTGGATGATCAGACCGGCATCGGGTTCGAGCTCACGGCCCTCCGAGCCGACCAGGCGGTATCCGCCGTGGACGGTAGTGGCATCGAGCAGACCGACGCTGCGCGCCAGCTCGGGAATGATCTCGGCCACGGGGACGGCCCCGGGCAGGACCAGGTCGACTCGGCGGGTCCCAGAGGCGACAGTGACCCGGACCATGCCAGAGGTCCTGATGGACGCCACGCTCATAGCCGTCTCCCTCCCCATCGGGTGCGTCGGGTCGTGAAAGCACGCCCGGCGCAGCCTATCGGTCCCAAGCTCGATCGACATCCCCGCGTTTGAGCGGCCTCGCGCGGCCTCAGCGCAAGATCCCCGGGTGCTCACCGTCACCCGGCAACCATTCCAGGGCACCGCTCGGTCTCGAGAACGGAGCCTCGGAGTTCTGCCTGGCGGCCCGGGCGCCTCCCCCGACAGCGGGAACGGCCCCCAAGAATCCGGGTCCTCGCCGCGGGGGAGCGCCCGCTGTGCCGCCGTAGCTCCCAGCGTCACCCACCCCTCCGGGATCGGGACCGGGGCCGGGGCCGTTCCGCCGAACCACCGGTCCGCTCCCAACCCGGCGGGCCAGGACGCCCCCGAGCATCCCCGCTGCCCCCAGGGTGGGTCCGCCGGGCATCGGCCGGCCCCACTGCCCCCGGGCCGCATCGAGTCGACTGCCGGGGCGTTGGCCGGACTCGACGCTCGCCGGATCCGAGAGTGTGTCGGATACCGGTCTCGGGCCCTCCGCGGGGTTTGCCATCAGCGATGACGACGGCCCCTCAGCCCCGAACGCCGCGTCCTGGCCGCTGCCCACGGCGACCAGGGTCGACGGTTCGGTGACCCAGCCACGGGAGGTAGCAAGCCGGAACGCCAGAGCCGAGGTCGGGGGCGCCACACCGGTCCCGGCCGACGAACGACCGGACCGGTCGTCCTCCGGCAGCTGTCCGGGCCCGGGAGCGGGCGACCCGGCCTCCCAAGCGCCTGCAGCGGCTTCCAGAGCCCGCTCCCAGGCGCGTATCGCCGCCGCGGCGGTGGCCTCGACCCCCGGCCCGGCCGCACCGGCCAGCGCCTCGTGCACGGCCCGGAGGGCACGCAGTTCGGCAGCCAATCTCCGGGCCGCTCGCGCGATCACCCTGAAAGCTGCGGCGCTCTCTCCCGCCTCACGATCCAGCCGACCGAGGGAGTCGGCCACGGCCCGGCGTACCTGCGGACCCCCCTGACCACCGGCCGCGCGACGCGCTGTCCGGAGCGCACCTCTCACCTGTTCGACCCGCCGGGCCTCGCTCCACCATGCCTGGGCCCATTCCGACAACCGGTGGGGGTCGCTGCCGTGCACCGCCTGAGCCAGGGCCGCCTGCGCGGGACCGGCGGGTCCCTTCTCGGCTGGGTCGCGCATCGTCACCACTGGCGCGTCTGGACAGCACTGAGCGCCTGACGGACAGCGGTGTCGGTGCTCTCGAAGTCCCGCTGCACCGCCCGCAGCGCGGCCGCTCTGCGACCGATCCCTCGGCTCAGCGCCCGAACCCGACGCCCGCCCCTGATCTGCACCGCGTTGGCGCGACTCACGGTCGCCTGGGCCGTCGGCAGGTCACCCAGTACCTCGCCGGAAAGCGGCGTGACCCCGAAAACGGTCGCCATGCCCGACGCCTCGGCCAACCGAGCCGCGATCTGCTCGAACACCCCCGATCCGCAGACCACCGGGCCAGACCCGTCCGGCACTGTCGAGGAGATCCCATCCCGTCCACCCCGATCGACCTGCACGTCCTCCGCCTCACTCGAACCGAGCCGCGCCGCGCAGATCCGCCGAGCGGTACTCCGCATTGGAGTCGCGGACCACGACCCCGACCTGGCGAAGCATCTCGATGAGTTCGCTCATCGCGGCGTCCCAGGTCGCCTTGGATCCGTCATAGGCCACCTTGGCCGAGCCGGCCCAGCCACCGCGCAACGGTGCCAGATCCAACTCCAACGCATCGAGTCGTGCGGCCATCTCTCGTGCCGTGATCTGCAGGTGCTGCGCCGCCTCCTCCAAGGCAGCATGGTTGACCAGCAGTCCGTCGAACATCATCGATCCTCACCCGAGCCGGTTCAACAACACGGCCGTGACCCCGGCCTGGACGTCGTCGGTGGACCCGGTGTCACGCTCGGTGGTCTCCACATGGGCCGCAAGCGTCTCGAGCGCCCCCAGGATCCGTCGCTGACGCTCCGCCCATCCCACCATCAGGGATTGGAAGGCCGTGCCTCCTCGGCCTGCCCACTGAGCCCGGAGCCCCTGCATCTCCAGGCCGAGCCGATCACCCAGTCGCTGTACGTCCCCCCGCGCCATCCGCACCTGTTCGGCGGCCCTGATGAGCGCTTGCTCCTGCTGCCTCATCGTGTCCATCGTCTTCTCCTTCCATCCGACCAGCGAGATTCAGGTCGTGCCCCCCGAGCCACGACCGGCGGTGTCCGCCGCCGCTACTCACTCTGCTATCGCAACAGCGCGGCCGGCTGGCGACATGGTGATCTGTGGACGGATTCGAACGAGGGGCCCGGTGTGCGGTTCTCTCCGCTCCCCGGGCACGACGGTCTCTGGGTCATGAGGGACTCGTTCGCCGCCGTGGGCCCAGTCGGATTCACGGGCACCGGCCGACCGTGGGCCGGAGCCGGTGCGCGAGAGTGGGTGCACAAGAGTCGTCTGCGTCGGGCCGGACTCATATCATCACTGGACGAGGATCGACACCGCGTCGCGAGGGGGCAGAGTGAGCGCAGCCAGCGCAGGGTCTCGAACGGACCGCGCTAGCGCGGTACCGAGCACTGATGGTGCCGGAGAAGCCCTGCGCGCCTTCGAGGGCACCTTCGAGCGTGCCGGCGGGCCACGGATGCCGAGCGGTTCGATCACCCTGCAACCCCCGCCACCGCGGGTGGAGCAGGACGGCTCTTCCGGCCTGCTGATGAATGCCATCCCGCTGCTGGGCAGCATCGGCTCGATCGTGGTGGTGGCCACCATGGGCGGCAGCGGCGACCGCACCCGGGCCTTCATCGCCGGTGGCATGTTCGTGTTCGCCACGATCGGATTCCTGCTGGTCCAGGTGGACCGCGGCAGGCGACAGCGCGTCACCAGCGTGGCATCCTCACGCACCGACTACCTGCGGTACCTGTCCGACGTGCGCGCGCAGATCCGCGCCGCCGCCCGGGCCCAGCGAGCGGTGCTGACCTGGCATTTCCCGGCACCCACCGCTCTCCCGGCATTGGCCGCGGAGCGTTCCCGACTGTGGGAACGCGGTCCGCTGGACCCGCACTTCCTGCACGTCCGCTACGGACTGTGCGTCTGGGACCTGGCCCTCGACCTGGTCCCGCCCAGCGACTCACCAGTCGACCGGGCCGACCCGGTCGCTGCCTCGGCCCTGCAACGGTTGCTAGCCACCCACCGGGTCCAGCCCGACCTGCCCGCACTGGTCGATCTACGGGCCTTCGACCGGATCGAACTGTGTGGAGGCGCCGACGGTGCCCGCGCGGCCGCCCGGTCGATGATCTGTTCGGGCGCTGCCTTTCATGGACCGGACCAGCTCCTGGTCGCGGTGCTCAGCTCCCAGGCGCACCTGACTCATTGGGACTGGGTCAAGTGGCTGCCGCACTGCCAGAGCCCGCGGGCACGAGACGCGGTCGGCCCTCGCCGACTGGTCTGTACCTCGATCCAGGAACTCGGCGAGCTGCTGCCCTCCTCGTTGGGTGATCGTCCCCGATTCGGTGCCGATGATCGTCAGGCCGGTCCTCACATCTTGCTGATCGTCGACGGCACGGACCTTCCGCACGACAACCACGTCGTTCCCCCCGACGGCCTGCACGGCGTCACCGTTCTGGACCTCAGGGACCAGTGGGGCGACCTGGAGGACCCCTCCCGGCTCAGGATCCGGTGCGACGGTCCGACCGCGGACGGTCGGGTCCCGGTAGTCGCCATGCGGTTGCACCAACCTCCGGTCAAGGCCTCCGTGGACCTGTGTGACACCAGCGTCGCCGAGGCCTTCGCACGCCGACTGGCCCCGCTCAACGCCGCCACGTCCGGTGGCGAACCGAGCAGCGGTGACCTGACCAGCTCCAGCGATCTGCTGGAACTACTGGGGCTGGGGGACGCACACGCCCTGGATCCAGCCACCTCGTGGCGACCTCGCCCCGACCGGGATCGGATGCGGGTACCGATCGGAGTCGGCGATTCCGGTGCCGTGGTCCATCTGGACCTGAAGGAGTCGGCGCAACAGGGGATGGGCCCCCACGGACTGGTCATCGGCGCCACCGGATCGGGAAAATCAGAGTTCCTGCGCACACTGGTGCTGGGCCTGACGATGACCCATTCGTCGGAGCAGCTCAATCTGGTCCTGGTGGATTTCAAGGGCGGCGCCACCTTCGCCGGGATGGCGGACCTTCCGCATGTCTCGGCGGTGATCACCAATCTGGCCTCCGACCTCAGCTTGGTCGATCGCATGCAGGATGCTCTCAGCGGCGAGATGGTGCGTCGACAGGAGGTGTTGCGCCAAGCCGGCAACTTCGCCTCCGTGCGCGACTACGAACGGGCCAGGCGTCATGGGGCGCAACTGTCACCGCTGCCCTCGTTGTTCATCGTGGTGGACGAATTCTCGGAGCTGCTCAGCGCCAAGCCCGAGTTCATCGACCTGTTCACCGCCATCGGTCGCCTGGGCCGCTCGCTCGGCCTGCACCTGCTGCTGGCCTCCCAGCGCCTCGATGAGGGCAGGTTGCGCGGACTGGAGTCCCACCTCTCCTACCGGATCGGGTTGCGCACCTTCTCGGCTGCCGAGTCCCACACCGTTCTGGGAGTCGCCGATGCCTACGAGTTGCCCAACGTTCCCGGTCTGGGCTACCTCCGCGCCGACCAGTCGACGCTGCTGCGCTTCAAGACGGCCTACGTCTCCGGGGTCCCTGCCGCGCCGCTGCGGGTGCGGCGGGACCAGGGCGGAAACGTCCAAGGCATCTTGCCGTTCACCATCTCGGAGGTGCTCAGCCTCGAATCGCTGGAAGACGCACAACCGATCGCCGACGACTCCGCGGATCAGGCCCGGCAGGGACCCTCGGTGCTCGACGTGGCGGTGAGCCGGATGACGGGCCATGGCGTACGCGCGCACCAGGTCTGGCTGCCACCGCTGGATAACCCGGACACGTTGGATCGGCTGATGCCGGACCTGGCCGTACACCCGACTCTCGGTCTGGTCTCGGCACACTGGCGCGGGCTGGGCGGTCTGGTGGTGCCGCTAGGGGTCATCGACCGACCCCGCGAGCAGCGTCGCGACACCCTGACCGTGGACCTGTCAGGTGCCGCCGGTCACATAGCGGTGGTCGGTGCGCCCCGTACCGGCAAGAGCACCCTGTTGCGGGGCGCGCTGGCCAGCCTCTCGTTGGTCAATACTCCGCTGGAGGCACAGTTCTACGTACTCGACTTCGGGGGTGGTGCCTTCTCCGGGCTGACCGACCATCCTCACGTGGCTGGGATCGCCACTCGTTCCGAGCCCGACGTGGTGCGACGCATCGTGGCAGAGGTGAGCGGAATCGTGGATCGCCGCGAGATGTTCTTCCGTGAGCACGGCATCGATTCGATGAGCACGTACCGCACCCTGCGCAGCGAAGGCAGGGTGGACGACGGATATGGGGACATCTTCCTATTCGTGGATGGCTGGTCGACCCTACGATCGGAATTCGACGAGATCGAACTGGACATGCAGACCCTGGCCGGCCGCGGTCTGACCTTCGGCATGCACCTGGTGACCTCGGCCAACAGATGGGGCGACTATCGGGCCGCGATCAGAGACCTCTTCGGGTCTCGACTCGAGCTGCGGCTGGGCGAGGCCCTCGACTCCGAGATCGATCGCAAGGCCGCCGAGTCGGTGCCCCTCGACCGTCCCGGTCGCGGACTGATCCCCGGCAAGCATCACTTCCTAGCCGCACTCCCCCGGATCGATGCCACCGCCGAAGCGCACAGCATCGGGGCCGGGTTGAGCGACCTGGTATCTCGACAGCGTGCTGCCTGGCTGGGACCGACGGGACCGAAGTTGCGCCTGCTACCCCGGCTGCTGCGATCCGAGGACCTGCTGAGCGCCGCGGGCACTCGGGCGCTGCCCCCGCGCGAACTGGTCATCGGCGTGGACGAGCGTGACCTGGCACCGGTCAGCCTCGATGCGGATGCTGAGCCGCACCTGCTGGTCTTCGGTGACGGACAGTCGGGCAAGTCCGCGCTGCTGCGTACCTACCTGACCGAGGTGCTCCGGACCCGCACCGCGGAGGAGGCCCAGATCATGCTGATCGACTATCGGCGCTCGCTGCTCGGCGAGGTTCCCGAGGAATACCTGCTGAACTACCTAACCAGCGGCGGTCAGGCGGCTCCCGCGGTAACCGAACTGGTCGACTACCTGCAGTCTCGCCTCCCGGGCCCGGAGGTCACCGGTGAGCAGTTGCGCAACCGATCATGGTGGACGGGTGCCGAGGTGTTCGTGGTGGTGGACGACTACGACCTGGTCGCGACCACCCAGAGTTCTCCCCTGACCGCCTTCCAACCGTTGCTCGCCCAGGCCAGGGACGTAGGCCTGCACCTGGTCGTGGCCCGTCGCTCCGGCGGAGCCGGCCGGGCCCTGTACGAGCCGGTGATCCAGTCACTGCGGGATCTGGCGACCCCCGGTCTGGTGCTCTCCGGGGCACCGGACGAGGGAGCCCTGATCGGCAATGTGCGCCCCCAGCCTGCTCCACCGGGGCGTGCCCGGTTCATCACCCGCGATGACGGCGTGGAGACAGTCCAGCTCGCCTGGCGCGAGCCTCAGGTCTGAGCCGGCCGCCTTCGGGCCCGGACGGCTCTAGTCCCGGGCGTACTTACGGGGACGGGTGTCGATCTCGAGGTCGTCCCAGTTCTTCATCGAGCGCATCATCTCGTAGGTACGGAAGTACCCGGTATGGCTGATCTTCCAACCCGCCTCGGTACGCACGTAGCGGTCGGAGTAGATCGAGGCACCTTCGATATAGAGCTTGTACTTCTCGAAGATCACCTTGTCCTCGAGGTACCAGGTGCCGGTCGCGGTTCCACCCTCCGTGTCCACCTCGATCTCGGGGTGGTGACAGTGATGCATCGAGATCATCTCGTCGGTCATGTGCTTGCGCATGTAGTCGACGAGCTTGTCGCGGCTGGGAAACACCAGACCCGCGTAGTCACCCGTCACGTCGGGAACGAAGCAGTCGGTGAAGTCGTCCCACTGGCGCAGGTCGAGGAAACGGAGGTAGCGGTACTTCAGCTTCTCGATCTCGTAGATGTCCTCAAGGCTCATGGACCGAGTGTGCCCCAGGCCACAGGATGCGTGCTGGCCCGATCCCGATCCCGAGTCTGCGGCACCGCATCGGCGCCTCAGCGTCGCGAACGGCGCCCCGAGCCGAACATCCCGCGCGCCACCTCGCGAGCGGCGGTCCGCATGAAGTCCTTGAAGACCCCCGAATTCACCACCTGGGTGACCAGGTTGTCATCGCGCTTCGGAGCCGACTTCGCGGGCTTCGACCGAGCCGGAGCCTCGGCCTTCTCCCGGGCCCGATCGGCTCTGGCCGCACGCTCCAACTCCTTGGTCAAGACATCCTCCTCGGCCTTGCGAGCGCCCGCCTCCAACCGACCCGCAAGCAGTTCGCGAGCGGACTCCCGGTCCACCACCTCGGCGTACTCGGCCCACCGTGGGCTGGCCTGGACCAGCGCCTCCATCGACGCGGGGTCGGCCATAGCCATCAAGGACTCCGGAGCCCTCAGTCGGGTCCAGGCCACCGGCGTCGGAGCACCGCGCTCGTTCATCACCGTCACCACGGCCTCGCCGATACCCAGCCCGGTGATCACCTTGCCGAGATCTCCGTACGTCGAGGTGGGATAGGTATTGACGGTGGCCTTCAATGCCTTGGCGTCGTTGGGGGTGTGCGCCCGCAGCTGGTGCTGAACGCGAGAGCCGAGTTGGGCCAGCACGTCGTCGGGCACGTCGGTGGGCGACTGGGTGACGAAGAAGACGCCCACGCCCTTCGACCTGATCAGCCGTACGGTCTGGGTGATCTGCTCGAGGAACGCCTTGGAGGCGTCGGTGAACAGCAGGTGCGCCTCGTCGAAGAAGAAGACCAGCTTCGGCTTGTCGACGTCACCGACCTCGGGCAGATCGTGGAACAGGTCCGCCAACAGCCACATCAGGAACGTCGAGAAGATCGCCGGGCGGTCCTGCAGTCTGGGCAGTTCCAGCAGGCTGATCAGACCGCGGCCCTCGGCATCGGTCTGCAGCAGGTCGGCCGAATCGAACTCGGGCTCCCCGAAGAACCTATCCGCCCCCTGGGCCTCGAAGGCCACCAACTCGCGCAGGATCACCCCGGCGGTGGCCGCCGACAGTCCCCCGATGCTCTTCAGCTCGGCCTTGCCCTCGTCTCCGGTCAGGTACCCGAGCAGGGCGCGCAGATCCGCCAGGTCCAGCAGGGGCAGACCATGGGTGTCCGCATAGTGGAAAATCAGTGCCAGACTGGAGGTCTGGGTGTCGTTCAGGTCCAGCACCTTGCTGAGCAGCATCGGGCCGAAGGCGCTCATCGTGACCCGGATAGGTGTCCCGGTGCCCTCCCCACCCAGGGCATAGAACTCGGTAGGGAAGCCTCGTGCCTGCCAGTCCTGCCCCACGCTGGCGGCCCGAGCCACGATCTTCTCACCGCTCTCACCGGGCTGGCTCAGCCCCGACAGATCACCCTTGATATCCGCCGCGAATACCGGGACACCGGCCGCACTGAGTTGTTCGGCCATCAGTTGGAGGGTCTTGGTCTTTCCGGTACCGGTAGCACCTGCGACCAGTCCGTGCCGGTTCAGCATCGCGAGCGGGATCCGGATCGGTACCGGCGCGAGACGCGTCTCGTCCAGCATCAGGCCACCGAGCTCCAGTACGGCGCCCTCGAACTCGTAGCCGGATGCCACGGCGGCGGCTCCACCCTCCATCGGAGGGTGCGCGGAGGTGGCCTCAGGACTGCTGGGAGCATCGCTCATGAATGCATGCTAATCGGCGTTGTTAGGCTCGCAACGTGATCTTCAGACGCGTCGGACAGGGGCGGCCCTATCCCGACCACGGTTTCGGTTCCCGGGACTGGGCCGAGGTGCCCCCGACGCAGGTGAGGCTGGGCGACCTGGTCACCACCAAGGCCACCCTCGATCTGGTCAATCTGCTTGATGAAGACTCGACGTTCTACGGTGACCTCTTCGCCCACGTCGTGTCGTGGCAGGGCGAGCTGTACCTGGAGGACGGACTACACCGAGCGCTACGGGCCGCCTTGCAACAGCGCAATGTGCTGCACGCCCGGATCCTGGAGGTCAAATGACTGCGACGATGCGAACCGCCGTGACATTGATCGGTTTGCTCGCCCTGACCATGGTGGCGGCCCTCTGGGGCTGGAATACGCTGACCAAACCCGTGGAGGGCAAGACCGTGAGCGGCATCTGCGTGGACTCGACGGTCAGTCCCGGCGATGTGCTGACCCCCGATCTGGTGGCCGTGAGGGTACTGAACGCCAGCGACCAGTCCGGGCTGGCCAGCCGCACCATGGAGTCGTTGGAAGGGCGTGGCTTCGTTTCCGGAGGCACCGGCAATATGACGGCCACCCAACCGTTCAAGGGGGTGCGGATCTGGGCGAGCGACAAGTCCAACCCCGCCGTGCAGTTGGTCAAGCAGCAGTTCCGCAACGCCAAGGTGGTCGCCGGTGAGGAGATCAAGGAGCCCGGCGTGATCGTGGTGCTCGGCAATGACGCCGGTCCGTTGGCACAGCAGGCGCCGGCAGAGGTCGTCATCCGCAAGGCCGCCACCGTGTGCAGCCCGCCGATCACCGACTGAGCGGTCCCGGCTCACCTGCGCAGCCACGAAGCCAGGCGGCCGGAGCGGGAGACCTGACTGAGCCGCTCCTCGGTGCGCTCACGCAGTCCACGCGGAGTGACCACCAGCAGATCATCGCCGATCCGTAGGGTGGTCCGAGGCTCGGGGACCTGGGCGGCACCCTCACGGATGATCAGCGATACCGAGGCACCGGGCGGGAGCCGGAGTTCGCCCACCGCGACACCGTGCATCCGGGAGCCCGGCGCGATCGCGACCTGCAGCAGGTCGGCCGCAACTCGGTCGAGCGGAGCCGCTTCGATGTCGAGCCGGCGCGGTACATCGCGCGTGGCGACACCCAGAACTCTCGCGACCCAGGGCAACGAAGGCCCGGTGAGCAGGGTGAACACCACCACCATCACGAAGACCAGGTCGAACAGCTCACTGGCTCCCGCCACCCCCTCGGCCATCGGAATGGTGGCCAGCACGATCGGTACCGCACCACGGAGTCCACCCCAGGAGATGAAGGCCAGTTCGCGCACCGGCATCGGATCCACCCCGGCGCAGACCAGGACCGAGAGTGGTCGGGCCACGAAGGTGAGCAACGCCCCAGCGGCCAATGCCAGCCCGATGGTGCGGGCGTCGATGGTGTCGGGGGAGAGCAACAACCCGAGCATCACGAAGAGTCCGATCTGAGCCAGCCAGCCGAGACCCTCCGCGAAGGACTTGGAGGCCACCCGGTGCGGCAGTTCCGCGTTGCCCAGAACCAGCGCCGCCACATACACCGCAGCGAACCCCGACGAGTGCAATGCGGCACCGACGCCGTAGGCGAGCAGGGTCAGACAGATCACCGCAACCGGGTACAGGCCGGCACTGGGAAGCGCGACCCGGCGCATCAACCACACCCCACCGAAACCGACCAGCAGGCCCACGAGGACACCCGCGATCAGTTCGTAGATCACGATCCCGGCCGCGCCGAGCATTCCGTGCTCCGCGAAGGCGCCCGTCGAGACCAGGGTGACCAGCACGACGGTGGGAGCGTCGTTCAGCCCGGACTCGGCCTCAAGGGCGCCGGTCAACCGGGCCGGAAGGGGCACGGTCCGCAGTACCGAGAAGACGGCGGCCGCATCGGTAGGCGAACAGACGGCGCCGAGTAGGACGGCCACCTGCCAGTGCAGGCCGAGCACGAAGTGGCCGGCCAGCGCCATCACGCCGATCGACACGAGTACCCCGAGCGTGGCCAGTGCCCCGCCCATCTTCATCGAGCCACGTACCTGGTCCCACCGGGTGGAGAGACCACCTTCGGCGAGGATCAGGACCAGCGCCCCGAAACCCAGGGCATGCGCCATCGCCGCGTTGGAGAAGTCGATCCCCAGACCACTCTCGCCCAGCGCCGCACCGATCAAGAGGTAGATCAACAGCGAGGGAAGCCCCGCGATGGCGGTGAGCCGGACCGCGAGGACCGCCAACAGCGTGGTCGCCGAGCCGATCAGCAGGAACAGGTCCAACTGATGGACGTCGAAGGTCACGCGCTCTCCTTGTCCTCCGACCGGGAGGTCGACCTGGTGTTGAGGTCCATCTTAGAACGCGCGGAATTCTGGAACATGTTCTACTCTCGGGCCATGACGGAGCCGAAGCCACAGGTCACCCCCCGCACCGCCATCCCGGCGGTGCTCACCGCCGCACAGGTCGGGACCGATACCGAGAGATACGACGTCGTGGTCGTCGGCTTCGGGATCGGCGGCGGCTGTGCCGCACTGGAGGCGGCC
>CAYNFY010000086.1:0-18248 GCA_964396585.1 uncultured Nocardioides sp.
GGCGCATGGGCCGCGGCGCCGCTGCTGCGCGGGGCCTGTGTCGCGGTCATCGAGGTGCCGACCTTCACCGAGTGGTTCACCCTCGAGGAGTGAGCGGTCACCGATATGGGTCTGTTGGCTGCGCTCCAGTTTCTTACCCGACTCCCGATCCGGCTGCCCCGAGCGGTACCGACCCGCGAATTCGTGGTCTGGTTTCCGGCCGCAGGAGCGTTGATCGGGCTGCTCTGCGGTTCGATCGGCTGGCTGGCGGCTCAGGCGTTCCCGCTACCGGTAGCGGGGGCCTTGGCCGTGGTGGCCGGGTTGCTGATCACGGGGGCCTTCCATGAGGACGGCCTCGGCGATGTGGCCGATGCCTTCGGTGGTGGCTGGGACGTGGCCCAGCGGCTGGAGATCCTGAAGGACTCCCGACACGGCACCTACGGGGTGGTGGCGATCGTCTCCTCGATCGGTCTGCGCCTGCTGCTGGTCGGATATGCCCCCGACGCCGAGGCGCTGCTGGTCGGATTCGTCGCGGCCGGTGCCCTGGGTCGGGTCGCGGCGGTGCTGGTGCTGCTTCTGGGCCGTCCGGCCACCCGGAGCGGATTGGCCGCCTCCCTGGTCCAGACCCTGCACCGGGGCATGTGCGCCCTGGGCACGCTGGTCGGGGTCGCCTTCGCAGGGGCGGCGCTGAGCCTGGGCTGGCCCGCAGCGGAGACCTCGGTGTCGGTGCCGGCCCTGCTCGGGATCCTGATCCTGGTCGCGGCCCTAGCCGCCCTGGCGCTCTGGCGGCTGGCGATCGTCAAGATCGGCGGGATCGTGGGGGACGTGCTGGGCGCGGCCGAGCAGGTGACCGAGGTGGCGGTCTGGGCACTGCTCATCGCGCTGCTGGCCTGATCCGGGGCAGGACACCTGCTCAGGACCAGGGGTCGACCAGATTAATGCCGCAGCCGTCGAAGTCACGGATGTTGCGGGTGGCCAGTGGCAGGTCGTGGGTGGCGCAGATCGCGGCGATCATGACATCGACCGTGGGGCGCGGGCGTCCGGGTTCGCTGGTCAGGGCACCGTAGATCTCGGCCTCGGCACGACCGAATGACGGGATCCCGCCGAGCGCGTCGACCAGTCCGGTGATGCGCGAGGCGAGCTCGTCGCGGCGCCGACCCGGCGGCAGCAGCTCGATACCACGCCGGAGCTCGGCCCAGCACGGAGCGGGCAGCAAGAGGTCGTGCGATTCGAAGGGCGTCGCCCACGCCAAGACGCGTGGATCGCAGTCCGGCTTCGCCAGCTCCGAGATCACGTTCGTGTCGAGCGCGACCCGCATCAGAAGGTCACCCTCGGCTCCTGGTACGACCGCTCGGGCAGCTCGAGCTCGACAGGGTGCTCGCGCATCGCGGCGTGGAACTCGATGAGGGCGTTCGGGAACGCCAGATCGGCGCGGACCTGCTCGGCCAGGATCGCCCGTACCTCCGCCTCCATCGACCGGCCGTGGCGCCGTGCCCGCCGTCCGAGCGCCTCGCGCACCTGCTCGTCCAGGCCGCGCACCGTGATCGTCGCCATCTGCTAGCACCTCCTTCGTAAACGCTAGCAGATCGGTCGAGTCGGTTGCCCGTCTCGCAGAGCGGCGGTTAACAGCGACGTAACAGAGCAGCCCGAGCCGTAGCACGACCGCAACACGAGCGGGGGTCCGATGAAACCCGGGGGGCGCAGAGTTCTGGGCAGACGAGGGGGATGACCCGCCCACAGCGCCGTCGGCGGGCCGTCCCCTTCCCCCTGCGACACATGGAGGTATCCATGGACGGCTACCACGCCTGGATGCTCATGGCGGCATCACTCGTACTGATGATGACCACCCCCGGCCTGGCCCTGTTCTACGGCGGCATGAGCCGCTCCAAATCGGTACTGAACATGATGATGATGTCGTTCAGTGCCCTGGGAGTGGTCGGCATCGTCTACGTCCTCTGGGGCTGGTCGATGTCCTACGGCGGCGGAGACGTCGCCGGGCTCTTCGCCAACCCCTTCACCACCTTCGGGCTCAACGACGTGGCCCCGGCGGACTACATCTTCGTCGGCTTCCAACTGACCTTCGCGGTGATCACGGCGGCGCTGATCTCCGGTGCCATCGCGGACCGGGTCAGGTTCTCGGCCTGGCTGGTCTTCGTACCGATCTGGGTGACCCTGAGCTACTTCCCCCTGGCCCACATGGTCTGGGGCGGAGGGTTCCTCTCCGACAGCAAGGACGGTCTGGCCGCGTTGCTGTTCGGCACCACCGACGGTGTGGCCACCGTGGCACCGGTGGACTACGCAGGCGGCACGGTGGTGCACATCAACGCCGGTGTGGCCGGCCTGGTCCTGGCCCTGATCATCGGCAAGCGGCTCGGGTTCGGGAAGACCCCGATGAAGCCGCACAACCTGCCGCTGACCATGATCGGCGCCGGACTGCTCTGGTTCGGCTGGTTCGGCTTCAACGTGGGCTCCATCGTTCCCGGGGACGACTTCGAGACCCAGTTCGTCTCCGAGACCGGCCTGGTCTGGCTGAACACCACGGTGGCCACCTGTGCCGCGATGATGGGCTGGCTGCTGCTGGAGAAGATCCGGGACGGCAAGGCCACCAGTCTCGGTGCCGCCTCCGGTGTGGTGGCCGGTCTGGTCGCGATCACTCCGGCCTGCGGTTCGCTGTCCCCGGTCGGTTCGATCATCCTGGGCCTGGTGGCGGGTGTGGTCTGTGCGATGGCGGTCGGCCTCAAGTACCGGCTGGGCTTCGACGACTCCCTCGACGTGGTGGGTGTGCACCTGGTGGGTGGCCTGATCGGCACCGTCGGGATCGGCTTCCTGGCCACCTCGGGCGGGCTCTTCTACGGTGACGGACTCAAGGTATTGGTCGTCCAGATCGCCGTCGCGCTGTTCGCGATGTTCTGGTCGGCGGTGGCCACCCTGGTGGTCGGTCTGGGGATCAAGTACGCCATGGGCTGGCGGATCGGCGACGACGAGGAGGTCGAGGGGATCGACTTCAACGACCACGGTGAGGCCGCCTACGACCTCGGAGTCGCCGCCGGTGCCCGCCGAGGGGTTCTCTCCGGTAACGCTCCGCTCACCCCGACCAGCAAGGAAGGTGCGAACGCATGAAGCTCATCACCGCAGTAATCAAGCCGCACAAGTGGGACGACGTCCGCGAGGCCCTGGAGGCCTTCGGGGTCGCTGGGATGACCGTCAGCGAGGTGTCCGGGTACGGCCGCCAGAAGGGCCATACCGAGATCTACCGGGGAGCGGAGTACGACATCGCCCTGGTGCCCAAGCTGAAGGTCGAGATCGTGGTCGACGACGGTGATGTCGACGACCTGGTGGCGATCGTGGTCAAGGCCGCCCAGACCGGCCGGATCGGTGACGGCAAGGTCTGGGTGAGCCCGGTCGAGTCGGTGGTACGGGTGCGTACCGGCGACGTCGGCGAAGCGGCTCTCTGAGCCCGATGACGGAGCGGGAGCGAGCCGATCGGACCGCGGCCATGGACCGGCTGTGTCGTGGCACCTTCGCGAAGTGCGCGCCGGCCGAAGTCGCCGGGGTGGCCCTGGTCGCGGTCGGCGGCTTCGGACGCGGGGAACTCGCGCCGCACTCCGATCTCGACGTGGTCCTGGTGCACCTGCCCGAACAGGCTGCCGGTGCCGATCCGATAGCCGAGCAGTTGTGGTACCCGTTGTGGGACTCGGGACATCGACTCGACCACTCCGTTCGTTCGGTGCCGGAGATGCTGGATGCCGCGGCCACAGATCTGAAGGTGGCCCTGGGGCTGCTCGATCTCCGGCATCTGGCCGGCGATCCCCATCTGAGTCTGCGTCTGCGCAGCGAGCTCCTGGCCGGGTGGCGCCGCGGGGCACGTTCCAGGGTCCCCGAGCTGGCAACGCTGAACCGTCGGCGCCACGAGCTGCTGGGTGAGATCGCCCATGCCGCGGTGCCCGACCTCAAGGAGGGGCAGGGCGGGCTGCGCGACGCCTGTGTGCTCAAGGCCCTGGAGGCGACCTGGTTGGTCGACGTGCCGCACACCGCGCTGGAACACTCCCGGCAGACCCTGCTCGACGTCCGTGATGCGGTGCACGCGCTCACCGGTCGGCCGCAGGACCGGATCTCTCCGGAACTGTGGGAGCCGCTGTCCGAGGCCCTGGGACTGCCCGACGCGCTGGCCGCCCAGGTACAGGTCCGGACCGCGGCCCGGCGGATCGGTCACCTGTCACGGTTGACCTGGCGGCGGATCGAGGCCTACCTGGCGCGGCCCGCGCACACCGCCGGCCCACGACGCCCGGCGCTGCAGCCGATCGGGCCCGGGCTGGCCGTCTCGGCGGGGGAGGTGGTGCTGCAGGCCGGCACCCGCCCCGCGGCCGATGCCAGCCTGCTGTTACGTGCGGCGGCCGAGGCCGCCGAACGGGACCTGGTGCTGAACCCGGCCACCGCGGCCCGACTGCTGCGCGAGTGCCCGCCGTTGTCCGAGCCCTGGGTGGAGCCGGCCCGGGAGGCGCTGGTCCGGCTGCTCGCCTCCGGGCGCGGGCTGCTGTCAGTCTGGGAGACGCTGGAGGAGACCGGGGCGGTGACCCGGTTGATCCCGGAATGGGAGTCGATCAGGACCCTTCCGCATGCCTCGGTGATTCACCGCTGGACCGTGGACCGGCATGTGATCGAGACCTGCATCGGTGCCGCGGCTCGGATCCGCGACGTGTCGAGACCCGATGTGCTGGTGGTGGCGGCGCTGTTGCACGACATCGGCAAGGGGGTACCTGGGGACCACAGCAGGACCGGGGAGCCCGTGGCACGTCGGGTGGCCGCTCGCTGGGGGTTCGATGAGGAGGCCGTGGACCGGATCGGCTCCCTGGTACGGCACCACCTGCTGCTCGGAGAGCTCACCGGCACCCATGACCCCGATGACCCGACCACCGCCCAGCGGGTGGCGGACGCGGTGGGCGACACCGACGGCCTGGATCTGCTGTGCGCCCTGACCGCGGCCGATGCCGAGGCGGTATCCGCCCAGGCCTGGACCCCCTGGCGGGAGCGGCTGACCCAGCACCTGGTGGACCGGGTCCGGGGCTGGCTGATGCACGGGACCCTGCCTTCGCCGGGGGTTCCGGTACTGCCCCAGGACGCGGTGGACGGGTGGACCGTGGTCGAGGTCGAAGCCGACGGTTCGGAGCCCGAACCGGTGCATCTGGTACGGGTCAGTTCACCGGACCGGGTCGGCCTCGCCGCCGACGTGGCTGCGCTGCTGGCCATGGCCCGGGCCCGGGTGGTGCAGGCCCGAATGTGGACCCTGTCCGGCGCCGCGGGGTCGATAGGAGTCTCGGAGTGGCGGGTGGCGGGACCGGAACTGGACCCGGCGGTGCTACGCACCAGATTCAGCGCGATCATGATGGGGGAGGGACTTCCAGCGGGTCGCGCCTGGCGTCCTCGGCCCGGCGACCTGCCCGCGGTGGTTGAGTTGGTGCCCGACTCGCCGGGTCCCGACCCGGGTCGGGCCCTTCGGGTGCGGGCCGCGGATCGTCCGGGTCTGGTGCACCGGATCCTGGATGCTCTCGCCGGTCAGGGAGTGAGCGTGTCGCTGGCCACCCTCACCAGCCATGGGCCGCAGGCCGTGGATGTGTTCCACCTGGTCGAACCGGGGGCGGTTCGGCTCACCGATGCGCGGGCCGCAAGCGCTGCGCATGCGGTGCGCGCTGCCCTGGCCGGTTAGGCTGGGGAGGTCGGTTCCGAACCCAGGAGCTGATTTCCATGACTGCTCGTTTGCCGCATCTGTGAGGACTCACGTTGTTCGCCACTCTCTCCGACCGCCTTGCCGACACCTTCAAGCACCTTCGGGGCAAGGGCAAGTTGTCGGAGGCCGACATCGACGCCACCGCCCGTGAGATCCGGATCGCGCTGCTGGAGGCCGATGTCGCGCTGCCGGTGGTCAAGGACTTCGTGGCCTCGGTCAAGGATCGGGCGCGCGGCGAAGAGGTCTCCGGAGCCCTGAACCCGGCGCAGCAGATCATCAAGATCGTCAACGAGGAGCTCGTCGCGATCCTGGGCGGTGAGACCCGTCGGTTGCGCTACGCCAAGAGCGGTCCCACCGTGATCATGCTGGCCGGTCTGCAGGGAGCCGGCAAGACGACTCTGGCCGGCAAGCTGGCGCTCTGGCTCAAGGAGCAGGGCAAGAGCCCCCTGCTGGTCGCCTGTGACCTGCAACGACCCAATGCGGTCAATCAGCTGCAGGTCAACGGCGAACGTGTGGGGGTGCCGGTCTTCGCACCCGAGCCGGGCAACGGCGTGGGTGACCCGGTCGAGGTGGCGAAGGCCTCGATCAGGGAGGCGAAGCAGAAGCTCCATGACGTGGTCATCGTGGACACCGCCGGCCGACTGGGTATCGACGCGGAGATGATGGGCCAGGCCCGGATGATCCGGACCGCGGTGCAGCCCGACGAGGTGCTCTTCGTGGTGGACGCCATGATCGGTCAGGACGCGGTCAACACCGCGCTGGCCTTCCAACAGGGTGTCGGCTACGACGGTGTGGTGCTCACCAAGCTCGACGGTGACGCCCGCGGTGGCGCGGCCCTGTCGATCGCCTCGATCACCGGCAAGCCGGTCATGTTCGCCTCCAACGGCGAGAAGATGACCGACTTCGACGTCTTCCACCCCGACCGGATGGCCTCACGCATTCTCGATATGGGTGACGTGCTCACCCTGATCGAGCAGGCAGAGAAGACGTTCGATACCGAGCAGGCGATGAAGGCCGCCGAGAAGCTCACCGGCAAGGGCAAGGGTGACTTCACCCTCGAGGACTTCCTGCAGCAGATGATGCAGATCAAGAAGATGGGCTCCATCACCAAGCTGATGGGGATGCTGCCCGGGATGGGCCAGTTCCGCGATCAGTTGGATCAGTTCGACGACCGTGAGATCGACAGGATCCAGGCGATCATCCAGTCGATGACCCCGGCCGAGCGCGAGAACCCCAAGATCATCGACGGCTCCCGCCGGGCCAGGATCGCCAAGGGATCGGGCCGCCAGGTCTCGGACGTGAACACGCTGGTCGACCGGTTCTTCGAGGCGCGCAAGATGATGCAGTCGATGGCTCGCGGCGGCGGTATCCCGGGCATGCCAGGGATGCCGGGCATGCCCGGGCCGAGCGGTGCGAAGAAGGGCAAGCAGCAGGCCAAGAAGGGCAAGGGCAAGCGGACCTCGGGCAACCCGGCGAAGGCGGCCCAGCAGAAGGCCCAACAGCAGGCGCGCGAAGCAGCGGCCGAGGGCAGCGCGTTCGGCCTGGGCGCCGATGTGGACTACGAGAAGGCCGCCGAGAATCTGGAACTGCCCAAGGACTTCTCCAAGTTCCTCAAGTGAGGATTCTGATCGTCGACGCCGCCAACGTGGTGGGCACCCGCCCCGACGGCTGGTGGAAGGACCGGGCCGGGGCGGCGCGCAGGCTGCATGAGCAGGTGTTGGTGGCCGACATCGCGTTCGACCGGGTCGTGTTGGTGCTCGAAGGCGCCGCGAAGGGTGGCGTCAAGAAGGGCCGCGACGGCGACGTGCTGGTCGTGCATGCGCCGAAGGACGGTGACTCCGAGATCGAGCGTCAGGTGGATGCGGCAGTGGCTGCCGGAGATGTCGTCACCGTGATCACCGCGGACCGCTTCCTACAAGCCCGGGTGCAGGGTAAGGGCGCGATGTCCATGAGCCCGAGTTGGTTGTTGAACCAACTCTGAGGACACATCGTGCGGGATCGCGCCCCACCG
Source organism: uncultured Nocardioides sp. (assembly GCA_964396585.1). Taxonomy (GTDB): domain Bacteria; phylum Actinomycetota; class Actinomycetes; order Propionibacteriales; family Nocardioidaceae; genus Nocardioides. The sequence goes on from CAYNFY010000086.1 coordinate 7,716, forward strand.
AGCGATCCGATCAGTGCATCCTGGCCGCGATCACCGACCCACCGCCGGGACAGACCGCGCAGGTCGTGACATAGGCGGTGTTGCTCCGGAAGGCCACCCCGTACGGAGCCTGGAGGTTGTCGACGACCGTCTTCGCAGCGTGCCCGGGCCGGACCCGGACCAGTGAGCCGCTCGGATTATCCGAACTCAGCAGCCCCTCGTCGGCCAACTGGACGGCGTACAGGGAACCCTTGTACCAGGCCAGGTCGGTGACATTGGTGAGACCGGTCGCGTACACCGTGTGCTTGCCGGTGGCCGAGAAACGATGAATCCGGGCGGCCCCGGGCTGGAACGGGAATCCCGTCAACTCGCTCACGTACCAAGAACCGTGTGGGCCGGCCACGATCGAGGTCGGTACCGCCTGCATCGGGACATCCTCGAACGGTGGGAACGGCGCCTTGGCGGTACCGGGGGAATCCAGGACGCCGAGCGTGGAGATGGCGCCGTGTTTGCTGACCCGGAGCAGGGCGTTGGCGCCCGCATCGGCCACGACGAAGCCGGAGCCGGCCGACGCGAAGCCGCCGGGATTACTGTCCGGGCCAACGCCGTCGGGGTCGACGCGCTGTTCGTATCCGGCCAGGTCCGCCAGCACGCGAGGTCCCCCACCGTGCCTCATGCGCCACTTGGCATGCCGGTGTCCGTGTCCGTGTGACCGGTGAGCGAACTTACCGGTCACCATCGTGCCGAGCAGCTTGCGTCCCACACCCGGCAGCGTGGTGCGCACCGCCGGGTTGGCGCCGAGGCCGATCGTGACGGTGTAACGGTGCCCGCGGACCTGGACGTCGGTGGCACCGATAGCGGACGAGCCATCCGTGCCGCCCAGGGAGGGCAGACCGGACAGGACCCGGCTCTGATGACCCCGGACGATCTGGGTGATGGCGCCGGTAGTGCCGAAGCAGGTCTCGCCCTCGGGGCCGTCCATGCAGGGCCCGGATCCGCCGACCCCTGCCTCGGCTACGTACAGCGTGCCGCCGTCGAACGAGAGATGCCGCGGATTGTCGAGACCGCTCGCCACGATCCGCCATCCTGGATCGGCGGCCTGGGCGGGAACGGTTCCGAGACCGGCGGCGAGTGCGATCACTGCCGCAGAAGCCAGAGTGTTCAACCTTTTCATGGGTCCTCCTTGCCTAGGGTGCCCCGAGGGGTACTCGGGTTCGTCCTCACCGTGAGCACGGCATCTGTGGAGATTCATCGCCCAATTTCGGCTCGTGACGCTCAGTCGGCAAGCGGAGTCGCATAGGGGACATCGGTCCGGTGAGCCGGCCGATAAGGTCGATACATGGGTGCTTTGAGATTCCATGGTCCCGTTCTTCCCGATGGATCCGTGCGCGACTTGTGGGTCGTCGACGGCCTGGTGACCTATGAGCCGCAATCCGGCTCGGAGCTGGTAGCCAACGGCTGGATCGTGCCCGGCCTGGTCGATGCGCACTGTCACCTCGGTCTGACCGAGCAGGGTGCGGCCACTCCGGAGCAGACGGAGGCCGACGCGACCGCGGATCGTAATGCCGGTGCGCTGTTGGTACGTGACTGCGGATCGGCTGCCGATACCCGCTGGATCCAGGACCGCGAGGACCTGCCCCGGTTGCTGCGGGCCGGTCGGCATGTGGCTCGCACCCGGCGCTACATCCGCAACTATGCGGCCGAGGTGGAGCCCGAGGAGTTGGCCGCCACGGTGGCCGAGCAGGCCCGAGCCGGTGATGGGTGGGTCAAGCTGGTGGGTGATTGGATCAGTCGTGAGGCCGGCGACCTCACCCCGTCGTTCAGTCCAGAGGAATTCGCGGCCGCGATCGACGCCGCCCACGCCGAGGGAGCCCAAGTCACCGCGCACTGCTTCGGTACCGAGGTACTGGCGGGCTTGTTGGATGCCGGAATCGACTGCATCGAGCACGGCACCGGCCTGACCACCGAGCTGATCGACAAGATGGTGGCCGGCAACGTGGCCCTGGTCCCCACCGTGATGCAGACCGAGCTCTTCCCCACCCACGCCGCCAATGCCGGGGACAAGTTCCCGAATTACGCAGCCACGATGACCGAGCTGTATGCCCACCGTCGTGAGGTGTTGATGAATGCCCACGAGGCGGGGGTCCGACTATTCGCCGGATCCGACCATGGCGGCGATCTCCGTCACGGCAATCTGCCCGGCGAGGTACTGGCACTGGCCAGGATGGGGTTGAGTAACGCCGATGCTCTGGGCGCAGCCTCGTGGCGGGCCCGTGAGTGGCTCGGCTTCAACCCCACCCTGGGTGAGGGCGATCTGGCCGACTTCGTGGTGTATCCGCGCGACCCGATCGATGATCTGGGGGTCCTTCGTGAACCCACCGCGGTGGTATTGCGCGGCCGGGTGGTGGCCTGAGCCCGGATCCAGATCAGCTGCCCGCGTTGCGAGCGGGCCGCTTGACCATCAACACGATCAGCACGATGCCCCACACGACTCCGATCGAGCCGAGCACGAAGGGAACGACGGCGCCCAGCGCGATAGCGCGGACGAAGTCACCCATGACCGGTGCCGGTCCGACCCTCAGGCTCGTGACCAGGTCCCCGGTCTTCTTGCAGGTCGCGGTGATCTCCCGAGACGGAGGGGTGAATTTCAGGGCGATGTCCTGGCCGTAGTCGTCCGGCTTGAGGGTCTGCCCGGTGATGTCCACCATGGTGAAGGTGATGCGCTCGCCGGTGGTGGTGTCGATGATCTTGCAGCCCGCATAGGCATCGTCGCTCCCTAGCCAGATCGCCTTCGGTTTGGTGTCGGGAAGAGTGATCGCATGCGGTTGACCGTCGGTGGGGATCTCGGCGTCGTTACGGAGCAGGTTGACGAACAGCAGGCCGAAGAAGATCGCACCCAGCGCCATGCTGACCAACACGAGCCCGACCGGTCCCAGCCACCACCATCCGCTCGGTCGCGGCTTGCGTGGAGGCTGCCATCCGGCTCCGGGCACGCCGTAGGGGACCGGTGGATGGGGCTGCTGCGGATAGGGCACCTGATGGGGTCCGCCGGCCTGCTGGGCCGGACCGCCGTAAGGGTTGTCCCCGGAGGGGCCTCCGCCAGGAGGTGGCGTCGGCCCGCCGGGCCAGGGGGGAGGCTGCTGGTCGCTCATGGTGCCATTGTGCTGGGTCGGCGGACCGAAGTCTGTGTTCACCCCGCTCTCGGCGGAGACGAGAGCGATCACGGCCCCCGATTGGTGCCTCTCGGAGGGTTCTGGCAAACTTGATCATTGAGTCCTGTCCGTACGGCCCCTCTCACCGTGCGATCAGGCCCCATCGAGACCTCTCATCCGAGTGTTCCCCACCCGGTGCCGAGGACTCACCCACACACAACGTTCGAGGAGACACCACAAACGTGGCCGTCAAGATTCGCCTGAAGCGCCTGGGCAAGATCCGGGTCCCGCAGTACCGCATCGTCATCGTCGACTCGCGCAAGAAGCGTGACGGTCGAGTGATCGAGGAGATCGGCAAGTACCACCCCAAGGAGGAGCCCTCGCTGATCGAGGTCACCTCCGACCGGGCGCAGTACTGGCTCGGCGTCGGCGCGCAGCCGACCGAGGCCGTTGAGGCGATCCTCAAGGTGACCGGCGACTGGCAGACCTTCAAGGGCCTCCCGGGCACCGAGGGCACCCTGCGGGTCAAGGACGCCAAGCGGGACAAGCTCGAGATCTTCAACGAGGCCCTCAAGGATGCCGCCAGCGCCCCCAAGGCCGAGGCCGTGACCAAGAAGGCCAAGAAGGAGAAGGTCGAGGAGGCTCCCGCCGAGGAGACCCCGGCTGCCGAGGCTCCCGCCGAGGAGACCCCGGTCGCTGAGGCCGCCGCCGAGGAGACCCCGGCTGCCGAGAGCACCGAGGCCTGAGCAGATGCTCGCCGAAGCGCTCGAGCACCTGGTACGGGGCATCGTCGACAATCCTGACGATGTCGTGGTCCGGGACAAGCAGCTGCGCCGCGGTTCGGTCCTCGAGGTCCGGGTCCACCCCGACGATCTCGGCAAGGTGATCGGTCGCAACGGACGGAGTGCCACGGCGTTCCGGACCGTGATCGGTGCTCTGGCCGGTCGCGGCGGCGCCCGGGTCGACTTCGTCGACGTGGACCGTCGTCGCTGATCGACCCGAGCCGCGCAGTACGTGACTGACGGGCGTCACCCTTCGGGGTGGCGCCCGTCAGTGCATTGCGGTCAGTCCCGGGGCTGAGCCGCCTTCCACTCTCGGAAGCCCTCCTCGGAGGCGCCCCGGCGCCAGTAGGCCGAGATCGAGGTGTCCTCGCGAGGGACCCCGCGCTCGCGCAGGAGGTGGGGCCGCACCTGCTTCATGATCTGCTCGGACTCGCCGTGGGCGAAGACCTGAACCCGCCCGGGTAGCCACTCCAGCTCCGCCACGGCGTCGCGCAGCACCGAGGCGCCGTCGTGTTGAGTTCGGTGCAGCCACCTGACCGTGCCGCCGGACGGCAGGGCGAGTGGCACTTCGTGGGCGGCATCGTCGACCAGAGCGATCACGCGCACCACGGCCTCCGAGGGCAGTGCGCCCAGCGCGGCGCCTATCGCGGGGAGCGCGGATTCGTCGCCCACCAGCAGATGCCAGGAGGCGCTCGAATCAGGGGAGTAGCCGCTGCCCGGCCCGTTGGCCAGGAGTTCGTTGCCGGGTACGGCGTGTGCGGCCCAGTGGCCGGCGATACCGGAGTCGCCGTGCAGTACGAAGTCGATCGCCAGCGTTCCGGCTTCGACGTCGGGCATCAGGGCGGTGTAGGTGCGCACCGCAGGGAGGTCCTCGGCCGGGATCTCGCCGCGCAGCCGGCGCACGTCCAGGTGCGGGTAGACCACGCCCGGTTTCGGGAACACCAGCTTCACGTAGCGGTCGGTCTGGGTGGAGTCCGCGAATGCGGACAGATCGGGCGAGGCGAACCAGATTCGCTTGAGGCGAGGACTCAGTTCCTCGGTTCCGGTCACGATCAGGCGGGTAGTCATACCACCATGATGCCTGATGTAGGCAAGGCAAGCCTTACTAGACCCGGTCGAGTCGTGGTTGCGCACGAAGGGCCGGCCTCCGAGGAAGCCGGCCCTTCGGGTAGTGCAGCGTTGCGGTGGATCAGACCGTCGGGGGAGCCGGGGGCGCCGGGGGCGGAGGAGTCTGCTGTCCTGCCTTCATTGCCTGGGCCATGGCCAGGATCTCCTTCGACTGGAGTGCGGTGACCACCAACCAGACCAGGGTTCCGATCAGGCAGAGCCACAGACCGAAACCGCGACTGGCGTCGAGTCCGCCCATCCCTGAACTGAACAGGCCGATGAAGGTGAGCAGGAAGGCGAGTGCCCCCAGGCCCAACTGCACTAGCGGTGCGCCGAGGAGTGCCATCTGGATGTTCTCTGGGAACAGCGAGGGCATCAGGCTGAGCACCAACAACGCGATTGCGAGCAGTGCGAGGATCAGGACGAAGACGCCCTTGGTGTAGTCGGTTCCGGACGCACTGACGTCGAAGCCGAATGCGGGGGTCCCCTTGGGGATGTCGAGTGACCACCACGTGAAGAAGGTGCCCAGGAAGGCCAGCAGCATGCCGACCCCGGCCACGATCTGCTGGGTCGAAGGCTTGTTCATGTTCATGCCGAACACCCTGCCCCATCTTGGTGACCCAAGACACCCTAAACTCGCCGAAATTCCGCGAATTGTTGCATTCGGGTGGTGATCGAGGCAGATATCAGCCGATCTTGGACCGATCCCGTGGCTGAGGGGCGCTCGATATCTACTAATCTGATCGGGTGGATAGCAGCCTCGAACTCCTGGTCGGACGCATCGGTAAGCCGCACGGCATTCGGGGTGAGGTGACGATCGACGTGCGTACCGACGAGCCGGAGCGCAGGTTCGCGGTCGGTGCGGTGCTGAAGACCGAACCGCCTCGTGGCTCGGTGGTACGGCCGGGGACCCTGACGGTGGCTCGGACCAGGGTGCACCAGGGCACCTGGTTGGTGAGCTTCGTCGACTTCACCAGCCGTAACGATGCCGAGGCGGCCCGGGGGACCCTGCTCCGGGTCACCGTCAGTGCCGACGAGGTGCCGGAGGACCCCGAGGAGTTCTACGACCACCAACTGATCGGGTTGGCGGTGGTCGACACCGAGGGCACGCCGCTGGGCACCCTGACCGCGGTCGCCCACGGCGCGGCCCAGGACCTGCTCACGGTCCGTACCCCGGACGGGCGCGATGCGTTGGTGCCGTTCGTGGCCGCTCTGGTGCCCGAGGTGGACCTGGCCGGAGGGCGGCTGGTGGTCGCGGACCGGCCCGGGCTGGTTCGCCCGGCTCCCGAGGACGAGGAGCCCGGGACGGAGTCGGGCAGGTGAGGATCGATGTCGTCTCGATCTTTCCCGAGTATCTGACCCCGCTCACCCTGAGCCTGCCCGGTAAGGCGCAGGCCAGAGGACTGGTCGACATCGCCGTGCACGATCTGCGGGAATGGACCCGGGATCGACATCGCACGGTCGACGACACTCCGTACGGTGGCGGCGCCGGCATGGTGATGCGTCCGGAACCCTGGGGTGCGGCACTGGACGCACTCGCGGGGCCCGAGAGCGTGGTGATCTTCACGACGCCCTCCGGTGAGCCGTTCACCCAGGCCCTCGCGGCTGAGCTGGCCAGTGAACGGCACCTGGTGTTCGCGTGCGGACGCTACGAGGGGATCGACCAGCGAGTGATCGACCATGCTCGAGCCACCGGCCGGGTACGTGAGGTCTCGCTGGGTGACTACGTGCTCAATGGCGGCGAGGTGGCCGCGCTGGCGATCACCGAAGCGGTGATCCGGTTGCTCCCGGGATTCATGGGCAACGCCGAGTCGCTGACCGAGGAGTCACACACCGACGGCCTGCTCGAATACCCGGTCTACACCAAGCCGCAGACCTGGCGGGAGCGTGAGGTACCGGCGGTGCTGTTGTCGGGCGACCACGCCCGGATCGCCGAGTGGCGGTACGAGCAGCGGATCGAACGCACTGCTCGGCGGCGTCCCGATCTGTTGCCGCCCGGGTCGGTAGCCGCTCCGGACGACATCGACCTGAGGCTGGCAGAGCTAGGTGACGCCGGTGAGTTGCTCACGTTGCAACGCGCCTGCTGGCTCAGCGAACAGCAGGACAATCCCGGCATCGATATCCCCGCCCTGGGTGAGTCGCTGGCCGACGTGCGGGCCTGGCTGGGGGAGTGGACGGTCCTGGTGGCCCGCCGCGGTGGACGGCTGGTGGCCGCTGCGCGCGGTCGCCTCGGTGAGAGCGGGATGTGGGAGGTCGGTCGGCTGATGGTGCCCCCAGATCTGCAGGGGCAGGGCCTCGGCCGCTGGATCCTGGAGCGGATCGAGGCCGCCGCCCCAGACCAAGCCACGGGCTTCGATCTGTTCACCGGAGTGGGGTCTGCGAACAACCTGCGGATGTACAAGCGGGCGGGGTACCGCCGCAGCGGTGAGCTGGGGCCGGGCATCGTCAGGCTGACCAAGCGCCGTTCCTGACACGTCACGATTAACCTGACGATCTCATCTGATGGCAGACTCTTCTCTTGGTCTGATCGACCGCAGGATCGCCCCGCGATGAGTGCAGGCGAGGGATCTGTGGGAACGCACCTGCCACAGGGGGTGTACCCATGCGCCGGTCACCAGGTCGGACCGCCCGGACAGAACTGAGCACGGATGACCTGTGGCGCCCGTGAGGAGCAGACATGAGCAACGTTGTAACTGGCATCGGCGCAGCCATCAAGCGCGATGACGTCCCGGACTTCCGCGCCGGTGACACCGTCAAGGTCCACGTCAAGGTCATCGAGGGCACCCGGTCGCGGGTCCAGGTCTTCCAGGGCGTCGTGATCCGCGTGCACGGTTCCGGGATCGGCCGTACCTTCACGGTGCGCAAGGTCTCGTTCGGTGTCGGCGTGGAGCGGACCTTCCCGCTGCACTCCCCGATCTTCGAGTCGATCGAGGTCGTGACCCGCGGTGACGTGCGTCGCGCCAAGCTCTACTACCTGCGCAACCTGCGCGGCAAGGCAGCGAAGATCAAGGAGCGCCGCGACGTCTGATTCTTCGGGGGCAGATGCCCCCGTTGCGGATTGTCTCGGTACGCTTCGTGCGTGACGATGGAAGACCGTGAGCCCGACGACTTAGAATCGATTGAGTCGGGACCGCGGTCTTCTGACATTTCACAGGACGGCGTGTCGGCTGAGCCGTCGGCGGACGATGCGGCCCAGGCCGACAACCCGAAGAAGCACCGGAAGCTCCCGTTGTGGGCCGAGTCCGGGCTGCTCGTGGTGGTCGCGCTGGTGATCGCGGTCCTGATGAAGACCTTCTTCGTCCAGGCCTTCGTGATCCCCTCGGAGTCGATGGAACCGGGATTGCAGGTCGGTGACCGGATCCTGGTCCAGAAGCCGAGCTATTGGAACGGCACCCCGCAGCGGGGTGACGTGGTGGTGTTCAAGGATCCGGGTGGGTGGCTGCCGTCCAGTACCGACCCTTCGGGGCTGGCGAAGGTGCTCTCCAAGGTGGGCCTGTATCCGACTGACGGGCATCTGGTGAAGCGGGTGGTCGGGGTGGCCGGTGACACCGTTCACTGCTGCGATGACCAGGGCCGGATCCAGGTCAACGGCACCTCGATCGACGAGCCGTACGTGAAGCAGGACCCGAGCTCGCCGTGCAACGGGCCGTACGGCCCGCCCCGGGGGGAGTGTGACTGGACGGCCGGTCCGGTGCCGGCGGGGCACGTCTTCGTGATGGGTGACAACCGGAACCACTCCGCCGACTCCTCGTTCCACATGTGTCAGCCGAATGACACGGCATGTGTACCGGGCGACGAATTCGTGGATACCGACCTGGTCGTCGGCAAGGTCTTCGCCCTGGTCTGGCCGGCCAACCGGTTCACCTGGGTCACCCGGCCGGATAACTTCGCGGAGGTACCCTCTGCGAAGGCGGCGCCGAGTTCGACCCCGCCCGGCATCTCTTCCAAGTGAGAACATCGAGTGACTGCTCCTCCCACCCTGCGTCATGAGCGCCGACTGCTGCGTACCGGGCTGGCCTCACTGGCCTGCTGTGACGAGGTCGGTCGTGGTGCGCTGAGCGGACCCGTGACGATCGGCGTGGTTCTGGTCACCGAGGCGACCAGAACCGCACCGAAGGGAGTACGGGACAGCAAACTGCTCACGCCCGAGAGCAGACGCCGACTGGTGCCCCGGATCAAGCGCTGGGCCGCAGCCTGGGGGGTGGGCCATGCCAGCCCGCGGGAGATCGACAGCTGGGGGATGACCGCAGCCATGCGGCTAGCGGGGCATCGAGCGCTGGTCCAACTGGGGGTCGAGGTCGATTCGGTACTGCTGGACGGCAATCACGACTACCTCAGCCCGCCCGCTCAGGCCGACCTGTTCGCCGCACCGTCGCCGCTGGACCGGGTACCGCCGGTGCTCACCATGGTGAAGGCAGATCTCAAGTGCGCCGCGGTGGCCGCCGCCAGCATTCTGGCCAAGACCACCCGCGACGAGATCATGGTGCGACTCGACGCAGCGCATCCTCACTATCGCTGGGCGGAGAACAAGGGCTACTCGGCTCCGGCGCATGTCGCCGCACTCACCGAGCACGGCCCCAGTGAGCACCACCGGCTCTCCTGGCGGTTGCCGGGGACCGAGCCCGCCGACACGGTGAGCCCCCCGGTACACCGGCACGACGGCTGCACGATGGCGCGGAGCAGACAGGAGGCGGCGGAATCAGGCTAACGTTCTCCGAGCACGTTCCCCCGCAGTTCCAGGAGTCGTCCGATGAGCGCCGAAGATCTCGAGAAGTACGAGACCGAGATGGAACTGACCCTGTACCGGGAGTACCGGGACGTCGTCGGGATCTTCAAATACGTGGTCGAGACCGATCGGCGGTTCTACCTGTGTAATCAGGTGGACGTGAAGGCACGCTCCGAGAACGGTGACGTGTTCTTCGAGGTCTCGATGACCGACGCGTGGGTCTGGGACATGTACCGTCCGGCCCGATTCGCCAAGAGCGTCAAGGTGCTGACCTTCAAGGACGTCAACGTCGAGGAGCTGGCGAGCGAGGAGATCGAGCCTCCCAAGGCCTGATCCGTACCCTTTCAGCGGATACGACTGAGAGTCGGTGAGATGGGATCGCCGGTACTAGGTAGTCCGGGCCATGTCCGCTGACCGTCCGTACCGCGTTTGCCGATTTTCGGCGATGCCGGGTCCGCGCTGGTGCAGGGTGTCCGCGTGTGGTTCCCGAAGCGCAAGCGCCGCGAAGACGGTGCCGTCGCGCTGGAAGCAGCGCTGGTCACGCCTATCCTGCTCATCCTGGTCTTCGGCATCATCGAGTTCTCGTTCGCGCTGCGTGACTATGTGGTGGTGGTCTCCGATTCCAGGGTCGGGGCTCGCATCGCCTCCACGGGTGCTGGATTCGGCCCGCAGAAGGACTGCAGCACCGACGAGACGCTTCCCTGCGTACCGGACACGGTTCCGCTGTTGGCTCAGGCCGCGGCCAGAGCCATCCAGCGCTCGGGCTCGGCGATGCCGATGGAGAACA
>CAYNFY010000087.1:0-17845 GCA_964396585.1 uncultured Nocardioides sp.
GTCGATGTTCTATTTAGACACGCGTTTCAATCGGATGTTCTGAATAATGCTCACTCGAATGAAACGCGCGGATTCTTATCTCGGGACACGATGATTGGGTCACGGATGCGGACTAAAATCTGTAGCATTATCGAGCCTTGGCCAGCTATTCACCGACCTGTCACCTACCCCTTCGATAGCTTTGGTCCTGGCACAAAGGTCAGGCACGACTGTAACGATCTAAACACTATATAGGCCAGTCGCAAATCACGTAGTGAAATTCCAGTAAGGGTGTTCATGGCAACGAGCACATGGTCCGTATTGGAAAGCCCCTGAAAAACTGGGTTAGTAGCGATAGATGAACCACCTTACTTCTCGTGGCGACAGGTATGAAAATTTGGACAAATCGTGACGTTCGACCGGTAATTCCGTCGGCTCAGGAGGTGGTCTATCGGAAGTATTAGTACTCACATTCCACCGCATAGGCATTAACTACACCCCTTGAGATTTGAGTGCAACCAGGAAGGTGGACAGTGATGACAAATTTCAGGAAAACTGATAAATTAGGTATAGGCATATGAAAACCGACGTTCAACACTACACGCCGAACGAATCCACGCTCTTTTCCGCAGTGGGTGTTGTAGTATATTTTAGGTCGAGGATCTTGTTTCTCAAGCGTGAAACTGATCGCACTCATCCGGGCGCCTGGGGGCTTCCTGGAGGGAAGGTAAATGAGGGTGAAACTACTCTTGATGCGGCAATCAGGGAGACATATGAGGAAACGGGAATTCTTCGTAGCCCTTCAAATCTGACGCATGTCGGAGACTTCCTAGTCAAGCATGTCCACTACAGTTTTAAGTACACCGTCTTTGTTACAGAGTTCCACAATATTCCAGAACCTCAACTCAACAAGATCGAACATTCAGCATTTGGGTGGTTTGAGCAGGATCAGATTTCGAACCTAGAGACAGTTCCGGGAACTACTGAGTGCATTGATTTTTCACGCTCACATCTTCCAGCATTGGGCGACCCAACACTCTTTGATATGCCAGAAGAAAATCTTCTGATTGAAGCCATTGCGAAAAGCGAAGACAGGGTGCGCCGCGAAGTTCATTACTTAAACGCCCATGCTCCTGACGCCACATTTGCTATTGTGATCGGCCCTCCTGGCGCTGGAAAAACTACTTTGGTGCGCAAAATTTCAAAGAATGATCACGTGCCTTGGGTGGCACTGAGTGACACATTTGCTTCAGATAAAAGCTCTCGACAGTACAATTACCTTACAAAATATTTGCAGGGGGATTCGTCCTGGGCTTTCAAATGTCAAGTAGAGGCATTCGCGGGGCGATTCTGGCATGCCCGAACGGCAGTCTGTGACTATGTTATTGCCGACGAGTGGATATATAGCACTCTGGCGTATTGTAAGACGCTCAGGTCTCAAGGAGATCTAACTGAGGATGAGTATCAAACTCTCTATCTCACCTATGTATCCTATGCGACCGCACTTCCCAAAGCGGCGCTCGTGATCGTTCTAACCGCAGACCCACTGATTCTTCGACGACGAATCCTTGCGAGAGGACGGAAGTTAGAGAAGACGTCACACACGGAAGGGTATCTTACACGCCTGAAGGTAGCTTTCGATTCTGTTGCCCATGACTTGGTCAATCAGGTACCTCTCCTAAAGATTGACACGACCCGACTGAACAGTGATGAAGTCTACGCCGAGGTTTTAACCCGACTATCTGATGTCTCCAGTCGCTGATGGGGCGGCCAATGGATGCTAAATTACGGTTCTCATCAGAGGTGAATGAACGCGTATTTTGGACATTGGGAAACTCTCCGACTCAGCAGATGATGAATCTGGGGACCCAGAAACTTGATGAATTATTAAGGCTGCAGATTCTTTTAAGTGAGACTGTGATTGGTTCCGCTTCATACATATTTGAATCTGGACCTACCCGCAATGTCCTCCTCCAGACTCCGTCTTTTCTACGCTCTGGAGCAGTTAAGTTATATGTGGCGCACGACATTGAGGACTTTCGAGAGCACGGACGCCTCAAGAGCAGAAAAAGTCCTGCTGGACTTGCGGCGTATTTTGGCGAGATAGACAAGGTCGCCGCAGTTTTCGACTCCATGGCTGAACCCCTGCACCGACCTCCCGCCGACATCAGCCAAACGATCGTTCAGGATTGGCGTAAAGACATATTTTGTTCCACCCCCGGCAGCCTAGGCGAGGTTGTCGCATGGATTGGTGCAACCGCAGGCGATGAGGAGGAGTGGCGAGATTTTCTTTATCGCTTGCCAGATGGCCGCACAACCGACTTCGTTTGGGAATTTGTACTTCCCCAACTGAGAATGAAAGATTTCCCTGACTGGGCGGCACGTAAGATTCGTCAACGCCTAGCTGAGATTTATAGCAATGCAGCCGCCCGCCCAGTGGACGCGCTTCCCGATCGCATGAACATTAGTCCTCATTTTGCGAGTTCGTCGCGAGATCCAATTTTGTTGGAAGCAGTGTTTCGTTCAGTTGGTGTATATCAAGATTTCTGTGCTCTAGACATCGAAGGTATTTCAGCCCTTCGAAGTCACCCCGCATGGATCTTCTTTCGATCGGTCTATGAAGATCTCGTCGATCAGCATTTTGCTAGCGCAAAGCAGATAGTTGCCCTGGTTTCAGGAGCTGATTCCTTGCGTACTGGGAGGAGGTCAGAGATGTTCCAAGATGCACGAGAGTTCAAAAGAGCAATGAATGCAATGATGAATTCAATACTCGGTATTCGAGTTGATTATGAGGAGGTGGGCATTGTAGACAAGTTTTGGATTTGCGGAGAAGCCCTTGGGGGCGAGTTAATTCGACCCTTAGTTCTTGCGGTATCGAATCCTGAATGGAGGACAGTTCCGGTGAAAAGTGGATTGCAATCATTCATCGTTCATGGTCACGATGAAGAGTTACTACTCCAAACGAAAGACTATCTTCAAAATATCTTGAGATGGCCTGAGCCTTTTGTGTTGAAAGCGGCTCCAAGTCGAGGCAGGACCATTATCGAAAAGTTTGAACAGGAGTCGGATACTGACGTGATATTCGTCTTATTTTCTCCTGATGATGAGATGCTTTCTGGCACCACCCGCGCCCGTCAGAACGTAGTGTTTGAATTAGGGTACTTTGTTGGAAGACTTGGTCGGCTGAGCGGTCGCGTGCTCTGTCTGAGGAAAGGTTCCCCGGAAATCCCAACAGATCTTTCTGGTGTAGTCTACATTGACGTTTCAAATGGAGTTGCGGCGGCTGGCGAAGATATCCGTCGGGAGGTTGAACACCTTTCGCCCAGGACGGATTGAGGGCTAACCGGTTATTGGAATAATCGGCGACTATTCTTGGTGTGTCCGGAGTTTGTGAGGTCACATTCATCTTTTGCCTGCCTGGTATTGAAGAGCGCTTCTACTATTTACAAATCCTACTCGTCGCAGCGAAGAGCGAAATATGATCGTATCGGTGAAAAGGCTCGGCACGGCGAATTGCACATCTTTAGACTATGAATCCGAAGGCGCACCTGGCACCAGATTATCGAGATCTGTTGACTCGCTAGAATGGGGAATGTGGATATCTTTGAATGGCCTGTCGGCGCTCCGAGCACTACCCGGCTCCTAGTTCGTAGCCGGGTAGTGCTCGCATGGGGATGCATCGGATCAGGATCGAACCTCCTCCAGCACACTTCCCAACGCCCGAGCCAGCCTGTCGGCGCTCTCATCTCGCAGTTCTAAGCCTGCCTGGAAGCTGTCTTGCACTCCGATGCTGATGATCGGGCGTTGCTTCTCTTGTGCTTGGGTAGCCACCACGAAGACTTCGTCGGCTACCAGTTCCCGAGTGACCTGCACTCCCTCGACTTGTCGCACCCTGCGGATCACAGGGACAGTGATCCCTTCTGACTCGTGATCCCGGTCGCCGTCCCGGTCTTCCTCCTCATGCTCCCGTACACACCACTCTGGGCAGTCTGCGACCTGCCATGTCGGTCGATCTGTCTCCATGATCTCGATCCTTTCCCGATGGATTGAACGAATCACCAGAGGTATCAGGAAAGTTAGGGAAAAGGAGGAGGGGAACGAAGACTAATTTCCTGGCGGCATGAATTTAGGGAATCCTTCGTATGATCGCGCTTGCTTGTTGAGTCTTCACAAATTCAGGCAACTCAGTCATAATTGCAGCAGCATATGAAACAGCGCCCCACGCTCATCACCAGAATTTACCGACTCAAGTTGCTACTTGTCGGTGTCCTTCTCTTAACACTCGGCCTCCTGACCTCGATGCTCTCCGCGTGGCTCGAAGAGCTGGCGACTCCACACCTGATGACTGCCCTGGTGAGCGGTCTCTCCGATGTCCTCTTGGTGACCGGCGCCATCGGGATCGCTGTCGACTTCTTCACCGGTCGTGACCGGGAGGCAGCCGACACCGAACGTCTGCGTCATGTCTTGAAGGAAGCAGCCCCTGACATCCGCGATGCAGTCATCGCCGGCTTCGCCGAGACGCCCGAGGACCTACGGGGAGTCGCCACGGAGGAGACGCTCGACAAGTTGGCGACCAACGCGCTCGCCCTACGCCTGGGCGACGAACAGTTCGCCTCTGAGATCTACACCGACGTGCGTGACCAGGCGATCCGTGCGCCGGAACGGTGGCACGACGTCGAAGTCAACATCAGACTCTCTACTGCAGTAGAGACGGACACCAGAGGTGTCCGTCTCTTCGACGTACTAGTGGAATGGGAGTACACCACGGTCCCCGGCCACTCAGTGCGTCGCTTCGCCTGTGTCTCGGATCGGGATGAGTACGACGAGCTGGTCTCAGACGTGCCAGCCACCTCAACGTGGTTCATGACACCAGGACCCGGAATGGACGCGGGCGATCCGGGATCCTTCGAACTTCTGTACTTCGGTGTTGACGGCGAGGAACGCAAGATCCGCAGACAGCAGCGCAAGGGCAGCCAGACCTACACCGTCACCCTCAGCGATGCCACAGCCCAACCTGGCAAGCCTGTCCACATCCGACACCTCTACCGAACCCGCGTCACACAGACCGGACACTTCTTGTTCATCGAACTACCCCAGCCCACACGGGACCTGTCCCTCCGAATGGACTACACCGACACCGACATCAGCCGACTAACCGTGATGGACCTCGTGACCAGCAACCACAGACCAAAGATCCTTGAGATGCCACCGCAGGTCGACGCTCGATCAGTGAGCATCGACCTGCGTGGATGGCTGCTCCCGCGTGCGGGGTTCACCTTCGTGTGGTCACTCGTCAGCGAGCAAACAGGTCCTTCAGCCGACTCGTCATCCGAACCCACAAGCCGCTCCGCGTCCCGAGGGGCATAAGCCCACCGCCTCCACTCATCTTGATTCCCTTCTCTGCGCGGTCGCCGTCTTAGGGGTCTCCAAGGACGGCCGGAACAACAGAATGGCATGTATACATGCGCATGTTCAAGGAAGGGTGCCCTCATGGTTGACGAATGCCCACTCAACGTCACCCAGACCCGTGGGAGACGTACGTCCGTGACCTGGGGCACCGACTGCACCGCCTCCGGATGGAGCATGGGTTCTCGCAGGAACGGCTCGCGTCAGCAGCGGACATCTCGACCTTCACCTACCGCAAGCTGGAGAAGGGCGAGTCCAACCCAGGAACGCCCGCCAATCCGCGACTGCGGACGCTTGTTGCGCTGGCGGAGGTGCTGGGCGTCGAGGTGTCGGACCTGCTGCCGCCGACACCTCAAAGTGGAGTGGCTTCAGGGCGGTAGCGCCGAAGAAGATCAGTCCTCGATAGTGTATTGAGTCCTAGTAGATGAACGACTGCCTACATGGCAAAACTCGCTCCTCGTGCAAGTTGGTGACTGCACGAGGAGCGAGTGTTTTCAGACTGGACGAGACCGCACTAGCTACGCGATAGAAAGAACCTTCCCGCGAAGGCGGAATGGGGTGGCGTCTCCATCGACAACCCGTCGCACGAAGACGATTTGATACGACTTCGACGGATCGCACGATCTGTAGTTGCGCGCTTGTTTGACCCGAACGACCTTCGTCGGGCTGAGCGTGCTCCCAGGCGGGACGCTGGCGATCACCACGCGCTTCTTTGTCCAAGCTGCGCGCCCATTGGTGCCAAGTGCCTGGTGAGCTGAACTGCGGGTAGTTCCTTGATCCAAGCTGCTGAACTCAGACTTCTTCACGCACGAGGGGTGTCGATGCTCCGCTTCTGCTTGCGCTGGGGTCGGGATGACCAACAGAGCGGTCATCAGAGCTGCGCCAACCACCCAGGAGGAGATCTGCTTTCTCATGTGTACCTACCTATCAGTAGAGCGCTTCGAGGCCAAGCATGTCGCCCTTGCCTAGGGTACGCGCACTTCGTGTGCAAGGGCTCGTGGCGGTGCTCATGGTCATCTTGGGGTAGGTGCTCTCGCTGACGTGATCCAGCCCAAATCCATGACCGAACTCATGTGTGAGCACTGACTTAACGTCGAAGCGCCATGTCTTGTAGTTTGCGCCGGTTTTACATGAAGCGGTACGCGGTGTAGTTGTCCAATTATAGTCGGACGTGTTGAGTCGAATGTCTACCTCGGTAATGCTGTCTGGGCCCGAGTGCGCAACTCCCCTCACACACGCAATGCCTAGCGCTGCGCCTGCCCAAGCGCCACCCTGAAGGTCTCCTGCGTCGACGACGCTAATGCCGTCAGCGTCGCGACACACGAGCTTCCCATTGGCATTTGTCACAAAGGACTCATGAGTTGTGGTGCCAGCGTATGACTGCGTCGCGGACACGTTGTCTGCGCGTCCGCAGTCGTTGTGGGCCTTCGTGATGTTGTTGGCAGAGTCGATGATGGCGTCTTTGAATTCTGCCGAGGTAAGACCCGCTGGCCGTGGACCGTCACCCATCCGGTAGCTGTACGTCTGGTTGTACCATTTGAAACCGAGCAGGTTGTATTGGCTTTGGCTGCACTCTGCAGGCGCCGCAACGCGAGCGAGCGCATCATCGTCCAGAGCGGCTTCAGCCAAGTCGGCAGCATCAGGTACACCAGGCGAGTCGGCATGTGTTTCGTCGGTGTACTGAAGCTCTCCGTCCGAGGCGATGGTCACTCCGAAGGCTTCCGTGATCCCGTCAGGGTGTACTGCTTCGACGTAGGCGAAGTTTCCGGGTTCGGGTACTTCGACGGCGAGGCCGGCCTCGTTCGCGACGACGCGACCGGTGGCATCGCACTCTGTAGTCGACGAGCCATCAGGTAGGTCTTCTACATCGAGTACACCTGAAGGAAGCGAGCAGTCGGAAGTCAAGTCGGATGGACTGTCGGCCATCGCTGGAGACAAGGCTAGCAGGCTAGACCCTCCCAGAAGCGCGAGCGCCGTCAATGCCGTCGACGTCTTTCGATGCGCACGAATAACTGCGTTGTTCATTTAGCTCCTTGATGTATCGAGGAAGGAGGTCTGCAGATTAATTGACCTTGGATGTGCAGCGGTGGCGAACGGATAATTTCGTCGTCAACAGCCAAGATCTGTCTAGTCCTCTATGCCGCCTGGCGCTGTCAACGACACTGCCGAGGGCTGGTGGATCGTTGACGTCAAGTTCGAAGCAAGCAGTCCTTGCTGCCGGTGAGGACTTGGTTCAGTGCCTCGTGACTAGCGACACCTCGTCATCCAGGGGAGCTGCGAAGTTTGGTGCCACTGTTGAAGCAGAGAGGAGCTAAGTAATCGGGGCGAACTCAATACATATGAGGCTTCAAGGTAGTAGGGTCGTTCAGGAAGTACGCTCATTGACTCGCTCGGAGACGCTGCGGAGGGCCCTAGTGCACTACACGAAGTTCAGTTTAAAAAACTTCAAGGGTATCGAGAACCTTACGATCAGATTAACTGGAGATGTCACAACTCTGGTCGGGCTGAACGAAAGTGGAAAGACGACCATCCTCGAAGCGATTTGCTGCTTTTCTTACGGTTCGGAAGATCTTCAAGTTATTAATCCCGGCCTGAAGTCACTCCGAGACCCGGAACAGTGGATCCCGATCTCCAAGCGCGCAAATTTCAATGACGAGATTGAGATCAGTGCGACTGTCGCTCTAGAAAAGACCGACAAAATATCCCTTCGGTCACACATGCTTAAAGAGTTCGGCTTGCGCATATCGGCCATTCCAGACGAAATTGAGATCCGCGAAAAGTATAAGTTTGAAAATTCTCGTAGCGTCGGAACGAGCCGAACATGGGGATTTGTTATAAATGGCACTAAGGGTCAGCAACGGAAAATGCGAAGATATGGTGGTAGGACCCCTGAATGGCATGGAGCGGTCGATTATTTCAGGGGAGAGCTCCCTCGGATTTGGTACTTTCCAAACTTCCTATTCGAGCTTCCTGAACGGTTTTTGCTTTCTGGTCTCGAAGGGCTCGATGATGAGGACCGTGATCGCAATGCTTTCTATCGCGCCATCTTCGAGCAGGTGCTCACAATGCAGGGTAATGATGCAAATTTGAGCACTCACGTTGTCGATCGCCTGGATTCTGACGAGAAGGCAGATAAGCGGAGTCTCGACGCGGTTTTATTAGGCATGGGTCGCTTGATCACCCAGACGATCTTCGAAGGATGGAACAGAATCTTCGGTCGCGATCCTGCGGCACAGGAGGTCCAGATCAACGCTGACAGCGAATCAGGGACATCCTTCCTTGAGCTTCAGATCAAGGGGCCAGACGGGTACTATGACCTGTCTGAACGCAGCCTCGGATTTCGGTGGTTCTTCATGTTCTTACTTATGACTTCATTCAGTGGCCAGAGCGCTGGAAAAATAGGTCAACGTCCACTCTTCTTACTGGATGAACCAGCTTCCAATCTTCATTCGAGTGCACAGGCCGAACTCCTGAAGAGTTTCGGCGACCTAACGGAACGCTGCTACCTAGTGTATACAACGCACAGTCATCACCTCATAAATTTGCGTTGGCTTGACTCTGCATACGTCATTAAGAATGAAGCGCTTGGGTCGCTCGGACTTGATGATATTCTGAGCGCCAAGGTCACCGCTAATACCTCGATCTCCGCCACTCCATATCGTAAGTTCGTGAACGATAACCCCGCGCAGACCTCTTATTTTCAGCCAGTTTTGGACTTGCTTGACTATAGACCATCTAATCTTGAGCCGATTCCAGACGCCGTTTTGGTTGAAGGTAAGTCAGACTTCTATCTTTTGCGCTATGCAAACGAAGTGCTTGGGATTGGTGGTGAATGCCCATCGATGATTCCGGGCACCGGTGCTGGAACGCTTGATACGGCAATCCGATTGTACCTGGGTTGGGGCAAGTCGTTTATAGTTTTACTTGATGGCGACAAAGCTGGGAAGGCGCAATTGGACCGGTATAAGAAATTATTTGAACCTGCGCTCCGTGGCAGGTGCGTGCTGCTGCCTGATGCATGCGGTGACGCGACCGCTATCGAGGCCGAACTGCTGCTGAGTGCCGTAGACAGAGAAACCCTGATTGACGCTGTTTATCCGGACGAGGAGGGTAGGCCCGAAGCCAAGAAAGCCCTAAGTCGTGCGGTCATAGAACTCTATGCACGGAAGGACAAGATTGAACTTGAGTCTGCCACAGTGGACAGGTTGGACAAACTTATGACTTACCTTACTCAGAGGCTGAAAGACCAGGCCTAATTCGGAAGGAGCTATGGGGATAATCTTGCTCAGTTCGGTTAGGCAAACGTGGCGGTCGACTGGGGGTGCACGGGCCGTGGGTTTTCAGCCTAGGTAGTTGGTGTTGTTTTCTGCTATCTAATGTTAAGAGCAGTGCTAAGTAATCCGTCTGCCCTGCGGGCGGACTGTGACGTTGGCTTGCTTGAGGATGCGCAGGACCGTGGACTTGGCGAGGCCGAGTTCGTCTCCTACCTTCCAGGCGCTGATGTTGCCTTGGGTGTAGCGGGTGATGACCTGCTGGCGCAGGTCGTTGGTGATGCGGCGTCGCTGGGGGTTGGGTCGTGGTGGTCGGTCGGTGCGGGTGGAAGGGTGCGTGAGCGTGCTTGGGGTGATGTGGTTTACAGAGGCGAGGACTACAAAGTTCAGGCTCGGTTCCCTCTGGGGAACCGAGCCTGAAAGTATTTGAACTTGACTCGGTCATCACAAAGTCAGCCTTATGTGACGTCGCCCGCCGCGGGGGAGCGCTGGAGGCGCAGCCACCGTCGGCGCAGTCGCTGGTGGCGTCGCCGGTACGACGGGGCCATGACCCACTTCATGACCGCCGCTCTGCCGGCCACCTCGACCTCCACCGTCCTGCCAGCCGCTGAACTCACCCAGTTGCCCGCCGGGCTCACCGACACCGACGCCACCCGCATCCGGGCTGCCATCGCCGCGGCCCGCACCGAATCCACCCGCCGCGTTTACGCCCTGGCGTGGGGCCACTGGCAACGCTGGTGCGACGCGCGCGGCACCGCCGCCCTGCCCGGCGACCCGCTCGCCGTCTGCGCCTACCTGACCGAACGCGCCGAAGCGGGCCGCGCCACCGGCACCCTCGACATGGCCTGCACCGTCATCCGACACGTCCACCGCACCCTCGAAGTCGTCGACCCGATCGCCTCCGAGGCCGTTCGCCAGGTCCGGCGCGGCCTGCGGCGGACCTACGGCGCAGCACCCCGCCGTCTCGCCCGCCCGCTATCGGTCGAGGACATCCGCCAGATCGTCGGCGGCATCGACCGCACCACCCCGCACGGCATCCGCGACGCCGCGATCATCCTGCTCGGCTACGCCTCCGCCATGCGGCGGGCTGAGCTGGTCGCGCTCGACCTGGCCGACATCGAACACAAGCCTGCCGGACTCCTGCACCACATCCGGCACTCAAAGATGGACCAGGAAGGACATGGCCAGCAGGTCGCCGTCGCCCACGGCCGGCACGCACTCACCGACCCGGTCGCGGCCATCAACGCCTGGCGGACCCTCCGCGGAGATGCTCCCGGCGCGCTGTTCACCCGGATCTGGGGGAACAGCATCAGCTCCGAACGACTCTCAGGACACGTGCCCGACCGGATGCTCCGCGCCCGAGCTGAAGCCGCCGGCCTGGACGGAACCCGTGTCACTGCCCATTCGCTGCGCGCGGGCCACGCCACCGCGGCAGCGCTTGCCGGAGTGCCGCTGCACCGGATCGCCGCACAGACCCGGCACAAGGACATCTCCGTCCTCGTCAATCGCTACATCCGACCTATGGAAGCCCTCGAAGCGACCTCCAGCAAGGACCTCGGCCTGTGACGCCACCGCGGCTGCGGCCGGCAGCCAGAACTGTCGCGGGCACGAAGTACCGGTATCGTCGGGGATACAGGAGGCGCATCACGATGACCGCACAGGCAATCGACCCCGAGCCGGTACCGCTGGTCCGAGACCAAGCAGGCCGCCTCATGGTGCCCGGAACACGTATCTCTCTCGACATTCTCGTGGCCGCCTTCAAACGCGGAGAGTCACCCGAAGCCATTCACGACGACTACGAGACCGTGCCGTTGGCTGACGTGTACGCGATCTTCTCCTACTACCTGCGCCACCGTGCGGAGGTCGAGACCTACCTCACCGAACAGTTGCGGGAAGGTGCCGAGATCCAGGCACGGATGGAGGAGACGTATCCGCTGCCCGAGGGACTACGCGCCAAGCTCCTCGCCCGGCTGGACACGTGAGCGTTCGACTCGTCACCGACGAACACATCGCCCGCAAGCTTCTCGTGGGCCTGCGTCGGATCGTCGAAGACGTCGACGTCGTACGCGGTGGATTGACGCGGCCCCGAGTGCGTTGACGTTCCTGATGACGGGGTCTTCAGCCGCCGAGGGTGCGGCGGCCTAGGATGCTGGCCAGCTCGGCCAGGTTGTGTTCTTGAAGCAGGCTGGGGTTGGTCGCCATTGCCTGGATCAGGGCCTTGAGCTGATCGGCCGGCAGCGCGGCCAGGGAGCGTTCCAGTTCGGCCACGCCGTTGCCGTCGACGATCTTGGCGTCGGCCACCAGCCGCATCTGCTCCGCGCTGAACGCCCGGGCGGCCAGCGCGGCCAGCGCGGCCAGGTAGCGGGCCTGGGCCTCGGCTTGGGACATGTCAAGGCGCTGGTCTTCCTCCGTCTCGACTAACTCCGGGGACGCACCCGTCGCCTCCCCGTCAAGCTCCTCAACGAGGTCGTCGGTCAGGTCGTCGCTCGGATCGACGACAATGCTCTCGACAGCGGCGCCCGTGCGCCGGGCTTTGCGGCGTGCACGGCGTTCCCGCAGCCTGGCGCCCTGGGCGGCCAACGACGGCACCGCGGTCTCTCGAATCCACTGCGCCACGATTGGCGCGGCAGCGGCGTACCCGCGGCGGGCGAGGTGGCTGACCACATCGGCGACGAACTCCGCGAGCGCTTCGTCTTGCTGGGTGCGGCGGCGCTCGTCGACGGGGATGTAGACGGTCTCGGTGATGGCTACCGGCTCGGGGTCGGTGTCGTCGTCGGGCACGAACCGGGCGCTGCCGCGCAGGTTGCCGTCAGCGTCGAAGAGGTTCTGGTGGAGACCGCCCTCCCTCGGCGATGAAGTCGATCAGGACCTGTTGGGGCGGTCGAGCTCCGCCGCGAAGAAAGCCGAGGCCGCCTTCAATATCTCGTTGGCCCGCCGCAGCTCGGCGTTCTCCTTCTTCAGCTTCTTGATCTCGGCGATGTCCTGGCTGGTCTTGCCGGGCTTGACCCCGCCATCGATCTCGGCCTGACGCACCCACTTACGCAGCGACTCGTGGGTGGTGATACCCAGCTTGCCCGCGACCGACTTGATCGCCGCGGTCTCGTGGGGATAGTCCGCCCGGGACTCCACCACCATCCGCACCGCGCGCTCACGCAACTCCGGGGTGTACTTCGAGGGACGTGCCATGAGAGAGATCCTTCCAACGAATCAGCTCTCCGGACACACCGGGGCGATTCAACTCGCTGCCCGCACCGCCCGATGCGTTGGCGGCGTTCCTCACTGAACGTGCCGCAGCCGGACTCACCTTCGGCACTTTGGACGGCTACTGCTCCGGCATTGCCCACCGCCACCTCCAGGAAGGGGTGTCGGATCCGACGGCCGACGCTGTTGTACGGCGCGTACGTTGGGGCTTGCGTCGCCTGCTGGGCGTTGCACCCATTCGTCAGGCCCATCCGCTCACCGTGGCCGAGCTCGCCCAGATCGTTGCGTCCATCGACACCGATACCGCGACAGGCATCCGGGACCGCGCCATCTTCCTCGTCGGGTACGCCTCGGCGATGCGACCCGGTGAGATCTCAGCACTCAACGTCGAGGACCTCCTCCGCAAGCCAACCGGGATCCTGATCAGCATCCGCCGCTCCAAGACCGACCAAGACGCCCGCGGTCAACTCGTCGGAGTCGTCCGGGGAGACAACTCGCTTACTGACCCGATCCGGGCCCTCGACGCCTGGCTCAAGGTTCGACCCGGCGGTCCTGGGGCGCTCTTCACGCGCGTTCATTGGCGCAACCACCCCACTGCCGAACGTATGGGGCCGCGGGCGATCAGTCGTACGGTGCAGCAGCGTGCCAACGAGGCCGGATTCGACGGAGTCCCCGTCTCGGGTCACTCGCTGCGCGCCGGCCATGCCACCACCGCGGCAGTCACCGGCGTCCCGATCGACCGGATCGCCGCACAGACCCGCCACCGCGACCTCGGGACCTTGCTGAACCACTACATCCGTCCCGCCGAGGCCATGATGACGACCACCAGTCGCGACCTCGGTCTCTGAAGTGCTCCGGCCGTCATCGGATGAAGTGATATCGTTGTATCGATATCGGAGGTGATCATCGTGGAGCAGATCCTGATCCGCAATCTTCCCGCAGGGACCAAAGCCGCACTGAAAGCACGAGCTGAGCAGCACCGCCGCTCGGTCGAGGCCGAAGCCCGCGACATCCTGGCTGGCGCACTGGAACGTGAACCCCTGACGCTCGTGGACCTGCTGGCCACGGACGAGGGTGCCGAGATCGACTTCGAGCCCGAACGGCTTGGCCTGACCGCACGTGCTCCCGAACTGTGACTCGTTCCGGAGCAGATGGACAGGAGTCGCGATGAGATACGTCTTGGACACGAACGTCGTGTCGGCCCTGCGCGTACGGGGGCGCAACCCCATGGTTGAGACGTGGGCGGTATCGGTGCCTGTCGCGGACCAGTTCGTCACAGCCATGACCATTAGTGAGATCGAACGCGGCGTCATCGCGAAGGAATGGAGCGACTCCGCGCAAGGCGAGATCCTGCGTCGATGGTTCGAGGAGCGGGTGCTCCCGGCCTTCGCAGGCCGGGTCCTGCCGTTCGATCTGGCTGCCGCACGGATCCTGGCCACCTACCGCGTTCCCGAACACGCACCACTGGACGACGCACTCATCGGCGCGGTCGCTCAAGTGGCTGAGATGGCTGTCGTCACTCGAAACACTCGACATTTCGAACCCCTCGGTGTCGCCTGCGTGAACCCCTGGAGCGAGAACTCGTGACGCGGCTCTGTCTCACGGTCATAGGCGGCTACTAGACGATTCCCCTAAGACCGGGGCCTGGTAGTCGCTGCCAGGCTTGCTCGGTCTGCGGGTTTGGTGAGTGTGATGAGCACGATGGTTGCGGTGATCAGGTGGTGGGCGCTGATATGTAAGGCTGCGCGGCGGTTGCTGCTGGCCGCAAGCGACCGCACGGTGTTGGTGTCGGTGAGTCAACACCATCGAGTCTGCACGATCCGGGTAGAGACGTGACTGGAGACGGCTTCTGGCGCTCTCCGGGCTCATAATTTTGTCACTCGTGTAACAAGTTCAGCGCTCCTGTTCGTTCGGTGAGTCGCTTTGACGGGGATCCGGCCCGTGGTCTCGTGCAAGGGTTCCCGTTGCTGCAACGTGTCCCTTGCTCTGGTGAGCGCATGTAGTGAGTTGTGACGCATCGGTGACCTCGTTGGTCAGGTGTGCCACGAAACAACGCGTGAGATGAAGGCGTACAAGAAACTGTGATTCTCTACATCGGGGCCGCGGTCGCTTGCGCGGCAGCCGTAGGCCTGCTCACCTCAGCGTGTGACAACGGACCGCCAGCACCTAAAGCACACGGCTACGGCACTGCGCGGGCTGCACTCAACGTCTCGTCCCTCTACGAGCTCGATGACGGTGGCCTTAAAGGCCGCATCCTGCTCATCAACGAGGACGGCTCCTTGAGTCAACAGCCCACGGACGGGATCTACACCGGAACTGTCTCGCTGCTCGGGGACATCCTGGTGAGTGCGGATGCGCACCAGGAATGGGGGCCGGAGAACTGAATTGCTCGGCCGCCATGTCGGAGACTTTGCGGTACCCGGCAGCCGCCGTGAGATCCGGCAACTCCCGGAGCAGACGCTTGGCACGGCCGGCTGCCTGTGGATCCGCAGCTCGGAGTTCGGTGACGAGCGTGTCGATGGCGCCGTCGAGGTGCTCGACGTCGACCACCGAGTTGAGGAGTCCGGCGCTCAGCGCCTCCTCGGGCGTGAATTGGCGACCGGTGAGGACCAGCTCTCGCAAGATGCGCGCGGGCATCAACCTCGTGGCCGACACCGCTACGAATGCTGGTACGACGCCGACACGGACTTCCGTGAACGCGAACGTCGCCGAAGTTGAACAGACGGCGAGGTCACAGGCCGCGACGAGGCCGATCCCACCCGCTCGCACGTGCCCCGAGACTCGGGCCACGACGGGTTGGGGCGCAGATGCGATCGAGTCGAGTACCCGTTCGAACATGTCGGGAAAGTGCTGATCCGGAGGATTCCGCAGGTCCGCGCCGGCACAGAAACTCGTCCCTGAGGCCGCCAGCACGATCACTCGCGTGGCCTCAACGTTCTTTGCGGCCTCGAGATGAATGAGCAGTTCGCTCAGCATGGGCGTGGATAGGGCGTTGCCGACCTCCGGTCGGTTCAGCGTCACGGTGACGACCGAATTATCTTCATTTGAAGAACTCTGGATCATGCCGGACCACCTTGTGAGCATCGGGCCCGACCACGTGGAGCGTATGGACCGATCGGGCGTGAAGACCTGGCCATTCGAAACATAATGTCGTGTATGACACTACAGTCATACGTTGGCGCGATGTCGTGTAGTAACGACGTGTTCCGGGTGGTCGTCAAGGAGTGTTCATCGCCGTGGACCAGGAAACGGACCGATCAGATCTGGCGGAATCCAATAGCTCCGGGTCTCTATCAGACTCAGCACGACTCAAGCCATACCTACGAGTTTCAACGAACCTGCTTCCAGATCGCTGTTCGCCGCCTAGGCTCCTGATCATGCTTCGCAGTACCTTAACCCTTTCCTTGCTGGCGTCACTGGCAGTCGCCTTCCTCGCCATCAGCCACTCGCCACCAGCTGAGGCTGCTGCCCGAACGGTGTCGGCTAAGACTCTGCTTGCCAAGCTTGAGGTAGCGCCTGAGCGTGCGCGATACAGCTATGACCGTAAAAAATTTGATCACTGGACGATTCGTCGCGGACAGTGCGACACCCGCGAGACGGTGCTTGCCCAGGAGTCCAAGACCAGAGTCCGGCATGGTCGTGGCTGTTCGGTGATCGGCGGTCGCTGGTACGACGAGTACACCGGGAAGTCCTCAACGGTTCCGTCTCGCCTCGATGTCAGTCATCGCGTGGCGATGGCCGAAGCCTGGCGATCTGGGGCATCGAATTGGAGCGCGGATAGACGACGTGGTTTCGCCAACGATGTTGGTTACAAGCACTCGTTGCTGGCTGTGGGATCCCGAGTCAACCGGGCCAAGGGTGACCGGGACCCGGCCCGTTGGCTTCCGTCGCGTGGCACATGCAAATACGTGGCCAGGTGGGTCGCGGTGAAGTATCGGTGGAATCTCAAGGTCGATGCGCGGGAGAAGAGCGCGATCGAGGTGCGGTTGGAGTCATGTGGCGCCGCGAATACCAGGGTTTCGGTCCCGACGAAGGGTAAGCCAGAGAAGAAGCGGATCGTCCGGGCCCGTCCGGGCAATAGCGGCAGTGGCGGCAGTCAATCGGCTGGCGCGGGCCACGTGCGCGGCGGCGTGTCTCCGGCCTCTCGGTGGAACTGTCCTGCGGGCTACCCGATCAAGGGGAACCAATCGGGGATCTATCACGTACCCGGAGGCGCCTACTACAGCCGAACGACTCCCGAGCGATGCTTCGCCACCGAGGGTGATGCTCAGCGGGCGGGGTATCGCCGCTCAATGCGCTGAGGTGTGACGCGCAGAACCAGGGGAGGGCCCCGCACTGATCCCAGTGCAGGTGGGACAGGACGACGCCGCGGACGGAGCGAGGCCCACACCGGGTGCGGGAGCGTCGGGGTGCTGAAGTGCTTTGTCATGCTTGTCGTACTATGACAGACGTGGCATATTTTGCTTCATTCATCAGCCGGCCGAGGTGGGAGGGATGTCTTGTCGATCAGCGCTGACGCGATCCGCGGCTACGTCGACCTCATGGTGCTCTCGCTTCTGCGCAGGGGAGCCTCCTATGCGTACGAGCTGGCCCAGCGCATCACTGCGATCAGCCACGGCGAGTACGTCATCAAGCAGACCACCCTCTACTCGGCGGTGAAACGACTGGAGGCCGGTGGGTTCGTCGACTCGTACGCCGATGTCTCGCCGGCGGGCAAGCCGCGCGTCTATTACCGCATCACAGAAGAGGGTCTCGCCCACTTCGAGATGAAGGTCGAGGAATGGCTGCGCACGAAGACCGTCGTCGACCGATTCGTCAACGAAGCAACCGAGAGAGGCATCTCATGAAGGTCATTACCGCCTACCTGGACGCCATGTTCAGCGCCTACCCGCAGACGCAGCGGATGCTTGAGGCGAAGACCGAGCTGCACGGCATGATGGAGGACGCCTACACGAGCCTCCTCGCCGAAGGCCACTCTGAGAACGAGG
>CAYNFY010000088.1:0-17649 GCA_964396585.1 uncultured Nocardioides sp.
GCCGATCTCGATCTTGCGGCGGATGTCCGCCTGGACCTCACGGCGGAGGTCACCTTCGATCTTGAAGTTCGCGTCGATCTCGTCGCGAAGCTTGACCAGCTCCTCGTCACCGAGCGTGTGAACGCGCGCGTTCGGGTCGACCCCGGTAGCGGCGAGCAACTGCTGGGCGCGGGTACGGCCGATGCCGTAGATGTAGGTAAGTGCTACCTCGATCCGCTTGTCGCGGGGGAGGTCAACACCAGCAAGGCGTGCCATGTTCTGGCGGTATCCCTTCAGTTCACGGTGGTGTGTGCGTGTCGCGTCCCGACGTCTTGCGGCGTCGGGCCCCGGCCATCCGCTCCGGGGGTACGGATCCCGCTCGAGGAGTGGGACCCGGGTAGGTCGCCCGAGGGCGACCCAGCGATCACGTTGGATTCGTATTCGGTTGTCGCGAGCCCGGCAACGGGATCGCGCCGCAGCCTCGGGCTCAGCCCTGGCGCTGCTTGTGACGCGGGTTCTCGCAGATGACCATCACGCGGCCGTGGCGACGAATGACCTTGCACTTGTCGCAGATCGGCTTGACGCTCGGGTTGACCTTCACGGTTCTGTTCCTTGCTACTCGGCTGTCACTTGTACCGGTAGACGATCCGACCTCGGGTGAGGTCGTACGGGGAGAGCTCCACCACCACACGGTCCTCGGGGAGGATCCGGATGTAGTGCTGACGCATCTTGCCGCTGATATGGGCGAGCACCTTGTGTCCGTTGGTCAACTCGACCCGGAACATGGCGTTGGGCAGGGCCTCCACAACGGTGCCCTCGAGCTCGATCACGCCTTCCTTCTTCGGCATGTCCTCCGCAATCTGTTCGTCTGCCAATGATCACCGGACGACGGGTGTCGTCCGGGCCGGTCCGGGAACCTCCTCCCCGGGGGGAGGTGGACCTCGTCGAGCTGGCATGACGACCTCTTCCCGACATCACCGGATCGGTACCGATCGAGATCGGTGGACCTGGAGTTCGAGCAGCCGCGAGGACGCCATGGACAGCCCACGTTGGGCCGACACGCCATCGTATCGGCCTAGCACAATGAAACGAAATCAACGAGACGACTCGTCGATACCGGGTCTTCGACAGCACTCAGCGTAGCCGTCGGGGGCGCCGCAGGCTGCGCAGGCTGACGCTCCCCCGCATCCGCTGCCACCGTCCGAGGCCGACCGACAGCCCACGCCGTGCGACTTCGGTCGAGAGCCAATAGTTCGCCGCCTCATCGCCCTCGGGCGGATATGGGCCGAAGACATGAGTATCAGCCTGTCGGGCCAGAGCACCGGCCTCGACCGTGCCGAGCGCGCCGGCCTGCTCGCGACGGGTGACCGTGGCACCGACCGGCACCGGCCGGCCCAGATCACGAGCCCGGTCGATGAACTCGTGCCAGGCTCCCACCACTCGGGTGGAGGTATGCGGGGCTCGGCGACGCCGGCGTCGGCGCAGCGCCTTGAACCCGACGATGGCCGCCGCCACCGCAAGTAGCAGTCCCAGCGGAATGCCCACTCCGATCAGAACGGCCTTCACCCAGGTCGGCAGCCCCCATCCGGCATTGCCCACATCGTCGCGCTCGACCTGCTTGCGCTGCAGATCCGTGTCGGCCTGGTCGCCGTTCACCGAAGGTGGCGGGATCGGCGCCGGGGGCGGCACCACCGACCCGGACCTCTCCTGTTCATCCAACTGCTCGAGCTGATCGGGCTTCTCGGTCGCCAAGAAGGTCTCGGTAGGCAGTCGTCCCCAGGTCCCGTCGGCCCGCTGCAGTTCGACCCAGGCCTCCACGTCGGCCCCCTTCACCATCCCGTCGCCGGGCACGGTGGCCCCCAGCACCACCCGGGCCGGCACCCCCACCTTGATCGCGAGCAGGGCCATCAGCGCCGCGTACTGCTCGTCGTTGCCGACCATCACCGGCTGGCCGACCATATTCGGGCCGAGCCGGTTCAGGCTGTGCCCGGCGACATACCGGCGCTCGGACCGGGCCACTCCGTCGGAGTACCGCCCTTGGGTGCGCAGGTGCTCGGCGATCTCGAACACCTGCCCCATCGGCGTCTTGGCATTCTTCACCCACTCGGCGGCCGGTGGGTTCAGGAAGGCCAACCCCTCGGGCAGATCCACGCTGTAGGTGGCGGCCGGGGTATCGCGGGTCACCGACTCCTGGTCGGTGATCACCGCCCGGGCTCGGTACCGGTCACCGGGGTGAAGTCCTGAGGGGACGACCGCGGTCGCGGTGGCCACGTTGTACCGGAACGACTCCCGCTTGGCCCGGGGATCACCCGATTCGAAGGTGAGCCCCCGCAGTTCACCGGGCACCGGCAGCCAGACCCCGCCGTAACCCGCATCGAGGGTGATGGTGACGTCGACCTCGACCCCCGGGGAGCTGTTCTCGATGGTGCCCGAGACCCGCTGGAAGGTGTCGGGCACGGACCTGTCGCCGGATGCCCGGGACCGATCGGCCGCTCCCCAGACCAATCCGTTGTAGGCGTCCATCGCCGCGAACCGGACTCTTGAGCCCGCAGGCAACCCGTCGACCTCGAGCAAGGCGGTGTCGTACTCGTTGCCGGGGATCTGGTGCCCTCGCGGGTCGACATAGCGACGGAAGGAAGCCAGTGGCGAGGGATACTCACCGATGTCGAAAGGCGGCTCGACATGCTCGCGCAGTACCAGCCGGTGATCGTGCTGGACCGTCTTCGCCACAGGAACCGCGATGCTCGCTGCCAGCACCAGCAGCGCGAGCGACGAGAGGCCGCGGATCAGCCCGGGACCGCCTCCCTTGACCCCCGGTTCGACCGCCGCCATCCGCACGGTGAGCCAGAGCACGGCCACCCCGGCGAAGCAGGCACCCTGCAACAGCACGGAGACCGGGTGAGCGACGCCGAGCAGCAGCACCAACAACAGTGCCGCCAGGGGGACCAGCAGAGGCAGAGCGGCACGGAGGAGGGGCCAGCGTCCGGGGGCCGCGGCCAGTCCGGTGCCGAGCACGCCGATCAGCAGTCCCAGCAGCCAGGGCAGCACCAGCAGCACCCCGGTCCCGTCCACCGGAGGCAGCGTGGTGAGCAGGTCCCGCCAGCCGTAGACGGCCTGTTCGCTGAGTGCCTGCACGGTGCTACGTGAGGGGAGCAATGCGGCATTGCCCATCGAGCGCAGGGTCAGTGCCCCGCCGAGGAGGTAGAAGAGAGCCACCGCAGCCAATACGGCCGCCGCGAACGGCCAGCGCAGTGCCACCGTGACCCGGGTGACCAGGGTCCCCAGGACCAGGCCGATGGCCCCGACCAGCAGGTACTGACCGCCGGTGAAGGTGTCCGCCAATCCCGCCAGAGCGATGCCCCCCAGCACCACCAGGGCCATCGCATCGAGCAGGTCTGAGCGGGTCTCGAAGATCCGCAGCGGCAGGCTTCGGCTGGTCGTCGTCCGATTCTGGGTCGTCTGTCCGGACACGACGGTGTCGCGTGCTGAGGACCGGCCGGCTCGCCGAGCCCCGGTCCGATCCGGTGCGCCTCTCATCGCGCGCTCGCCTGCAACAATCCGGGGAGGTCGGCGAGCCGAGCCAGGTTGAGTACCCGCAACCCGGCCGTCTCGGTGACGTGGCTGTCCACGTTCGGGTCCACGATGACAGCCAGCCGACGGACCTCCGGCTGGTGCAGGCCCGAGGCGCGCAGTACGTCGGTGAACTCGGCCCGGCTCCCGGTGATCAGGAGGGCGAGACTGCCACTCGGTGCCACCCGGACGGCGCGCCGGGTGGTGCCCAGCAGGCCCTCCCGTCCCGGGGTGGCACGGCAGATCGCATCCAAGGCCAGGTTCGGGTCGGCACCGACATTGTGGCGGGTACCGCTGACGAAGGTGACGTCGAATTCGTCGAGTAGGGCCCGCACCGTCACCGAGGCGGCCACCGACATGGCCACCTCGTATTCGGTGCTCGAGGTCCATGAGTCGCTGCGGTCGTCCACACTGAGCACGGCGTGGCTCCGCCGGGTGTCCAGATACTGGCGGACCAGCAGATTCGCCTCTCCCCCGGCCCCGATCGCCTTCGCCGACGAGCGCCAGTGCACGTGTCGAAGGTCATCGCCGGGGACATACTCGCGTAACGCGTGGAAGGCCAGATCGGACTGGGAGACCGCATCGGTCGAGACCCCCTCCAGGTCTCGGAGCAGGCCGGCGCCCAGGGAGTCCAGTGGCAGCATCTCGGGCCGGACCAGAATCTCCAGCCGATCGGTCCAGACCAGGTCACGGGCGGCCAGACCGAGCGGGTCCCCCCGCCGCGATGAGACCGGTCCGACCGGGATCACACCACGACGCTCGGTACGGATCGTGAAGGACTCCTCGTGCTCGGCGCCCGCCGCGAGAGTACCCACCCGGTATCGGTGCCGGGTGCCACCGACCGGCACCACCATGGTGGTGCCGAGCAGCGGACGTATCGCCACATTGCGGGTGAGCACGCCGCTGGCCACGGACTCGCCGGCCAGGACCCGGGTCGGCTCCACGCTCAGGCTCACCTCGAGCCGGGTCCGACCGATCAGGAACGGGCAGGCCAGCACGAACAGCAGCAGACAGGTCAGCCCGATCACGCTGAACTCCACCCAGCCACCGAGCAGTCCGCACAGCACTGCCGCAACCCCGGCGCCGAGCACCAGCCAGCCCAGGGGGCTGATCGGGTCGAGCAGCGCCCTCACCTGCCGCACCGGCTCAGACCAGCCGATCCGTCGGGGTCGCCACCGAGTCCAGCAACCGGCCGATGATGGTCTGCACCGACACCCCGGCGAACTGTGCCTCGGCATCGAGCAGCAGCCGGTGGCAGAGCACCGGTTCGGCCAGATCCTTGATGTCGTCGGGAAGCACGTGATCTCGACCGTCGGCCGCCGCCCAGGTCTTGGCGACCCGGACGAAGGCCAGGCAGCCCCGCGCCGACAGGCCCAGCTTCACATGCGGCTGACGACGGGACTCCTCGGCGAGTTCGGCCACATAGCCGACGACCGTCGGGTCCACGTAGACCTCGTCGGCCAGTCGGCTCATCTGGGCCACCGCCTCGGCGGTGATCACCGGGGTGACCAGTGCCGCTCGGTCCCGTACCCCCGCATTGTTGAGCAACTCGATGGTGGCCGCCCGATCGGGGTATCCCATCGACGTCTTCATCAAGAACCGGTCCAGTTGGGCCTCGGGCAGGCGATAGGTCCCCGCCTGTTCGATGGGGTTCTGGGTGGCGATCACCAGGAACGGACGACCCACCGAGTGCGCCACTCCGTCCACGGTGACCCGGCTCTCCTCCATCACCTCGAGCAGCGCGGACTGTGTCTTGGGTGAGGCACGGTTGATCTCGTCGGCCAGCACGATGCTGTGGAACACCGGTCCCGGATGGAACTCGAAGCTGCCCTTCTTCTGGTCGTAGACGGTCACTCCGGTGACATCGGAGGGCAGCAGATCGGGGGTGAACTGGATCCGGGCGTGACTGCCCTGCACGGTATTGGCCAGCGCTCGGGCCAACATCGTCTTGCCGGTCCCCGGGAAGTCCTCGAGCAGGATGTGACCCTCGGAGAGCAGACAGGTCAGGGCGAGCCGGACGATATGTCGTTTGCCCAGTACCGCCTTCTCCATGTTCTCGGTCAACTGGTCAAAGGTCTGCTTGAACCAGTCGGCCTGTTGCTGCGAGATGGTCATCGGGTCTCCGGAAGGGGTATGTGAGCGGATCGGACGTCTGGGTGCCGGGTGCCGGGGGAGCACCGCACCCCGGGCACGGTCGTCACTTCCACGGGGTGCTCCCCGAGGTCACCGTGCCGGCACCCGGTCTGCTGCCGCCATAGGTACAACGGGCCTGCACCGAATAGCCCTGACCGAGCTTGGCGTACAACGGCGTGATCAGTCTGTTCTGTCCCGGGGCCACCGAATACTCCTGGTCCCAGCCGGCCCAGCCGATGCCGGGGTTCGGCAGGAACCGGCACGTCATCGGTGCGTCCCACTCACTGGTGACCACGAGATTGACGTGCGCACAACCCTGCGGGGAGTCACAGATGTCATCCGGGTTCGCCGCGGTCACACACTTGGTACCGGTGTTGTCATTGCAGTAGGCGCCGGTCTCGACCCGCAGCGTCGGCTCGGGCGGGTTTCCGCTCTGACCGCGACCGGTGGCCGAGTCGCTGCCCCGGCCATCGATATCCGGGTCGTCGAGAGTGGCGGTGATATCCAGCGAGCCGAAGTAGCCGATCTGGTAGGAGACCTCCTGATCGAAGGCAGGATTGCGCTGGAGGGTGAAGGTTCGTTGCGCGAAACCCGGAGCCGTGATCCGCAGTCGGGCGCCGGACCCGTTGGTGGAGCCCCTGATCCGGAATCGGACGTTCTTGCCGTCGGCCACCGCGGTGATACCAGCCAGATGCCCGTCCAACGGTCCGTAGGTGCGTAGGGTCTTGGGATCGGACAGCGAACAACTGCTGCCATTCCTGCTCTCGTTACACACCCTCAGCCGAACCGAGTAGTTGGTGCCGTTCTGGGGCACCAGGAACCTCTCGGTCCGCGCGCCGGTGCCCGAGGCGGTGAACACCGCGCGGTCATCGACCAGGATCGCGTAGTTGGACTGGCGCCCTCGAGAGTCCGGCACGGTGAACGCCGCCTGTGCTTCCGTGTTCTTGCCAGTCGGACGAAGCTGCCACTCCCCCCAGGAGGCCGGTCGACCGGTACTGAGGATGGTCGCGGAGACCGACAGCGGGGAACGATTCCCCGCCCGGTTCCGGGCCCGCACCGAGTAGGTGTGGCGGACACCGTCGTAGTCGACCCGCTGGTTGCACTCCAGCGCGGTGATGTTGACGCACCCGGGCAACGGGCTGTCGTTGTGCAGCACGGTGTAGGTGGTCGGGCCCCGGCCCTCGGCGGCGGTGGCCGACCAGGTGATCCGGTTGTCGGTCCGGTCCTCGCCCGTCTGCAGATCCTGCACCGCCACGTTCTTGGGTGCCGAGGGTGTGCCGAGGGGCCAGAAGGCCGAGGAGACCCGGGGGTCGCTCATCCCGATCTTGTTCACCGCGATGATCGAGAAGCTATAGGGGCGATTGTTGTCCAGGCCGGACACCGTGACCTCGGGTTCGCCGTCGGTGGTCGTCTGGCCGCCCTGCCACACGATCCGGTACTGGGTGATGCGGGAACTGAGGTCACGAGGATTGGCCCACCGCAGGGTGAGGGTGTGGTCTCCTCTACTCACCAGTTTGATGTCGGTGACGCGGTTGGGGCGGGTGTCGTAGACCATGGTCAGCGAGTTCACGCTCCAGGGCCCCCATCCGTTCGCATTGTGCGCCCGGGCCCGGAAGACGTAGCCGGTGCCACCGGTCTTCAGCCCCTGGAACGTGCACGAGGTGGTGCGGCAGGTCCGGCTCCGACCGGTATGAATCTCCCGGAGCTCATAGCGGTCGATGCGGCTGCCGTTGTCCCGGGCGGCCGGCCAGGTCAGGGTGATCGCCTCACCGACCGTGGCGTTGAAGCTCAACGGTCGGCCCGGAGCACCGGGCACCGCACCGATGCTGACCCGTAGCCGGCCTTCGACCTGTCGCGCGGTTCCGGTGGCTGAGGTCATGTCGCTGGCCACGACCCGGAACTCACTGGTCCCGGTGGCCCGGGCGGAGGAGCGCAGGGTGATCACCGACCCGGACGCGCTGGCCTCGATCCCCGACCCGTCGATCCGTTGGATCCGCTGGACCGTGGGCACCGCACCGGGCAGGCTGGAGACCAGGTACCGGCCGATGTCTATGGTCTGGGTCGCGGACTGCTTCATGTTCTGGGCCCGGATCGGCAGCAGAGAGGGCGGGGCCGCCCGAACGACCCGGAACCGGATCAGCCCCGGCTCACTACCCTCGGACCGGACCGCCAGCACACCCTCGGCTCCGGGTTCCGCACCCACCGCGGCGGTGACCTGCAGCTGTCTGGCGTCGTTCTCGATCAGGGCGAGACCGGCCACGGATCGGTCCCACTCACCGTGGTATTCCAATGCCTCGGCCTGGGCCGGGAACGTCGTGAAGGTATGGCACAGCGCCGTCACGTCCACTCGGGCCGATCCGCCCTGGACCACCTCGACCGGCTCGGTGGGGCACTGCAGCGTGGGCCGTTCACGGCCCACCTGAACCGGGATCGAGACCACGGTACGGCGCGGTGCGACCGTTCCCGAGGTGGCCGTCGGGGTCTTGCCGGTCACATCGACCAACAGCGCCGCGGGGCCCTGGTAGTCCGGATCGGCCTGCACCCTCAGCCGCTCCCCGGTGCCCACGGCCGCCGCATTGAGGCCCCCCTCGGGCGAGGCCCAGACCTTGTCGGGTGCGCTCAGGGCCACCTCGCCCCCCGAGGGGTCCACGACCAGGCTGGTCAGATCGACGGTGCGGCTGGCCCCGGGACGCAGCACGATCCGGGCATCGGCGCGGGCGTGGGGCAACCCCGATCCGGTGGCCGGCACATAGAGCGAGGCCGTGGTCACCGCGCCGTCAGCATCGGTCACCTCGAAGGGGACCACCCGAGGGGCCACGCCGCGCTGGGCGATCACCCGGCTGCCCTCGATGGTCGCCGTCGGGTCGAAGACCCGGCTGAGCCTCAGCCCCGAGGCCGGACCATCGGGGTCGTAGGCGCCGTCCAATACCTCGACCGAGACCTGGTCGGAGTCGTCGGCGGTGCCGAATGCGTCCTGGACCACCGGCGGCAGGTTCGCTCCTGCCATGGTGCGGACCGTGATCGTCGAGGTCGAGGTAGCGGTGCCGTTGGAGAGTCGGTACACGACCACGGTCTCGGCATCGCTCTCCACCTCGGGCACCTGGATCCGGACCATGCCCGTCTTCTCCTCGAGACTCACCCCGGGCTGCTCGGTGACCAGGGACAGCTCCACCCGGTCGCCGGGCGTGGTCTGGTCATTGCTCATCGGGCTGACCTGCAGGGTGCGACCGGGTGCCACGTCGAAACTGTCCGGAATCGCCACCGGCGGCTGGGGAACGACCGGTGCGGTGACCGCTACGCGGGCCCGGGAGATGACGCTGGCGCCGAGTTCGTCGACCACCCGGAAACTGAACTCGTCGGTCCCGGCCGATCCCGGGTAGGCCTGGTACTCGATGGAGTTCGCACCCAGCGCCACCACCCGGCCCAGTCTCGGCGGGGACTCCAGGTTGGTGATGCTGAGGGAGTCACCGTCGGGGTCGCTGCCCGCTTCGGGCAGCCGCAGTCTCACGTCGGCCCCGGCCACGACCCGGCCCTCCACCAGGGAGGCCGCCGGTGGCTGGTTCTCATCGCCGGTCGGCACGATCTGCACGAACAGCCGGCCCTGAGAGGTCTCACCGGCGGTGTTGGCCACCGTGTACGGAATCTGATAGGTCTCCCGCTGGGTGACCTCGGGCGGAGCCACGTAGCGAAGCGTGCGCCCCACCACGTAGGCGGCACCGGGACCGGACGAGGCGTCGGCGGGCCGCTCCACCGGCAACGCACCGGCCGGTATCGCCGCTCCCCTGGTATCGCCGGCGGACTGGGCGGGCTCGGAGACCAGGTGCAGATCGTCACCCGAGGGGCTGAAGTCGTTCTCGAGTACGGGGCTGGTCACGGTGGCACCGGCCCGGACCGTCGCCCAGTCCACCGCGGTGACCGGAGAGTCGTCCTCGGGAGCCGAGCGCTGGTTGACCTGGACCTGTCCCTGAGCCGAGTTCAGTCCGTTGCTGACGGTATAGCGCACCAACTGGGAACTGGGCTGCAGCACGCCCTGCCGGGCCCGGATCCGCAGCCAGCGTCCCTCGATGACCGAGACATCCATCTGGTTGGTCCGGTCGGCGCTGGCCTGCTGCACCATCAGCAGTCCGCCGCCCGGGTCGGCATCATTGGCCAGCACGTCGATCACGGTCGAGGACTGGCCGAAGAGCGTGGCGTCATCGGGCATCGCCACCGGCACCGACACGGATCCGGTCGATGGCCTGACATCGACCCGGATGGTGCCGGTCCCCAGTGGCGCCAGCCCGTACCTGGCCTCGTACTTGAGGGTGTGCGAGCCGGGCCTGTCACCAGTGGCGGTGATCGTTCCCGTGGCCAGGTCGGTGCGCACGTCGAGCCCGGTCACCGAACGCACCTCACCACCCAATTCGAGCCTCGCGTCCGGGGTCATCGGATCGAATCCCGGAAGGTCGTTGGCCAGCGGCCGGATCTCGATCGGGCGACCCGCCTGCCCGGTCACCACGTCGGGGTTCGCGGTGGGGGCCGAGGACGCCTGGGTGTTCCGTGGCTCGACCAGAACCTTCAGACTGTGCTCGGTGTTCCGGGTGCCGTCGGTCACCGTGTACCGGACCGTGGCGGTACGAGGTCGCGAGGTCTCGGCATCCCCCTGGTCCGCCTCGACCCGGATCCGTCCCGACGAGGTGGGCCGGGCGGTGATGTCGCCGGTGCCGTTCACCACGCTGACCTTCGCCAGGCTGAGCGGATCGCTGTCGATGTCGTCGCGCCAGTCCCCCAGGACCGGGATCTCCAGGCTGCCACTGGACGCCGCCCGCCACGGACCGGGGTCCTGGTAATTCGCCCGTAGCGCCGGGCTGCCCTCGCCGGTAGCCGCGCGTAGCGTGATCTCGCCGGCCACCTGCCGGTCGTCGGCGGCACCATTGCGGCCATCGGAGATGTAGTACTTGAACCGGGTGAGCGGGATCTTCACCTGTGGCACGTGCAGTTGCAGCGTCTGGCCGTCGGGGCTGATGGTGACCTCGACCCCCTTGATCGCGGGAGTATCGACGGCCGTGATCGCCAGCAGACCGCCCTTCTGGGTGGTGTCGTTGTCGAGGGGGTACAGCGTCGAGGTGCGACCCGGGCGGACTCCGTAGCGGTCCGGTTCGGCCTTCGGCGGGCGCCGCCGGTCCCGGATATGGGTCTCCTGCTCCTCGTCGTGGTCCTGCTTGACCCGCTCACTGGTGAAGGCGTCCCAGTTGTCGATCCGGACGGGGTTGTCGGTGTCGACCCGCCAGGTGGCGCCGCTCTGCTGGTCATTGAGGACGATCTGACCTCGGTTGACCCGGAAGACCAGATGACCGGCGTCGTCGCCCAGCGGAACGGGAGTCCCGGTGCCGTCACCGCAGACCTGAACTAAGGCTCCACTACCGCCGGACCAGGCTCCGTAGACACACTCCCCGAGCCGCACCGGCGCGATCGCGGTACCGCGCGAATGCGTGGCACGCGTCGTCACCGCGCCGGAGTCCAGATTCACCTCGACCAAGCCGTCGGCGGTGCCGACCAGCACGCTGTCGCGGTCTGATCCGGGCTGCTGCAGTACCTGGGCGCCGGGTACCTGGACGCTGCTGGCGCCCAGCACGTGCACCGTTCCAGTGGCCGGGTCCAGGGTCACCACGTGTTCACCGACAGTGGTGACTTGTTTTGGGTTTCCCGCATCTGTCGGCAGTGGCAGGCTGCGGGGCTTCTCGAAGCCGTCGCCCTCGACCGGCAGTTCGACCACCCGATGATCTCGGCCCGAGACCGCCACGACCGTGCCCGACTCGGTGATGCTCATCGCCGCGGCTGCCCCGACCGTCGCTCGTGGGGGCCGGTTGCGGGCCAACTCCCGGCCCGGCGCCTCGACGGCCGATGCGCTCCGCCCGGCCCAGACCTTCCCGGTACCCGGCTCGATGGCGGCGATGCTGCCACCATGAGCGAGCACCGCGGCACCCGCAGCCGTGACGACCTCACTCTGACCCAGGCGAAGATTCGCCTCATCGATCAACTGGACCGTGTTCTCCTGGGGCTTGAGCGCTAGCACGGTGCCGCCGTCCTGGCTCACCTCCACGTCGCCGGTACCGCCGCTCTCGGAACCGAAGACCACCCCGTCGAGCTGCTCGATCGGGAGGTTCATCCGGCCGTACTGACCACCGTCGGCGTGGGTTACCCAGATGCCTCCGCTATGCAATTCGGGCTCGTGGCTCGGGTAGCCCTGGGCGTTGACGGCATACACGACAACGGCCCCCGCCGCGATGGCGAGTGCCGTGTTGCCGGCGACAGCGGCCCGATGCCGCTTCACCCAACCGACGAAAGTCACCTCACCCCCACACGAGATCGTTCTGTCGGTTCCCAAGCATGCCCCACCACGGCTCCCGTTCCTGCCTTTTCGGCGACCGGGACCGTGATCAGTCACACTATTGGCAGGCGGAGCCGAAACCGTCGGGGCATCGATTGCTCGCCAGATGATTCGGTACCGACCACAGATCCGATCGGGACGAGAGGAAGCGCGGGAGTGGGCCAGACGACGCACTATGTTCCCGGCTCCGCGGTGCTGCTGGTGGGCCACGGACGCTGGGCGCTGGTCAACGATCCCGGCCGGGCCGAGGTGTTGGAATCGCTGTGGTCGGTGCTCCAGCGACCCGGGAACATCGCAGAGGCTTTTCTCACGCTCATCGATCAGATCCCGGCACTGACCGACGCGGTCCTGGTCGATGAGTCCGGTGGGACCCGGGAGCGCGTGCTACACGGGAGCGGGCGGTCGGTGACTCAGGAGACTGCCGAGATTCTCACGCTGAGCGACCTCACCGAGCACGCTCCGGTGCTGTGGGTGAGCGGGGGCGTCGTGCGAGCGGACTCGGCCCGGCTACCGGTGGCGCGTACCGGATCGGGTACCGACCAACCGACCGCGCCAGCGGAGGAACCCTCATTCATCGACGGAATCCCCGCCGAGATCTTGGCCGCGCGTGCCCCGGACGGACCACCGGCCGGCTATCGGCTCCCCCGCCCTGAGCCGACGCCAGACCCCCTGGAGTCCACCCAGGAGGTCACCGGTACCGCCCCTGGGTCCGACTCCCGAACCGAGCTCGAGGACACCTTCGACACCGGGCTCGGAGCTCGCTCCCGGACCTTCGAGTCCACCGACCCCACCGAGCACACCCAGATCTCGCGACGTCGGCGGAACGGGTACCCGGAGGCCTCGGAGCACGGCCCGACCGTCAGCCGGGAGCGGGGTGGCTCCGCGGCCGGCGCCCGGACCGATCACCTGGTCAGTGCGCAGGCTCAGCCGATATCGGCGGTCTGGTGCCCCCAGGGTCATCCCGGCCCGCCTTCGGCGGCCCGCTGCCGGATCTGTCGCGCACCGATTGCCCCCCAGGAGTCCCGCAAGATCGCCCGCCCCGTGCTCGGCGGCCTGCGACTCCCCACCGGCGAGGTCGTGCCGGTGGACCGGAGCATCGTGGTGGGGCGGCGAGCGGCCCCCCTACCCGGTGGCGACGACTGGCCGCATCTGGTCCATCTGGGGGCCGAGTACGGGTTCGTCTCCCGGCTGCACCTGCAGATCGTGCTGGACGGCTGGCAGGTACTCGCCCAGGACCTCGGCTCACGCGGGGGCACCGTCCTGACGGTGCCGGGACAGGATCCGATCCAGCTCGGCACCGGTGAGTACTACGCGCTCGAGCCCGGCTCGCTCCTGGATCTGGCCGGGGTCTATTCGATGCGCTTCGAGGTCGGGGAGGAACGGGGATGAGCGCTCCGATCCTGCCGGGATTCACCTACCTCGACCATCTGGGCAGCGGGGGATTCGCCGACGTCTACCTCTACGAGCAGGAATGGCCCCGGCAACGTGTCGCGGTCAAGGTGATGCGCCCCGGCATCCCGATCACCGAGCGTGAGAAGGAACTGTTCACGGCCGAGGCCAATGCCATGGCCAAGCTGGGTGACCACCCCTACATCGTGTCGGTATTGACTGCCGGAATCACCACGGACGGACGCCCGTTCCTGGTGATGCGCTACTGCCCTCCCCCGGACCTGGGCGTTCGGGTGCGGTCGAATCCGATGTCGGTCGCCGATGCTGTCTCGACCGGGATCAAGCTGGCCTCGGCTATCGAGACAGCACACCTGTCGGGGATCCTGCACCGTGACATCAAGCCCTCCAATGTGCTGGTCACCACCTACCACCAACCGGCCCTGACCGACTTCGGCATCGCCGGACACATCCAGGAGGTCGCCGGCGAGAGCGATGTACGTGTCTCCTACCCTTGGTCGCCGCCCGAGCTGCTCGACGGTCGGTCCAACGGTGCGGTCGCCTCGGACGTCTACTCGCTGGGGGCGACGATCTGGCACCTGCTCGTCGGCCGCAGCCCCTATTCGGTACCTAACGGCGACAACTCCACCCGCGCACTGAGCGCCCGGATCCTGCATGCCTCGCCGCCGGCCACCC
Organism: uncultured Nocardioides sp.; assembly: GCA_964396585.1. GTDB lineage: Bacteria > Actinomycetota > Actinomycetes > Propionibacteriales > Nocardioidaceae > Nocardioides. Next base: position 14,135 of record CAYNFY010000088.1, read on the forward strand.
AACGCCCCGACGTGCCGCCCGGGTTGGACCGTCTGCTGCAGCAGTGTCTGGCCAAGCAGCCCGCTCAGCGTCCGGCCTCGGCCCTCGAACTGGCCCGGACGCTGCAGCAGATCGAGGCCGCGTGCGGCTTCCCCCGGACCCAGATCGCGGTCGAGGGAGGGCGTCCGGAGTTGCCGGTGGACCGAGGCCCCGAGTCGGACGAGCAGGGCACCGCGATGCGCCCGGTACGGGTGATCTCGGCCGCCGGGGCGAGCAACGGGGTACCGGTTCCGGAGGTGTCCCCCGATGCCGATGCCGCGGACCCGACCCCACGCTCGGCAAGGGCCTGGGCCGCCGTCGCCGTTGGAGCGGTCGTCGCCGTCGCCCTGGCCTTCTGGCTCGGCGGTGGACAGAGCCCGAAACCCGCCACCGAGGTGGCCGACCCGCCACCCAATACGTTGACACCGGGTGGCTTGCAGGCCGTCCCCTCGGTCGAGTTGGCCCGCAAGGGAGCCAGAGTCACCGTGTCATGGTCGACCACGGGCGAGGTCCGCGAGGGAGACCGCTGGCACCTGGCGCGCGATGACACCGGAGCCACCCGCTGGATCGAGGAGGGCAGCCGTACCTCGATCACCCTCAACGCCCCCGGCCCGCTGTGTGTGCAGATCTTCCAGGAGCGCCAGCGGGACATCTCCCCCGTGGGTCAGGCCTGCACCGGCGGGGTCTCCGCTCCTCGGGTCAGCGGCGCGCGGCCTCTACCCGAGCGGACTTCCACAGGCTCAGCACCGTGGTCAGGACCAGGGTCACCACGATGACTCCCAGCCCGGCGAGCGTCGGGATCTCGGGCACGTCGAACGGCTCTCCGCCATTGAGGAAGGGGAGCTCATTGGTGTGCAGGGCGTGCAGCACCAGCTTCACCCCGATGAATCCGAGGATGAAGGCCAGACCCAACGACAGGTAGACCAGCTTCTGCAGCATCCCGCCGAGCAGGAAGTAGAGCTGACGCAGTCCCATCAGCGCGAACACATTCGCGGTGAACACCAGGTAGGGCTCCTGGGTGATTCCGAAGATCGCGGGGATCGAGTCGAGTGCGAACAGCAGGTCGGTAGTACCCAGCGCGATGATCACGATCAGCATCGGGGAGACGTACTTGACCCCGTTCTTCACGTAGCGCATCTTGAGCCCGTGGAACTCGTCGCCCACGTTGAAGACACGCTGGGAGAACTTCACGATCCGGCCGTCCTCGGGGTGCTCCTCCTCGTCGGAGCGGTAGCCCTTGACCAGGCCCCAGGCGGTGTAGACCAGGAACGCGCCGAAGATGTAGAACACCCAGCTGAAGTTCTCGATCAGCTGGTACCCCAGGGCGATGAAGATGCCTCGGAAGACGAGCGCCAGGATGATCCCCACCATCAGGGCCTCCTGCTGGTACTTGCGAGGTACCTTCAGGGCGGACATCAGGATGATGAACACGAACAGGTTGTCGACGCTGAGCGAGTACTCGGTCAGCCAGCCGGTGTAGAACTCCACTCCCAACTGATGCCCGTGCTGATACCAGATCCAGGCACCGAAGGCGATCGCTGCGCCGATATAGGCGCTGAGCGCGATCGCGCACTCCTTGATGCTCGGTTCGTGGGGCTTGCGCGCGATGACGATGACGTCGAACAGCAGCACAGCACAGGTGACCGCGATGGTCACGACCCATTCGATGGTCGAGATCTCCACTGACAGCTCCTCCTTGTGGGGATGGTTGGCTGCCAGAGGTCTCTTCCACGACCGTAGCTACGGTCGCCCCGCGCCCGGGGCACCCGTGGGGGATGCCCGTGATGACGAACTGCGAGTCAAGGGAGTACTCCCCTCCAGCCCGATCATCATGCCATGGATCGTGAAGAACTCCCGAAGCCACGACTCTGCCCGCTGATGAGGCACAAAGGAGCCTCATCAGCGGGGGGTGAGACGGCTGTTAGGTGCCTCATCAGCGATCACAGGACCCACGCGCACCTGAGCGGGCTGAGGCGCCGTCAGGTCCGCTCAGGCCTGCGAAGGGCCGCCGTAGGGGACACCGAGTCGGGAAAGGGCCTCGCGACCGCCGTCCAGGGCGGTGAGCACCCAGGCTCCGTCGGGGGTGAGGGTGAAGGTCTGCTCGAAGTGCGCCGCCCAGGAGCCGTCCGTGGTCACCACGGTCCATTCGTCCTGCAGGGTCATGCTGTCCTTGGTACCCAGGGTGACCATCGGCTCGACCGCCAGGGCCATGCCGCGCACCAGCTTCGGTCCCCGTCCGGGGCGACCGTAGTTGGGTACGTCAGGGGCCTGGTGCATCTCGGAGCCGATGCCGTGACCGGTGTAGTCCTCGAGGATCCCGTACTCACCCTGGGAGCGGACGTAACTCTCCACCGCGTGCGAGATGTCGCTGACCTTGCCGCCGAGTCGGGCCGCGGCGATGCCACGCCACATGGACTCCTCGGTGACTCGCATCAACTCGGTCACCTGGGTCGGCACGTCGCCGACGGCCACCGTGATCGCGGAGTCTCCATGCCACCCCTCGAGGATGGCACCGCAGTCGATGGAGACGAGGTCGCCCTCGACCAGCACTCGGTCGCCGGGAATCCCGTGCACCACCTCGTCGTTCACCGAGGCACAGATGGACCCGGTGAAACCGTGATAGCCGAGGAACGAGGGAACGCCACCGGCCGATCGGATGTTGTCCTCGGCGATCGCGTCGAGCTCACGGGTGGAGATCCCCGCCCGTACCGAGCCCCTGAGCAGCTCCAGGGTCTCCCCCACCAGCAGACCGGCCCGACGCATCAGGCCGATCTGCTCCGGAGTCTTGAGTTCGATACCGCGGCCGAAGAGACCCACGGTTCAGCGACCGACGGCGTTGGAGCGGATCTGATCGAGAGCACCGAAGATCCGGGCGGTGACATCGTCGACCGCCCCCATCCCGTCGACTTCGACCAGCAGTCCGCGCTCGCGGTAGACGTCGATCAGCGGAGCGGTCTCGTCGGTGTAGATCTGCTGCCGAGTCCGGATGACCTCCTCGGTGTCATCGGCTCGTCCCTGTTCGGCGGCGCGCTGCAGCAGTCGGGCCACGAGCTCCTCGGAGTTCGCGGTGAGCACCAGGGCCCCGTCCAGCTGCAGACCCGCAGCGGCGAGCATCTGGTCCAGTTCGTGCACCTGGGCCACGGTGCGTGGATACCCGTCGAGCAGGAACCCGGACTCACAGTCGCTCTCGGCCAAACGTGAGCGCACCATGTTGTTGGTGACCTCGTCCGGCACGTACTGACCGGCGTCCATGTACTTCTTGGCCTCCACCCCGAGCGGCGTGCCCTCTCCCACGTTCTTGCGGAAGATGTCGCCGGTCGAGATGGCGGGAATCTGGCAGCGCTCGGCGATGAAGCTCGCCTGAGTGCCCTTGCCCGCGCCAGGCGGGCCCATGATGATCAATCTCACCGGAGGAATCCTTCATAGTTGCGCTGCTGCAACTGGCTCTCGATCTGCTTCACCGTGTCGAGCGCGACGCCGACCATGATGAGGATCGA
>CAYNFY010000089.1:0-17567 GCA_964396585.1 uncultured Nocardioides sp.
CAGAAGACACCGTCCTCGTGTCGCACGTGCACGCGTCCGGCCCGACCCAGGACCGTGCCCTGGCTGGCCAGGTAGGACTCGGGAAGGGTCCCGTTGCCGATCAGCCACTGGGCGATCCCCGCGTTCAGGGATCCGGTCACCGGGTCCTCACCCACCGCTAGTTCGGGCGCGAACCCCCGGACCTCGATCACGGCACCATCGGGACCGGATCCGGGCGGGTAGACGCCGACGATGCCCAGATCCAGATCGCCCATCGCAACCAGGTCGGGACGCACGGCCAGTACCGTCGCCGCATCCTTCAGCAGGGCCCCGACCCAGCCGGGTCCGTTGTCGATCCATTCCGCCGCCAGCAGATCCTCGCGTCCGATACCCAGGCAGGCGACGACTCGATCGATGGTGGCCTCGTCGGCCGGCCCGGAGCGGAGCAGGGCCGGAGCCGCGAACGCGAGACGCTCACCGGTTCTGACGGTGACCGGACCGACCCCACACTCCTGGACGAGTCCCCCTGACATCTTCGGGATGCCTCCGGTCTCAAGCCAGGCATGCGCGCTCCCCAGAGTGGGGTGCCCGGCGAAGGGCAGCTCTCCGCCGGGGGTGAAGATCCGCAGCCGGTAGTCCGCGGCCTCGCTGACCGGGGTGAGCAGGAAGGTCGTCTCGCTCAGGTTCGTCCAGCGGGCGAAGTCGGCCATCTGCGCCGATGTCAGGTCGTCCGCATCGTGCACGACCGCGACCGGGTTCCCCCGCAACGGCTCGGTGGTGAAGACGTCGACCTGGCGGAACGGATGCTTCACGAGGCGGTCTCGGTCTCGCGCGCCCCCAGCCTGGTGAGCGCCTCTCCGGTGAGTCGATAGGTCGTCCAGTCCTCCATGGAGCCGGCGCCCAGCGAGCGGTAGAAGCCGATGGAGGGCTCGTTCCAGTCCAGGACCGACCACTCCAGCCGGGCCCACTTGTGCTCCACGCAGAGTCGGGCCAGTTCGCCCAACAGTTGCTTGCCCACTCCGTGGGCCCGGTATTCGGGGAGTACGAACAGGTCTTCCAACCAGATCCCCTGCCGACCGGTCCAGGTGGAGAAGTTGTTGCACCAGATCGCCATGCCGATGATGTCCTCGCCGACCTCTGCCACGTGACAGAAGACCGAAGGGACTCCTTCTCGTGGAAAGAGCGCCTTACGGAAGTGCGCCTCGGTCGCCTCCACCGCCTCGGGTTGCTTCTCATATTCGGCCAGTGCGTACACCAACCGAAGGATCGCGGGGACGTCGTCCAGTGTTGCGGTACGTACCGTCATGCCCGCCACCCTACGACGCCCAACCATCCGGTGCCGGGGTGCCTTCCACGTGGACGTCGACGCTGCCTACTGTTGCGGGCGTGAGTCTGCAACTGCTCGGCACCGGTGCCGCGGACGGGTGGCCGAACCCGTTCTGCTGCTGCGCCTCGTGTGCCACCGAGCGAGCCGCAGGGCGACACCGCGCCCAGGCAGCGGCTTTGGTCGACGACGCGCTACTGCTGGACTGCGCCCCCACGACGCCCTGGGCCGCCGAGCGGTTGGGGGTCTCGCTGGCCGACGTGGAGGTCTTGTTGTGGACCCACGCCCACAGCGATCATTTCTCACCGGCCGCGCTCATGTACCGCTCGTGGGTGACTCAGCGCCCGCTCATCGTCGCCGGTCCCCCCGACGTGATCGCGGCGGCCCGACACTGGGTGGCTCCCGATACATCGGTCGATTTCGTGGAGCTACGACCCGGCCAGGTGATCGAGCGGGCCGGGTTCACGATCCACGCCCTCGCCGCAGAACATCGGACCGGCCTGGGCGCACCGGGGGAACCCGAGGCACTGCTCTACCGGATCATCGGGCGCACCGGGCAACGGTTGCTGTACGCCACCGATACCGGGCCGTTGCCCCAGAGCACGATCGATTCCCTGCACGACACCGCGCTCGACGTTGTGGTGCTGGAGGAGTCCTTCGGCACCTGCACCGACCACGGCACGGGCCATCTCGATCTGTCCACCTTCCCCGATCAACTGCGTCGTTTGCGCGAGGCGGGCGCGATCCACGACTCAACCCGGGTGCTGGCCACGCACCTCAGTCATCACAATCCGCCTACTCCCGAGTTGGCCCGCAGGCTCGCCGACTGGGGGGCCGAGGTCCTGGAGGATGGCGCCGTCGTCTGCGACCCCGGCGCTACTCCGGGTTCCGGGATCCGACGGGCCAGCCGGCGCACCCTCGTCCTGGGCGGTGCCCGGTCCGGTAAGTCTGCGGAGGCAGAACGCGTCCTGGCCGCGGCCGAGCAGGTCGTCTATCTCGCCACCTCGTACCCGGTCCTGCCAGGCGGGGACGAGGACTGGGCCGACCGGGTGGCCCGGCACCGGGCCCAGCGTCCGGCACGTTGGCGGACCGTAGAGACCCTCGACCTGGTCGACTACCTGACCCGACCGGGCCCGCCACTGCTGGTGGACTGTCTGACCCTGTGGCTGACCAGGGTGATGGACCGGCACGACGCCTGGAACGACGACTCCTGGCACGCCGGCGCTCAGGTTGCCGTGGCCGACGAGGTGTCGGCCCTGGTGACGGCCTGGCAGCACACCACGCGGCGCGTCGTCGCCGTCTCCAACGAGATCGGACAAGGGGTGGTCCCGGCCGACCCCGGCACCCGTAGGTTCCGCGACGAGATGGGCCGCCTGAATGCCGCGCTCGCCGCAGTCACGGAGGACGTCAGGTTCGTGGTCGCCGGCCGAGTCCTGCCTCTCTGACGCAGGAAGGCACCCCGGGTCAGGCGGCGACCAGCTCCTGCTCGTCCTCACGCCAGGCCTCGCCTCGACGCCGGGCGTTGTATGCCTGCTCGTCGAGGATGCCCTCTCGCTTGGCGACGATCGCCGGGACCAGAGCCTGCCCCGCGACGTTCACCGCGGTACGACCCATGTCGAGGATCGGGTCGATGGCGAGCAGCAGCCCCACACCTTCCAGCGGCAGGCCCAGGGTCGACAGGGTGAGGGTCAACATCACGACGGCCCCGGTAACGCCCGCGGTAGCGGCCGAGCCGACCACTGCGACGAACGCGATCAACAGATAGTCGGTGATCCCGAGATCGAGCCCGAAGAACTGAGCCACGAAGATCGCCGAGATGGCCGGGTAGATCGAGGCGCAGCCGTCCATCTTGGTGGTCGCCCCCAGCGGCACCGCGAACGAACTGTAGGCCCGGGGTACTCCGAGATTGCGTTCCGTGACCGACTGGGTGACCGGCATGGTCCCGATCGAGGAGCGAGAGACGAACCCCAGCTGGATCGCGGGCCACGCTCCTGAGAAGAACTGCTTGACCGACAGGCCGTTGGCCCGCAGCAGCAGCGGATAGACCCCGAACAGCACCAGCGCCAGCCCGAGATAGACCGCGAGCGCGAAGGTACTCAGCGATCCCAGCGCGTTCCAGCCGTAGGACGCGACCGCGTTGCCGAGCAGCCCGACGGTGGCGATCGGGGCGAGCAGAATGATCCACCACAACACCTTCTGCACGATCGCGAGCAAGGAGCGGACGAAGGTGAGGAACGGCTCAGCGGCCTCACCGACCTTCAGCGCGGCGATCCCGATCGCGATGGCGACCACAAGGATCTGCAGGACGTTGAAGGAAAGCCCCACCGAACCGTCACCACCGGAACTGGTCTGCAACCCGAACATGTTCACCGGGACCAGTCCGGTCAGGAAGTCGAGCCACGAGCCGGACCTGCCCGGTTCGGCGGCGGCGTCGACGCTCACGCTCGTGTGGTTGCCCGGCTGCAGCACCAACCCGAGCACGATCCCGATCACCACCGCGATCAGCGCGGTAGCCGCGAACCACACCAACGTCTTCCAGGCCAGCCGGGCCGCGCCGGTGACCTCTCGTAGGTTGGCGATCGAGGCGACGATGGCGAGGAAGACCAACGGAGGTACGACGGTCCGCAACAGAGTCACGAACGTGCTGCCCACGGTAGTCAGGGTCTCCGTGAGCCAGTTGGGGTCGGTGGCACCGGAGGCGTCGACGCCATCGGCGCCCATCCCCCGGGCCACGAGGCCGAGAACGACGCCGAGGACCAGCCCGATCAGGACCTGGACCCCGAAGGAGGGCAGACGGAGACGACGCCGGGCGGGTGCCGTCGGCTGAATAGCGGAACTCATGGGTGGTAGAGCCTTTCGGAGCGGCCTGCGACGGCCCTGAGGGTCGGCGGACGGCCGGAACGTGTCGAGAGGGACGGAGGGCGCGAGTCCGACGGACCGGGCGCCACGAAGTCATCGACAGCTGTGCAGTTGCAGGCGGCGGAGGTCGACGAAGCGGCGACGCGTCAACAGGTCGCCCTCGGTCCTCGGTTCAATGCCCACGTCCGTGCCAACCTCGACGGCCCGGACAACATTCCCTGCCCTGGTGTGTCTCATGTCCCATTCCCGGGACACCGCCCCTGCCCGAGGCCGGCGGGACTGTCTCGAGGGGTTCTCACGACGGCGATTCCGGGGCGGCCCGTCCGGCCGGTAGATTCGGGCCGGTGCATGACTCCCGCCCCCGGCGTACCTTCGCCGTCATCAGCCACCCGGACGCCGGAAAGTCGACCCTCACCGAGGCTCTCGCACTCCACGCGAGGGTGATCAGCGAAGCCGGGGCGACCCACGGCAAGGGTGACCGGCGCGGCACGGTCTCGGACTGGATGGCGATGGAGAAGGCCCGAGGTATCTCGATCACCTCGGCAGCGCTGCAGTTCGTCTACCGCGACCATGTGATCAACCTGGTCGACACCCCCGGCCACAGCGACTTCTCCGAGGACACCTACCGGGTGCTCTCCGCGGTGGACTCCGCGGTCATGCTGGTCGACGCCGGTAAGGGGCTCGAACCACAGACGCTCAAGCTCTTCAAGGTCTGCGCGCTGCGCGGCATCCCGGTGATCACCGTGATCAACAAGTGGGACCGGCCCGGACTCTCTGCCCTCGAACTGATGGACCTGATCGAGCAGAAGATCAAGCTGCGCCCCACTCCCCTGACCTGGCCGGTCGGGGAGGCCGGTGACTTTCGCGGTGTCCTCGACCGGCGTACCGGAGAGTTCATCAAGTACACCCGCACCGCCGGCGGGGCCACCATCGCACCCGAGCGCCGGATGACGGCCGACGCGGTCGAGGCGAATGACGCCGCGGTCTGGGCCGACGCGGTCGAGGAGCATCAGCTGCTCGAACTCGACGACGCCGACCACGACCAGGACCGGTTCCTGGCCGGCCAGACCACTCCGGTGATGTTCGCCTCCGCGCTGCAGAACTTCGGCGTGGCCCAACTCCTGGACCTCCTACTCGACATCGCTCCGCCGCCGAGCGTGACCGAGGGGGTCGACGGTTCGCTCCGTCAGGTCGACGACGAGTTCAGCGCCTTCATCTTCAAGGTCCAGTCCGGTATGAACACCTCCCATCGGGATCGACTGGCCTATGCCCGCGTCGTCTCCGGCACCTTCGAGCGCGGGATGGTCGTCACCCATGCCGGGACCGGACGGCCCTTCGCGACCAAGTTCGCCCAGGCCGTCTTCGGCCGCGAGACCACCTCGGTCGAGTACGCCGCGCCCGGAGACATCGTCGGCTTCGTCAACGCCCAGGCACTACGAGTGGGCGACACCGTCTATGTCGGCGGCCCGATCGAGTACCCGCCGGTCCCCTCGTTCGCGCCCGAGCACTTCATGACGGTCTCGGCCCGCGACATCGGACGCTACAAGCAGTTCCGGCGGGGCATCGAACAACTCGACCAGGAGGGCGTCGTCCAGGTTCTCCGCTCCGACCTGCGCGGCGATCAGTCGCCCGTCCTGGCCGCGGTCGGCCCGATGCAGTTCGAGGTGGTCGAGGACCGGATGACCAACGAGTTCAACTCGCCTATCCGGCTCTCCCGACTCGACTATCAGGTGGCCCGGCGTACCGACGCAGCCGGCGCCCAGGCGCTGGTCGGCAAGCGTGGCGTCGAGGTCCTGCAGCGCACCGACGGGACTCATCTGGCGCTCTTCGTCGACCAGTGGCGCGCCACCGCCACCGCCCGTGACAACCCGGAGATCATGCTTGCAGAACTCCCCGCTGGCGGCAGCTAGAACCGAGTCAGACCAGCCCTATCGCTTCCTGTACCCAGGCCCACAGCCCCGCGGTCTCTGCAGGAGTCGCCCGGGTGGCGGTGCGGTAGTCCGTGGGCCGCTCCCGACGGTCGTGCCAGAACGTGCCCGAGGGAGGGGCCGGTACCGTGGCCGCCAGCCAGAGCACCGTATCGGCCCCCGCCTCCGGGGTCCGCAGGATCGGTCGTAGCGCCCGTCTGAAGAGCGGCAGCGACGCGGCGATCCCCGGAGTATCGACCCACCCGGGGTGCATCGCGTAGACGGACACCAGATCGGATCCCCAGCGCTCTGCGAGCACCGCTCCCAGCTCGACCTGCATCCGCTTCGAGCGGGCGTAGGCCTGCGCACCGCGGTACCTGCCCTGCCGGAACTGCGGATCGGTGACCGGAAGCGGCTGGGTGTACATGCCGCCGGAGGAGACGTGGATCACCCGTGCGTCACCGGATCGCCGCAGCGCCGGTAGCAGGAGCTCGGTCATCAGGATCGGCCCGAGCACATGAGTGGCGACGGTGAGCTCGAATCCGTCGACGGACTCGGTACGCTCCCGCGGCATCACCCCCGCGTTGTGCACCACGATGTCCAGGGCTTCCTCGGCCGAGACCAACCGATCGCTCAGGTCGGTGGCGAACCGTCGTACCGAGCCCAGGTCGGAGACGTCGCACTCGCCGATCTCGAGGGACCCGGAGCCGGCGTGCCGGTCGCGCTCATCCGCGAACCTCGCCACCACGGCGGCGGCTCGGTCGGCTCGGCGCACCACCAGGTGCACCCGTGCACCGAGCCTGGCCAGCCCGAGTGCCATGGCCTCGCCGAGCCCACCGGCCGCTCCGGTGACCAGCGCGCGTCTCCCGCTCAACGCGTCCGGTGCCGGGTCATCCTCGGGCCAGCCCCGTCGTCTGATCGCCAGCCCCGCCGCGGAGTAGCCGAGAAGTACCGTACGGTCCAGCAGACGGTCCAGGCCGTGGTCGGGTCCGCGGCTCATGGGGCGAGACCTCCCAACTGATGGCGCAGGGCCGGTTCCAACCGGGTGAAACGGAACCGGTGGCCGACCTGCTGCAACCTGGCCGGAAGAACCCGTTGGCTGGCCAGCACGATCTCCTGGGCCCCTTCGGTGCCCAGCAGGAGACGCGGGCCTACTGCAGGCGTTGGGAGCAGCGTCGGACGATGCAGGGCACGCCCCAGCGCGGTGGCGTAGTCGAGCTGACGGACCGGGGCCGGTGAGACGGCGTTGAGCGGACCCGCGATCCGCTCGTCCACGACCGCCCTCAGGTAGATGTCAAGGAGGTCATCGATCCCGATCCAGGACTGCCACTGCTCCCCCGTTCCGAGCCGGCCGCCGAGACCCGCGGCGAAGAGTGGCCGCTGCCACTTCAGGGCACCGCCACTGGGACTCTGCACGATGCCGGTCCGGACCAGGACCAGGCGCATCCGGCCACCGGCGCCCTCGACGGCCGCTCGCTCCCAGTCAGCGACCACTTCAGCCAGGAAGCCGGCGCCGGGCCCTGACTCCTCGGTCAGCTCCTCCTCACCGCGGTCGGTGCCGTAGTAGCCGATCGCCGAGGCACTGACGAAGACCGGCACCCCGGCCGCGGCCGCTGCCCGGGCAAGCAGCCGGGTCGGCTCCACTCGCGAGCCCCTGATCGACTCTCGGTGGCTCGCGGTGAACCGACCGGCGATGCTGTGACCGGCCAGGTGGACCACCGCATCGACACCGCTCAGCAGCGCCGGATCGGGTGCCTCGGGCTCCCACCGACGCTGATCCACACCGTGCGGCTGCCCACGGACCAGCCGGATCACCCGATGTCCCCCGGTGCTCAGGAATGCCGTCAGAGCACTGCCGACGAGTCCCGAGGCGCCGGTGATCGCAACTGTCAGCCGGGTGGACCCGGTCAACGCCCGATGTGCCTCCAGATCATCGCGCAACTGCCGGTGCCGGTAGTCGAACATAGGTCGTAGGAGGCGGCGGGGAACCCGGGTCTCGACCCGATCCAGCAGCACACTTCCGTCCCCGGCCGGGTCGATCCGATGATGGTGCTCCCAGGAGAGCGGCACGACGAAGGGCCTCGACTCCAGGCGGTCGGCGAATCGGCGCCCCTCCTCGAACTGCTCGGGCAGGTGCCGGGCCACCCACCGTCGCCCGGCCGGAAACCTCAGCACTGTGCTCCCGTCCCGCAGGCTGTCGCTCTCCTGCGCGATGCCTACCGGTTGCCAGGGCGGGAGCAGCCGGGCCAATGCTCCCGGCCGCAGGTGCCATGCGAAAACATCATCGGCCCGCTCAGGCAGGGTCTGGGTGAACTCGTGACGCGGTAGGGGGTGGGTGCTCATGTCCGCTCCTCTCCTCGGGTGTCTCCGGATGGGGTTGGATCCGGCGGGGCCACCAGAACCAGCGTCCCAGACGCAGGGCGATCGCAGGGACCAGCACGGTCCGGACCAGCAGGGTGTCGAGCAGGACCCCGATGAAGATCACCACGCCGAGTTGTGCCAGCACCACCAGTGGCAGCACTCCGAGGACCGCGAAGACGGCCGCCAGCAGGATCCCGGCGCTGGTGATCACCCCGCCGGTCGCGGTAAGTGCCCGCAGCATCCCCTCGTGCACCCCATGCTCACGCGACTCCTCGGCGGCCCGGGTGACCAGGAAGATGTTGTAGTCCACCCCGAGAGCCACCAGGAACAGGCAGGCCAGCAGCGGGACGTCGCTGTCGAGCCGGTCGAAGCCGAGAGGACCGGTGAAGACCCACCAGGCGACCCCCAGCGCGGCGAGGTAGGTGCTCACGACGGTGACCACCAGGATCACCGGTGCCACCACCGATCGCAACAGTGCCATCAGTCCGAACAGCACCATGGTCAGGAGCACCGGGATCACCACCCAGCGGTCCCGTACCGCTCCTGCTGTCTCGTCGATCGACCGGGCCTCACCACCACCGACCCAGGTCTGCGGCCGGGGGGCCAGCACTGCTCGCAGCTCCAGCACCGTCGCACGTGCCTCGGCGCTGCCGGAGCCCGCCTCGAGCACGACATCGATCAGGGTAAGCCCATCACCGCTGGCTCCCGTCCTGGCCGAGACCACCCCGGGGACCGCGGAGATCTCTGCGGTCACCTCGGCCGGGTCGGAGCCGGTCAGCACAAGGGTTGGATCGGAACTGCCCGCCGGGAAGGACTCGGCCAGCCGGTCGGCGGCCACGATCGCCTCGGGGGTCTTCAGGAACTGATCCGAGGGCGAGAGCCCGGTCCTTACCTGGGTGGCACCGGCCGCCAGCACGGCCAACAGCAGAACCGCAGCAGTGATGAAGGCCCCCGGACGGGCAGCAACGGTGTCGCCGACCCGACGCCACCAGGAGCGATCCGCATCCACCAGAGCGGCCTGCCCGACCCGGGGAACCAGCGGCCAGAAGATCCAGCGGCCGAACAGCAGCAGCACCCCGGGCAGCACCAGCAGCGCGAACCCGACCGCGACCACGATCCCGACCGCGCAGGCCAGGCCCAGGCTCCGCGTCGCCGGAACCACCGACAGCAGCAGGGTCAACAGACCGAGGATGACCGTACTGGCACTGACCAGCACCGCCTCGGCGGTCCTGGTCAGCGCATGCCGCATCGCAACGAAGCGATCGGCGTGACCGCGCAATTCGTCGCGGTAGCGCGAGATCAGCAGCAGTGCGTAGTTGGTGCCCGCTCCGAAGACCAGGACCGACAGGATCCCGACCGTCGAGCCGTTCCAGGCCATCCCGGTAGCGGCCAGGACATGGGTCGCCAGGACCCCGGCGAGTTGATCGGCCACCCCCACCACGAGCAGGGGCACCAGCCAGAGGAGGGGACTGCGGTAGGTGATCAGCAGCAGCAGACCCACCACACCAGCGGTAGCTGCCAGGAGTCGGGTGTCCGCGCCCTGAAACACGGCAGCCAGGTCCGCCTGGATCGCCGCGGGGCCGGTCACCTGGGCGGTGACCCCCGGCGGCAGCCCGCGGTCGGCGTCCTTCCGGAGCTGAGCGACCTGATCGGCCACGTCACCCCCACCGTCCTCGGCATTCTCGGCGGGAAGCGGGACGATCGCGAAGGCAGCCGTCCCGTCCTCGGCCACCTGTAGGCCGGGGCCGGGTCCCGGGTGCCGTTCGTCCAGGGACGCGAGTTCCCCGGCCGTGAGGCGGCCCCGGTTCGCGGTGTAGAGGACGAGGGCGGTGCTGTCCTGATCTGAAGACAGCGCACCACCCCGTTCGACCACGGTCGTGGAGTCCATTCCCCGGGGCAGGTCGTCCAACGGGGTCGGGGTCTGGGCGGCCTTGCCCATCGCCACCACCATGACCACCGCGACACCGAGGAACAGCAGCGCCAGCCACCGACCTGCCCGGCCCGGGCTCCTGACCGCGATCACGCCGTCACCTGCCGGGCCTCATAGCACCGGGCGCGCGCCCCCCGACGCTCGCTCTCGTGGTCCACGATCCGCTCGGAGTACCCGTGCCGGTAGCCGTCCGGATGCCGCCACGGTTCGTGGACGGCGGCACCGACGAGGTGGCGCAGCTCGGGAACCCAGCGGCGCACGTAGTCCCCTTCGGGATCATGGCGCTTCCCTTGGAGGACCGGGTTGAAGATCCGGAAGTAGGGGGCCGCATCGGTTCCCGTCCCGGCGACCCACTGCCACCCGTGGTTGTTGGAGGCGACGTCACCGTCCTGCAGGTGCTCCAGGAAATGCCGGGCCCCGATCGGCCACCACTGGTGCAGGTCCTTGACCAGGAAGCTCGCGGTCACCATCCGGACCCGGTTGTGCATCCAGCCCTCGGCCAGCAGTTGCCGCATCCCGGCGTCGACGAAGGGGTACCCGGTCCGCCCGGCCCGCCAGGCCTCGAGAAGCCCCGGATCATCGTCGTAGCGCAGGGCATGCAGATCGGAGCGCCAGTCCTGCCAGCGTGATCGGGGCGTGTGCCACAACACATCGACGTAGAACTCGCGCCATGCCAGCTCGCTCACGAATCGGGCGGCGCCGTCCGCGACCTCGGGGCCGGTGTGCTGGGCCAGCCGCCGGGCGACCCGCTGATCGCGGCCATGACCATATGGGGTGGTCTCCGCCGAGACATGGACCTCCTCGGCACCGAGCTGAGCAGCGAGCGCGGGAAGCACCTCGGCCGGGTCGCCACTGCGTAGGACGAGCGCCCCGTCGGTCTCCTCCCGCAACGCCGCCAGCGAGGCCAGCAACCGTTCGGTCCGGGTCCGGCCGGAGGAACTCAGGGCCGGATCGAGCACGAAGACCGGGAGCACCCGGTCCGCGCTTGCCGCGGCGGCGCTCAGCGCCGGATGGTCCCCGAGGCGCAGGTCTCGCCGGAACCAGACGAGCGCAGTCCTCATCGAGACACCCCCTCGATCCGCAGCTGCGCCACCTCCAGGTACCCGGTCCGGAACCCCGCCTCGCAGTAGGCGAGGTAGAACTCCCAGGTGCGCCGGAAGTCGTCCCCGAACCGATCCGACCGGATCGTGGGCCATCGCTCCTGGAAGCTCGTCCGCCAGCGATGCAGGGTCTCGGCATAGTCGGCCCCGAACAGTCGGCTGTCGGTGACCCGCAACCCCGCTCCGCTCACGTGCTCCTCGATCGCGCGCATCGAGGGGATCAGCCCACCGGGGAAGATGTGCTTCTGGATCCAGCCGTAGGAGTGCCGGGTGGCCAGGTACCGCTCGTGCGACATCAGGATCGACTGCAGCGCGATGACCCCGCCCGGTCGCAGGTGAGCGGCCAGCGCCGCGAAGTAGTCGGGCCAGTAGCGTTCCCCGACCGCCTCGATCATCTCGATGCTGACGATGGCGTCGAAGGTGCCCGCCACCTCGCGGTAGTCCGACACCACGACCTCGACCCGGTCCCCCAGCCCGGCTTCCTCGATGCGGGCACGCGCTGCGACCGCCTGCTCCCGCGACAGGGTCACAGTGGTGACCTGAGCACCCCTCCGGGCCGCTTCGATGGCCAGGGTTCCCCACCCGGTGCCGATCTCCAGGAGTGTGGTCCCGGCCTGTACCCCTGCCAGGTCCAGGGCGGCCTCCACCTTGCGCAGCTGGGCCTCCTGCAAGGACTGTTCGGACACCGGTCGATCCGGGTCGAAGAGTGCCGCACTGTAACTGAGGGTGGGGTCCAGGAACGCCGCGAACATGTCATTGCTCAGGTCGTAGTGGGCGGCGATGTTGTTCCCCGTGTGCTGTCTGGCCCCGCGCTGGTCGTCGGGGATGGGCTGATCCACCAGATGACGCCATCGGACCAGCCACCTCGGGAACAGCCGAGGCAGCCGCTCGGCGAACGGCACCAGTACCTCGGCCAGATCGGATCCGGCCGCCGCGTCCCAGTCCCCGGCCGTATAGGACTCCCCGATCCCGACCTTCGGGTGCAGGCCCACTCGACGGTAGACCTCCTCGGGCCGGTGCACCACGATCGTGCCGTGCATCGGCTCATCGGCTACTCCCCCTGCCCGGCGGCGATGCAGAGGACGCCCGTCCGGCAGCACGAAATCCACCGGTATCCGACCCACCAACATCCGGATCAAGGCTTCGGCGACCCGAGCACGCACCCCCCACCGACCGGCCACAGGGGTGTTCACCGGTGGGACCGGCGGATCGGTCCTCGGTCTGGATCGGGTCGTCATCCGATGGACTCCTTACGGTCGGCGGGGGCGGACGGGGCACTCGCCCCGGGCCGGGGGTGCACGGGAAGTCGGCGCAGCCACAGCCGGATCCCGTGGAAGCGGATCAGTGCGCTGACCCGCCACGACATCAGCAGGTGACTCAGCGCCAGACGCAGGAGGGCGGTGGAGGTCGCAGGTTCGACGGCTCCGTCACTGGTGGCCGTCAGCACCCGAGCGCCCTCCCGGTCCAGCCCGACCGTGACGCTGACCCGCTCCGGGTCCAGCCGCAGCCTGATCCGATAGCGACCCGACACGTCGTTGAAGGGCGAGACGTAGAAGGCCTTCTCGGTCGTCGCCAGACCGGACTCATCCGGGTGTAGCAGGTAGCAGTGCCGCTGACCGTAGGTGTTGTGCACCTCCATCACCACGGCACGGAGGTCACCGCTCGCACTCAGCACCCAGAACACCGTGAGTGGGTCGAACACGTGGCCCAGGACCCGGGCGTTGGCCAGCATCACGAGGCGATCGTCGCTGTTCAGCTTCGTACCGTGGGTGGCCAGGAACCGGGCCAGGTCACCGCGGATCCCGTTCCCGCAGGCACCACCGTCGAGGTGGTCGGCCGCCCGGAGCCCGGCCAGCGGACGCAGCCACCATGCCACCTCCGGCAGCCGGTCGCAGTCGACGAGCCAGTGGTAGGCACGATGGCTGAACGCGTAGGGCTCCGGGATCCGGCGGGCGTGAGCGACCCGGCCCACGACCAGCGCGGGCAGTTGCGGAAGGACCGGTGCACTCACCAGAGCACTCCGAAGGACTCCGCGGCAGCGACCCCGGAACGACAGCCGTCCTCGTGGAACCCCCAGCCGAGATGGGCACCGGCGAAGGCGAGCCGGTCACCGCCCCCGGTACGCAGGCGGGCGGCTGCCGCCACCGCCTCGGTGGTGAAGATCGGGTGCTGGTAGGTCATCCGGGCCGTGACGGTGCTCGGGTCGACCCGGCCTCCGGCGTTCAGGGTGACGACGTGGTCCTCGGTGTCCCGCAGTCCCTGGAGGAGATTCATCCAGTAACTGACGACCACCTGCTCGGCCCCGCCGCTGCAGGCGGGAAGACGATAGTTCCAGGCGGCGCGAGCTCCGGGCGCGGAGGCCAGCAGTCTGCTGTCACGATGCAACCAGGTCTCGTTGCGGGAGTAGCCGATGGCGGCCAGGTCGCTCTTCTCCTGCGGGGTCGCATCGGCCAGGATCCGCAGCGCCTCGTCGGCATGGGTAGCGATCACGACCCGGTCGAACCTGGCGGTGGCCCCCTCCGGGCCGGACCGGACCTCGACGCCGTCCGACTGTCGGGTCACCGCGGTGACCCGGGTGCCCGTCCGCACGTCCGGCAGCTGTGCTGCGATCAGGTCGACGTAGCTGCGCGAGCCGCCCACGACCGTCTGCCAGGTCGGGGATCCGGTGACCTGCAGCATGCCGTGGTGGTCGAGGAAGGCGAACAGGTGCCGAGCCGGGTAGGAGGCGGCGTCCTGGTCGCCGCACGACCACACGCACGACACCAACGGGATGGCGAAATGGGCGATGAAGTAGTCGCTGAAGCCGCCCCGGTCCAAGAACTCGCCCCAGGTCGGGTCCTCGGTACCAGCCAGCAGCTGACGTGCCCGGCGATGGAAGCGCGGCACCTGACGCAGCAGCCCCCAGAACCGTCGGTCGAATACCCGCCCCGGCTGTGCCCAGATCCCACGGGCTCCCCTGCCACCGGCATAGGAGAGACCGCACTCCACACAGGAGATGCTCATGCTCATCTCGGTCGGCCTGGTCTCAACGCCCAACTCGGAGAAGAGTCGCGTCAGGTGCGGGTAGGTCCGACTGTTCATCACGATGAACCCGCTGTCGATCCGCAGCGGCTCGCCCCCAGCCCCGGTGACCTCATGAGTGTGGGCGTGCCCGCCGAGTCGGCCCTCACCCTCGAACAGGGTGACCCGATGGCTCCGGTTCAGCAGGTACGCCGCGGTCAGCCCGGAGACTCCCGCGCCGATCACGGCCACACTCGGTTCAGGCATCGCATACCTCTCTGGACAGGGTGCCGACCGGAATCGTCCGTCGATCCCACAGCCTCCGGACACCTTCAATGTAGAAACTTTGTACAAGGTTTGTCAAAAGTTTGTGTATGTTGGATCCATGAGCATCGAGATCCGCAGGATCGTGGAGACCAGAGCCCCGCTCCCGCTCGCCTCCGCCTACCTGGCGGACTTCACCCACACCAACGAGTGGGACCCCGGAACGGTGACGTGCACGCTGGTCGAGGGCGACGGCGGGGTCGGGACCCGCTATGCCAACGTGAGCCGCTTCGTCGGCCGTGAGGTCTCGTTGACCTACGTAGTGACCGAGGTGACGCCCGAGGGGATCACCTGGCGTGCGGAGACCTCGAGCACGACCTCCGTCGACACGGTCACCTTCGCCGCCACCCCGGACGGTGGCACCCGGGTCGTCTACCACGCCGTCTTCGACTTCACCGGGCCGATCGCGCTGTTCATGCCCCTCTTCCGGGGGGCGTTCAGAAGGCTGGGCGACCGCGCGGAACGCAGCATGCGCGTCGCCCTCGATGCCCTGGTGGTCTAGGCTCGCCCGCGATGTACACGATCAAGGGGGCGGCCGAGAAAGTAGGCATCACCGCCTCCACGCTGCGGGCCTGGGAGCGCCGGTACGGGATCGTCCGGCCCGACCGCACCGAGAGTGGCTACCGGCTCTACTCGACGGACGACGTGAACATCCTCGGGCTCATGGCCCGCCTGGTGGAGCAGGGACGCCCGCCCAGCCTGGCCGCCGCCGAGGCGAGGCGTCAGTACATCCGACCCACGAACGGTCCCGATGGCCCGGACCCCGCTCTGATCGAGCGGTTGTTGGAGGCGGCCGCCACCTTCGACGGCGGAGGCTTGGCCTCGGCCCTCGACGACATGCTCGCCCTCGGTCCATTCGAGACGGTCGTCGACACCCATCTGCTTCCCGCGATGGAGGCGCTGGGGCGAGCCTGGGCCACGGGCGGGGTCAGCGTCGCCGGGGAGCATCTGGCCGCCAACGCCGTGATGAGACGGCTCGCCACCCGCTACGAGGGGGCTGCGGTGATCCGGACCGGGCCCAGGATCCTGATCGGCATGGCTCCGGGGGGCCAGCACGAGATCGGCCTGTTCGCCTTCGCCGTCGCCGCCCGCAGACACGGTCTGCGGACCGACTATCTGGGCGCGAACCTGCCGGTCGAGGACTGGGACACCGCGATCGCCTCACCTCAGGTGGCCGCAATGGTCCTGGCGGTGCCCACCGAGGCCGACGTAGCGCCCGTACGTCGGGTGATCGAGTCCGCCCGTTCTCTGGTCCCCGATCTGCTGGTTGCAGTCGGTGGCGCCGAACAGGATCGAGCGCCCGAGGAGGCGATCCGGCTGGGGCACGAGATCGGCCCCGGTGTCGGTCGACTCATCGACGAACTAGGGGCTCGACGCTAGGACGGAGTCAGCGACCAGCTCTGATCCGAGGTGCCCTACTCTTGCTGCGACCGGAGCCTGGACCCGCGGCTCGCACCCCGCAGCAGAACAGAGTGAACGACATCGTGACGAACCCCAACTCCGCTTCCTCGCCCGCTCAGATCCGGGTCGGCATCGTCGGCTATGGCAATCTCGGCCGCGGGGTGGAGGCGGCGATCGCCCAGAGTCCGGATCTGAGTCTGGTCGGGGTCTTCACTCGCCGTCCGGCGGCCGAGGTGACCCCGATCGATACCGACACCCGGGTCTTCGATCTCGCCGCACTGGCCGAGCACGAGGACACCATCGACGTGGCGATCCTCTGCGGGGGGTCCAAGAGCGACCTACCGGTGCAGGGTCCCGAGCTTGCGGCCCGGTTCAACACCGTCGACAGCTTCGACACCCATGCCGACATTCCTGCCTACTTCGAGGCCGTGGATGCGCCCGCCCGGACGAACCGGAAGACGGCGCTGATCTCGACCGGCTGGGACCCGGGTCTCTTCTCGATCAACCGGCTCTTCGGCGAGGCGATCCTGCCGGTCGGCGACAGCTACACGTTCTGGGGACGCGGACTGAGCCAGGGCCACTCCGACGCCGTGCGCCGGGTACCGGGGGTGTCCGCCGGGGTGCAGTACACCCACCCCTCGCAGGACGCGATCGACCAGGTCCGCAGCGGGGTCCGTCCCGAGTTGAGCACCCAGCAGAAGCACACCCGCGAGTGCTTCGTGGTCCTGGAGGACGGCGCCGATGCCGAAGCGGTGCGGAGCGCGATCGTCACCATGCCGAACTACTTCGAGCCCTTCGACACCGTGGTCCACTTCATCACCGCCGAGGAACTGGCCAGGGACCACACCGACATGCCGCACGGCGGCTTCGTCCTGCGCAGCGGCAGCACCGGACCCGGCCACCACCAGGTGATCGAGTACAGCCTCGCGCTGGAGAGCAACCCCGAGTTCACCGCAAGCGTTCTGGTCGCCTACGCCCGAGCGGTGCACCGGCTGAATCAGCGCGAGCAGTACGGGGCCGTCACTGTCTTCGACGTGCCCCCGGGTCTACTCTCCCCCGAGTCGGCCCACGACCTACGGGCCCGACTGCTCTGAGTCGAGCCGCCGGGCCGGGCACGGCACGTTCAGTGCCGACGGGCCCGGTACCACGGGGTCATCAGACCCACCCCCACCCCGGCCGCGAAGATCAGCAGCAACCAGATCCAGGCCGGCATCGAGATCGACCAGAAGAGAAAGTCCACCCGGCCGCGCCCGTTGTTCTGGAAGACGAAGACCAGGGCGAGGATCGCGAGCACCACCGCTGCGATCATCCGGGGACTCAGTGCTGGGGACTTGGTGCTCTCGGACATGGGGCCTCCTCGGATTCCAATGGCCCCGACGTTA
>CAYNFY010000090.1:0-17345 GCA_964396585.1 uncultured Nocardioides sp.
AGCAGCGATCAGCGGGATCGCAGCGGCCTTCGCCGCGGACGGCTACCAGTTGACCGTCCAGGACGCCGAGCCCGAGGTGCGCATCACCATCGCGGCCGTCGGCGACGTGTGTGCGGACTGCCTGGTCCCCGAGAGCGTGCTGGTCCCCATGCTGGCGCAGGCCTTGGACGACACCCTCGCCGCCGGTCGACCGATCCAGGTGCGCTACCCGAGCGGGGGCGCGGGCTGATGAGCGTTGCCACCGAGACCAGCCGTCCCGGGAGCGTGAGCATCGATGGAGTGCGTCGCACCTTCGGGCGGGGGCGCAAGAAGGTCGAGGCACTCGGCTCGGTCGATCTGGAGCTGCGCGCGGGCGAGTTCGTGTCGATCGTCGGACCCTCAGGTTGTGGGAAGTCGACGCTGCTGCGGGCGATCGCCGGACTGGTGCGACCGACCGCCGGTCGGATCGAGCTGAACGTGACCGGTGCGCATCCGCTGGCGATGATCTTTCAGGATTACGGCATCTATCCGTGGAAGCGGGTGCTGGACAACGTCCGGTTCGGTCTCGACATCCAGGGGGTTCCCCGGGGCGAGGCCGATCGCCGGGCCCGGGACTGGCTGGACCGCCTCGGGCTCGGCGACTTCGCCGGCGCGTGGCCGCATGAGCTCTCGGGCGGCATGCAGCAGCGGGTGTCGATCGCCCGCGCGATGAGCGCGGATCCCGAGATCCTGCTGATGGACGAGCCGTTCGCCGCGCTCGACGCTCAGCTGCGCGCGCTCCTGCAGGAGGAGTTCTTGCAGATCAGCCAGCGCGACCCGCGCACCGTGCTGTTCGTGACGCACAGCCTCGCCGAGGCCATTCTGCTCGCCGATCGGGTGGTGGTGATGAGCGCCCGACCCGGTCGGATCCTGCTGGACCGGCAGGTGCCCTTCGATCGACCTCGGGTCGCCGATGACGTGCGCCGCTCGCCGGAGTTCGCCGCGCTGGAGGACGAACTCTGGCAGACGCTGCGGGCCGAGGTCACTCAGCAGCTCGACCCGTCCGGAGGCGACGATGAGGACAACTGATCCCACGACCGAGGCTGCCCGTCCGCCCAGTGCCAAGGAGCGCCGACCCGGTCGGGTCCTGATCCGACAGCCCAGTCGTACCGAGCTCGAACCGGAGCGCACCCACCGCCGTCGACGGATGCTGGAGGTCGCGCTGGCGATCGGCATCCCGGTAGCACTGCTGCTGCTCTGGCAGGCCGCCTCAGATCTGGGCTGGATCGATCGGCGGCTCTATCCGGCCCCGACCGAGATCGCCCGCAGCGGTCAGGAACTGCTGAGTGACGGACGACTCTGGGACGACCTGATCGCGACGTCACGCCGAGTACTGCTCGGCTGGGGGATCGGAACGGCGGCCGGAGCCGTGCTCGGGGTGCTGATGGGCTCCTCGACGCTGTTCCGCCGCGCGCTGGAGCCGACCCTGGACGCGCTCTACGTGGTGCCCAAGCTGGCACTGCTGCCGATCCTGTTCAACATCTTCGGGCTCGGCGAGGGATCCCAGGTCGCGTTGGTCGCGGTGACGGTGTTCTTCTTCGTCTGGATCGCCGCCATGGCCTCGATCATGGCGGTGCCCGAGGGGTACCGCGACGGCGGCCGGGTGTTCGGTGCCGGGCGCTGGCAGATGTTCCGTCATGTCGTCTTCCCTGCGGCGCTGCCGCAGATGCTGGTCGGCGCCCGGGTGGCCGCCGGCGTCGCGGTCCTGGTGATCGTGGCGGCCGAGTTCCTGGTCGGTGAGAACGGTCTCGGGTTCCTGATCTTCAGCTCCCGCAACCTGTTCATCAACGACGTCATGTTCGTCGGCATCGTGGTGGTCGCGCTGCTCGGTGTGCTCCTCGCTCAGTTGTTGCGGGTGCTCGAGCGGGTGCTGGTGCCCTGGGGAGAGGTCGGCAAGGAAGGATCCAAGCGGTGAGCCTGGACACCTTCTTCCGGCCCGGCTCGGTCGCGGTGGTCGGCGCCTCGGATACGCCCGGGCGACCCGCCACGGGCAATTGGCGGATGCTGCGGCGGTGGGCCCAGTCGGTCGATGCGGAGCTGTACCCGGTGAACCCGAACCGGGACAAGGTGGATGAGATCGCATGCCACCCGAGCCTGGACGCGCTGCCGGGCCCGGTGGACGTGGTTGCGGTGCTTGCTCCCGACCCGCAGGAGAGCATCCGCGCCGCGGGCCGCAACGGCGCCGGCTTCGTGGTCGTCTTCGGTGCCGGATACGCCGAGACCGGGGCCGACGGTCGCGCCGCCCAGGAGGAACTGGCCGCCCTGGCCCGCGAGGCCGGGGTGCGGCTGCTGGGCCCGAACACGAATATGAACGCCTTCGAGCTCTTCCGCGCCGATCTCGACGGCCCGGCGATCGCGTTGATCTCGCAGAGCGGTCATCAGGGCAGGCCCCTCTTCCTGCTCCAGGAGAACGGTGTCGCGGTGTCCTACTGGGCGCCCACCGGAAACGAGGCCGACCTGGAGTTCTCCGACTTCGCGCACTGGTTCGCCGAACGTCCCGAGATCGGTGCCGTCGCCGCCTATGTCGAAGGCTTTAGCAGCGGCGAGACACTGGCCGCAGCGGCCCGACGGTGTGCCGAGACCGACACCCCATTGGTGCTGGTCAAGGTCGGCCGCTCGGAGGCCGGCCGCCAGGCGGTCGGAACCCATACCGGCAAGCTCGGTGGTTCGGACCGGGTCGCGGACGGCTTCTTCGCCCAGCACGGCATCGTCCGGGTGGACACCCTCGAGCAGCTCGCCGATACCGCCACGATGCTCGCTCGATCCGCTGCCCCACGCAGCGACGGGGTGGCGATCTACTCGATCTCCGGTGGCACCAACGCCTATCTGGCGGACCTCTGCACCGAGGCCGGACTGCGGCTGGCCACGCTCTCGGAGGACACGATCCGCGACCTGCGTACCTGGATCCCCGGTTACCTCGAGGTCTCCAACCCGGTCGACTGCGGTGGCCATCCGGTGGGTGACGAACGTGGGATGAAGATCTTGGAGACGATCGCCGCCGACCCCGACGTAGGTGTCCTGGTGTGCGCGATCGCCGGACCGTTCGCCCCGTTGAGCGACCGGCTGGTGGCCGACCTCGTCGACCTGGCCGGGCGCGTCGACCTGCCGATCTGTGTGCTGTGGGGCTCACCGGTCGGCACCGAGCCGGCCCTGCGTGAGGGACTCTACGGATCCTCCCGAGTGGTCACCTTCCGCAGCGCGGGCAACTGCGTTCGGGCTCTGGCGGATTGGCGTGACTGGCATGCGTTCCGGGCCAGAGCCGGACTCGCGGACCCGGTGCCGTCGGTGCCGTCGGGCACCCCGGTCGTGGAGCCTCCAGCATCGCCTGACCGGGTGCTCTCCGAGCATGCCTCCAAGCACCTGGTTGCCGCCGCCGGAGTACCGGTCCCGGGGGAGAGCCTGCTCGGCTCACCGGCAGAGGTAGCGGCCGCCGTCGAGGCGGCGACGGGTCCGGTGGTGCTCAAGGGCTGTGCCGAAGGTCTGGCCCACAAGAGCGATCTCGGTCTGGTGGTCACCGGTGTGACCGATCCCGAAACGGCCCGCGCCGAGGCGGCTCGGATGCTTGCGGTCCTCGCCCGGGTCGCGGGTGAGCGTGCCGAGGGGATCCTGGTCGCCGAGCAGGTCGGTGGTGGCGTGGAACTGGCCGTCGGCCTGGTCCGGGACCCGGTCTTCGGGCCGTCGGTGATGGTGGCCGCCGGTGGGGTACTGATCGAGCTCGTCAACGACGTGGCCTTCCGGGTGCCTCCCTTCGACCGCCGGGTGGCCGAGGAGATGATCGCCGAGCTGCGCTGCGCCACTCTGCTCGACGGTCATCGGGGTGCGCCACCGGCCGACCGCGACGCCCTGGTCGAGGTGATCCTCGCGGTCCAGCGGCTGGCCCTGGACCGCCCCGACATCGCCGAGCTCGACCTGAACCCGGTCCTGGCCACCCCCGACGGGGCGATCGCCCTGGACGCCGTGGTGACCCTGGCAGTGGAGGAGATCCGATGAGTACCGTCGACCCGCAGGCGATCACCCCCGGCGCCCTGTCCGGTCCGCTGTCCGGGGTCCGGGTGCTCTCGGTCGAGGGCATGCAGGCGCTCCCGTACGCGACCCAGTTGCTGGCCCGCCTCGGTGCCGAGGTGATCAAGATCGAACGTCCCGGGGCCGGAGATACCGGCCGGGCCTCGACTCCCGGCATCGAGGATCCCGACGGGCGCTGGGTGGGCGCGACATTCCTGCGCAACAATCTCAGCAAGCGCAGCATCGCCCTCGACCTGCAGAGCCCGCGCGGCCGGGAGCTGTTCTGGGACCTGGCGGCTCGGGTCGACGTGGTCGCCGAGAACCTGCGCCCCGGGGCGCTGGAGCGCCTGGGGCTGGGCCCCGATGAGATGCGAGCCCGGCTGCCCGGCCTGATCTACCTGTCCGTCTCCGGTTTCGGTCGGGACCCGGCCTCGCCCTACCGGAGCCGTCCCGCCTACGCACCGGTGGTCGAGGCGATGTCCGGGATCTACGACTACGTGGCCGCCGACGGCAGACCACCGAAGGTCAGCCCGATGGGGGGCGTGGCAGACCTGGGCGCCGGACTGTTCGCCGCGCTCGGGGTGCTGGCCGCGATCCGTGAACGAGACCGGACCGGAGTCGGCAGCGTGGTCGAGGTGGCCATGCTCGACGCCATCGTCGCGATCACCGACATCGTGACCAACTTCTGGTCGCTGGGTCTCGCCGACGGTGGACCGGCGCTGATCTCGCAAGCCTGCCGGGCCGGTGACGGGTGGTTCGTGCTGCATGTGGGACGCGAGCACCAGTTCGCCGCCCTGGTCACCGAGATCGGCCGGCCGGAGTGGCGCGAGGATCCGCGCTTCGCCGATCGGACCGGCTGGGTCCGCGCCTTCGAGCCGGTGCTCCGCCCCGCGATCGAGACCTGGGCCGCCACCCTGACCCGAGACGAGGCCTGTGCGCGGTTGGCGGCCTCGGGGATCGCGGCGGGGCCCTGCCTCACCGCCGCCGAGGTCGCCGACGACCAGCATCTACGCGTCCGGGACATGCTCGCCGCCTACGACGGCGGCGCCGGCCGTCCGGTGCTGGTACCCGGTAACCCGGTGAAGTTCGACGGGCTCACGGTCACGCCGGACCATCGGGTGCCATGGCTCGGGGAGCACACCGAGGCGATCCTCGGAGTCGAGCTCGGCCTGGATGAGGACGAATTGGCGACCTTGCGAGTCGACGGGGTGATCGGATGAGTGCACAGCCGGGGATCGGACTCCCGCTGGATGTCGAGTTGTATCCGGAGGACGGGCCGGTGCCGATCGAGCAGGGGCAGGTTCAGTCCCTCTGCGCCGCGGTGGAGAACGGCAACCCAATCTACTGGGATCCGGAGATGGCGGCCGAGATCAGCGGCGGACCGGTGGCTCCCGCGACGATGCTGTCCGCCTGGTTCCGACCGCCGCACTGGGCGCCCGGCGCGGTCGAACCCCAGGTTCCGCTGCGGGTGCACTTCGAGCTCAAGGAGCGATGCGGGCTGCCCGAGTCGGTGGTGGCCGCGAACACGCTCACCTTTCACGAACCGGTGCGGCCCGGCGACCGGCTCCGCACCGCCCAGGTGCTGCGTTCGGTGAGTCAGCCGAAACGGACCCGGCTGGGGGAGGGACGGTTCTGGGTGATCGACGTCCGGTACCGCAACCAGGACGACGACCTGGTCGGCGTCGACAGCTACACGATGTTCGCCTACCGGACCCCCACCGCAGAAGGAGATGTCGATGTCTGAGCATCGCGGCCTGTTCGCCACCCAGGTTCGGATCGGCGATGAACTGCCGGTACTGGAGCACCCGGTCACCGCGACCACCGTGGTGCTCGGTGCGATGGCGACCCGGGACTGGCGACCGATGCACCATGACCGGGATTTCGCCGTCCACCACAACGGGCTCGCCGACATCTTCATGAACACGCCCAACCAGGCCGCCTGGTTCGACCGGTACCTCTACGACTGGGCCGGTGCGTGGGCGCGGCTGGGGCGGCTCAGCTTCGCGATGCGACTCTCCGTCTTCCCCGGCGACCTGATGCGCCTGACCGGGCTCGTCACCGGCCGCGACCGGGATGAGGTCGGTTGCTCCTGGGCCGAGGTCGAACTGCGGTTGAGCGTCGGGGACCAGGTGCGCACCGAGGCTGATGCCCGGATCGCGCTCCCAGGCGAACCGGGCGACAATCCGTGGACGCGACGGGGCGAGAGGTGGCGACCGTGAACGGGCTGCCACCGGGTCTGCTCGCCGGAGTCAAGGTGCTGGAGAGCTCACTGCTGGAACCCGCCGCGCTCGGGATGCTGCTCGCCGAGCTTGGTGCCGACGTGGTCAAGGTCGAGCCGCCGGGAGGCGACTACGTGCGTGCGATGGCCTGGCCGATCATCGAGGGCGTCTCATTGCTGCACTGGCACATCAACCGGGGCAAGCGCAGCATCGAGCTGGACCTGCGCACTCCCGAGGCCGTTTCCGCCTACCTCGATCTGGTCGAGCGGGCCGACGTCGTCATCGAGGCGATGCGACCCGGTGCGCTGGACCGTCGCGGACTCACCCGGGAGGTGCTGTTGGCCCGCAACCCGGCGTTGGTGATCTGCCGGATCTCGGGCTGGGGCGGCAGCGGTCCCAATCGGGACCTGCCCGCGCATGGCATCGGGTTCGACGCCTGGGCGGGGTTGGCTCCGCCGCGAACGGACCCCGACGGGTTCGTGCGGATCCCCGAGCACACCACGGTCGGTACCCGGGTCACCCCGGTCTGGGGGGCGTTCGCGATCAGTGCGGCGCTGCACCGGGCCGCGCGTACCGGCGTCGGTGCCGAGATCGACCTGTCCCAGGCCGATGTCGCGGCGGCCACCAACTGGTATGCGGTCGAGGGGATGCGCGCCTACCTGCGCCCCGAGTCCGAGGTGACCGGCAACGCCGCCGACGACGGGGTTCGCCGGGCGCCCGGAACGGGCGGGATGGCCGAGTCGGTCCGCTACCAGTACTACCGATCCGCCGACGGCCATGTCCTGCTGATGGCCTCCGAGCAGGAGTTCTGGCGCAACTTCTGCGCCGCGGTGGACCGCAGCGATCTCTACGAACGGCACCCGGGTCGCCGCTACGCGGATCATGCCCGGGGGGACGTGGAGTTGCAGGGAGAACTCCAGCAGATCTTCGCCACCAGGACGACCGCGGACTGGGTGCGGCTCGGGGCGACGGCGGACTGCCCGATCGCGGCCGTCAACGATGCTCTCTCGCTCGCCCAGGACGAGCACTTCCAGGCCCGATTCGGATGGTTGCCGGCCTCGCGGATGGGCGCCGACCTGCTCTCCAACCCGATCGGGATAGTGGGCGAGCTCACCCCAGAGGTCCAACCGGCGCCCCGAGCCGGGCAACATACGGTCGAGGTATTGCAGGAGTGGTTGGGACGTTGAGAGGAATCAACATGGAGCACATGCCCGAGGTCATCGCGAGGCTCATCGAGCGGGTCTCCGAGCTTGAGGACCGCGAGCAGATCGCGCGGTTGATCAGCGCCTACGGGCCGGCGGTGGATGCCGGGTCGCCGGAGGCCACCGTGGCGCTCTGGACCGAGGACGGAAGCTACGCCTACGAGATCGGCGGCGAGCCGGTCGTCCTGCAGGGTCGGGACGCGGTGGCGGGCATGGTCGCCGGTGACCTGCATCAGTCCATCATCCGCGGTGGCGCCGGCCATGTCCTGAGCAACCCGTTCATCACGGTGACGGGGGACAGGGCCACGGCGACGAACCACTCGATGCTGGTGCGCCATGAGCCCGAGTCCGGTCGGTACTACGTCGATCGGCTCACCGCCAACCGCTGGCTGTTGCGACGCACTCCGGAGGGCTGGCGCGTGGTGGAGCGCAGCAACCGGTTGCTGGACGGCGATGCCAGGGCACGTGCGCTGCTGGGCGAAGGAGGAGTGGGCCCGGACCCCACCGGACGATGACCTGAGATCACCGGTCGGTCGCGGATCGGTTCAAGACCGTGCGGCGACCTCGCGCAGCACGGTGCGCACCGCCTCGATCCCGGGGTTGCCCCGGGAGGAGGAGCGCACCGCGGTGAACAGACCACGTGAGGGGTGTCCGGCCAGGTCCAGCAGTCGGATCGCCGGTGTCCGTCCCGAGGGGAGCAGCCCCGGGAGCAGCGCGACGGCATGCCCCGACTCGATCAGCGCGACATGCGCCTGCAGGTCGGCGGTCTCGTACCG
Source organism: uncultured Nocardioides sp. (assembly GCA_964396585.1). Lineage (GTDB taxonomy): Bacteria > Actinomycetota > Actinomycetes > Propionibacteriales > Nocardioidaceae > Nocardioides. Next base: position 8,218 of record CAYNFY010000090.1, read on the forward strand.
CACATCGGGTTCGAAGCCGGCCTCCCGGCAGCGTTGCTCGGCCCAGTGCCGGGAGGCGGCCCCTACCGGCTCCATCACCCAGGGGGCGACGGCCGCGGCGTCCATCGAGTCGATCGTGGCCAGTCGTCCGTGCTGGGGCACGGCCAACCGCAGACGGTCGGTCGTGAGGTGCTCGCGATCCAGTCCGGCATACCAGGGAGCCGCATGACCGGGGTACTGCTCGGCCACGACCAGGTCGAAGTCGCGGGCCCAGGCCTCGCGCAGGGCGGTCTCCGGTTCGCGCTGGGTCACGGTCAACCGCACAGCCGGGTGCCGTTCGGCCAGTACCGTCAGCGCTCGGGGAAGCAGCGCCAGGGCAGCGGACTGGAACACCGCCAGCCGCACCGTCCCGCCCGGATTCTCGACCGAGGCCGCGACCGCGGACTCGGCCGCTTCCAACTCACTCAGGATCCGTTCGGTGTGTGCCACCAGGATCTCCGCTTGGGCGGTGAGCACCAGTCGCCGACCGACCTTGCGCAACAGCGGCCGGCCGACCTCCCGTTCGAGCAGCGACAACTGTTGGGAGACCGAGGACGGGGTCTGGTGCAGGGACTCGGCCACCTGCGCGATCGTGCCCCGGACCGCGAGTTCCTGCAGTAGCCGCAGCCGACGCACCTCCCACACGACAGACCTCCGATAGTTGAGAAAGACTTAAGTGTATCCGTGATTTAACGCTGCTTTTTCTAATGTGTTCTGCGTAGCAGACTGGAACTGCCGGAACGAACCTCCACCCCGGCGACCTTTCGTGGAAGGACCAGCGATGTCGACGACCGACCAGCCCGCCGCAGCCACCTTCAGCGCAGTGCCCGATCTCGCCGATGCGGCCGTCGCTCTCGCCCGGCACTGGAGCGAGCGGGCCGCCGAGCTTCCCGAGGACGCTGCCTCGGCCCGGTTGTCCGGCCTGCTCGGTGATCCCCGCGGTCTCGACTTCGCGGTCGGGTTCGTCGACGGGGTGATCCGCCCCGAGGACCCGCAGGTGGCCGCTCACAACTGGGCCGAGGTGGTGGCCGAGGGAGTGCCCGAGTTCCTGCCCTGGTACCTGCGCCGGGCGGTCTCGCTGGGCAGCCGGGCGGCACGGGTACAGCCGCGATGGGTGGTTCCGATCGCCAAGCGGGCGTTGCGGCACCTGGTCGGGCATCTGGTCATCGACGCCTCACCGGCAGGGCTGGGCAAGGGGGTCGCCCGGCTGCGTGCCGAGGGGATGCGCCCCAACCTGAACCTGCTCGGTGAGGCGGTGCTCGGCTCCCAACAGGCGAAGGGACGACTCGCCGGGACGCTGCGACTGCTGCAGCGCGGCGACGTCGACTACGTCTCGGTCAAGGTCTCCGCGGTGGTGGCGCCGCACTCGCCGTGGGCCTTCGAGGAGAACGTCGCCGACGTGGTGGAGCAACTGCTGCCGCTCTACCGGGCCGCTCGTGGCGTCGCCGACGGATCGCGCACCTTCGTCAACCTGGACATGGAGGAGTACCACGACCTCGATCTCACCATCGCGGTCTTCACCACCCTGCTGGACCGCGAGGAATTCGCGGACCTGGAGGCCGGGATCGTGTTGCAGGCCTACCTGCCCGACTCGCTGGTCGCGATGCAGCACCTGCAGCACTGGGCCGCCCGGCGCGTCGCCGCGGGCGGTGCGCCGATCAAGGTCCGGGTGGTCAAGGGGGCGAATCTGCCGATGGAGCGGGTGGAGTCGGCCGTCCGGGGCTGGCCGCTGGCTACCTGGGGCAGCAAGCAGCAGACGGACGCCCACTATCTCCGGGTACTGGACTGGGCGCTGACCCCAGATCGGGTGCGCAACGTACGGCTCGGAGTGGCCGGTCACAACCTGTTCGACCTGGCCTGGGTGCGGCTGCTGGCCCAGCATCGAGGGGTCGAGGACGGCCCGTCCGGGTTCGAGTTCGAGATGCTGCTCGGGATGGCCCCGGCGGTGGCTCGGACCATCCGGGAGGAGACCGGCTCGATGCTGCTCTACACCCCGGTCGTACGGGCCGCCGAGTTCGACGTGGCGATCGCCTACCTGATCCGCCGGCTGGAAGAGGGGGCCACCCCCGACAACTTCCTGGCCTCGATGTTCGATCTGGACCAGGCCAGCGCCTTCGAGATCGAGGAGGAGCGGTTCCGAGCGGCGCTGGGGGACCTGGACGAGAGCGTGCCGCAGCCCAACCGGGACCAGGACCGCAGCACCGAGCGTCCCGAGCCACTGACGACATTCGAGAACGTGGCCGACACCGACCCCTCGTTGGCGGCCAACCGGACGTGGGGCCGCGAGATTCTGGCCAAGGTCCCCGGATCGCTGCTGGGCGCCGACCTGGTGGCCGAGCACACGATCACCGACCCGGACACGCTGGACGACACCATCGCCGCGGCTCGTGCTGCCGGGGTGGCCTGGGGGCAGCGGCCGGCAGCCGAGCGGGCCGAGATCCTGCGCCGGGCCGGTGCCGGGATCCGGGCCGCCCGTGGCGAATTGCTTGAGGTGATGGCCGCCGAATGTGGCAAGACCCTGGACCAGGGGGACCCCGAGGTCAGCGAGGCGGCCGACTTCGCCAGCTACTACGCCGACCTCGCCGAGCGACTGCCGTCGGTGGACGGAGCCGAGTTCGCTCCGCGGGCGCTGACGTCGGTCACCCCGCCCTGGAACTTCCCGGTGGCGATCCCGGCCGGCTCCACGCTGGCGGCCCTGGCCGCCGGATCGGCGGTGCTGTTCAAGCCGGCTCCGCAGGCCGTGCGCTGTGGATCGGTGCTGGCCCGGATCCTCTGGCAGGCCGGGGTGCCGCGCGAGGTGCTGCGGCTGGTGCACGTGGCCGAGTCCGGAGACTCCGGTCTGGCCGGAACGCTGATCAGTGATCCCCGGGTCGACCAGGTGATCCTGACCGGGGGATACGAGACGGCCGAGTTGTTCCACCACCTGCGCCCCGGGGTCCGGCTGTTCGCCGAGACCAGCGGCAAGAACGCCCTGGTGGTCACGCCCGCCGCGGACCTGGACCTGGCGGCCAAGGATCTGGTGGCCTCGGCATTCGGGCATGCCGGACAGAAGTGCTCGGCCGCCTCGCTGGGCATCCTGGTCGGATCGGTGGCGACCTCACGCCGTTTCCTGGACCAGCTCGTCGATGCCACCCGGTCCCTGGTCGTCGATCTGGCCGCCGACCCCCGGGCCCAGATGGGGCCGCTGATCGAGCCGCCCGGGGCGAAGCTGCTGGCCGGGCTGACCCGGCTCGCCCCGGGGGAGAGCTGGTTGTTGCAGCCTCGGCAGCTGGACGAGACCGGCCGGCTCTGGTCGCCCGGGATCAGGGCCGGGGTACGCCCCGGCTCGGCCTTCCATCGCACCGAGTATTTCGGGCCGGTGCTCGGCCTGATGGCGGCAGCGGATCTCGGTGAGGCGATCGACTGGCAGAACGCGGTCGACTACGGGCTCACCGCGGGACTGCACTCACTGGATGTGTCCGAGCAGCGGCTCTGGCTGGATCGGGTACAGGCGGGCAATCTGTACGTGAACCGCGGTATCACCGGCGCGATCGTCCGGCGGCAGCCGTTCGGCGGTTGGAAGAGGTCGGCGGTCGGTCCCGGGACCAAGGCCGGAGGGCCGCACTATCTCTTCGGGCTGGGGGAGTGGACCTCGCGTCCGGCCGCCGAGTCGGCGGAGGAGCCGAGTAGCGGGTTCGGTCACGACGCCCTGGTGGTCCTCGGCGGGGCCGAGCGGGAGCGGATGGTCCGGTCCCTGGCCAGCGACGAGCGGGCCTGGACGGAGAGGTTCGGGGCCGCGGGTGATGTGTCGGACCTGGTGGTGGAGGCCAACGTGCTGCGTTACATCCCGACCCCGGTCACGATACGTAGCGAGGCGGCGGCATCCCGAGTGGACCTGTTGCGGGTGGTGGCGGCCGGGCTGCGCGGTAGCGCCGAGATCGAGGTCTCCGCGGTCGCGCTGGCTGAGGAGGTGGTGAAGCTGTTGCGAGGTCACGGAATCGGGGTTCGGGTGCAGTCTCACGAAGACTGGCTCGTCCGGGTGGCGCGAACCGCGCCGGCCCGGGTCCGGTTGGTGGGTGCAACGGCTGCGGAACGGGACGGACTGGTCGCTCAGCAGGGCCCGCTCACGGCGGTGTGGGACCACGCGGTGACCGAATCCGGTGAGGTGGAGCTGCTGCCCTTCCTGCACGAGCAGGCCGTCAGCCTGACCCGGCATCGGTTCGGGACCGTGCTGGCCACGCCGGTTCCGTTGAGCTGAGGTTGCATCCTCCGACACGGTTCATTAGGTTTCTCTCATAGATCATATATGAATCGTTGTGGAGGAATGCTGCATGAGCGCGTCCGGTGAACGAGCGGCGGTCAAGACGGTCAAGGGAAAGCGCTTCGCGCTGATGGTCCCCTCGACCAATACCTCGGTGGAGCGCGAGTTCCACCACCTGCGACCGCAGGACTGCTCCTGGCATACCGGGCGGATCATGATCACCGCTCCGGCGCTGGACTCCGCCGCGGCATTCGGCCTGTTCCGCGAGTGTCTCAATGCGGCCCTGCCCGACGCGCTGAGCACCGTGCTGACCGCCGAGCCCGACTACATCGTGATGGGGATGTCGGCCGAGACCTTCTGGGGTGGCGTTCAGGGCAATGCCGCCTTCGAGCAAGGCGTCCGCGACCTGACCGGCCTGGAGGTCACCACCGGGGCGAGTGCGGCAGCGGCGGCTCTGACGGCCTTCGGTGCGCGCCGGATCGGCATCGTCACCCCGTATCAACCGGTGGGGGACGAGCAGGTGGTCGCCTACTTCACCGAGCTGGGATTCGAGGTGGCCGCGATCACCGGGCTGTGCTCGGCCAGTGCCACCTCGATCGCCGACGAGACTCCGGAGACCCTGCGGGCCGCCTTCCGCTCGGTGGATGGGCCCGATGTCGACGCGCTGATCCAGTGCGGCACCAACCTGGAGTGCGTGGCGGTGGCGGCCGAGTTGGAGCGTGAGCTCGACAAGCCGGTGATCGCCATCAATGCGGCGACCATGTGGCACGCGTTCCGGGCCAACGGCATCACCGAGCGGATCGCCGGACACGGCTCGCTGCTCGAGAAGTTCTGACCTACCGCATCGAGGAGATCTGCCATGTTCAACCATGTGGGACACCTGACCCTGAGGTCCGACGTCACCGTTGCTCAAATGGAGGGGATCGTCTCTGGACTGTTGTCATTGCCCGATCAGGTGCCCGGCCTGGTGGGCGCCGAGGTGGTCTCCGACGCGGGCCTGTCCGAGGGGAATGCCACCCTGCGGTTCGCCATGACATTCACCTCGCAGCGGGACTGGGAGGCCTATCGCACCCATCCAGCGCACGTCGCGGTGATCGGAACTCACATCGCTCCGGTGCTGATCTCGAAGGCATTCGTCCAGTACGAGGACAGTGCGGTGCGGAAGGCTGTCTGACCTACGGAGTTAATATATGATCTATACATGGCCTTCAGTACGATTACCAACCTTGACGTCGCGGCGGCCCAACAGCACAGTCATGAGCTGTTGAACCGTCTGCTCACCACCACCTCCGACACCTATGTGACCGGTCCGCACGGAGCCGGGAACGGCGAACGCGTCCTGGTGCTCGGCGGTACCGGCTATATCGGGCGCGCCCTCGTTCCCGAGTTGGCTCGCCGCGGCTATCGCCCGGCGGTCCTGGCGCGTAGTGCCGAGGCGGCGAACGAACCGGAGTTCGCCGCGGCCGAGGTGCTGGTCGGCGATCCGACCCGGTCCGCCGACGTGGTCGCGGCCGTGGCGTCGGCACCGACCGCCGTGGTGATCTCGCTGCTCAGCGGCCGTCGTCCCAACGACGCGGAGGAATGCCGACTGGTCGACCACACCGCGGTGGTGAACGGGATCCGGGCAGCCGTTGCGGGCGAGGTGAAGCAGTTCATCCAGATCAGTGACTTCGGTGCCTATCGTCCCGAGCTGATCCCTCAGGTCTACAAGCTTCAGGTCGAGGGCGAGCTGATGGGCCAGCACCACGGGAGACTCCCGTGGACGATCATCCGACCCACTGCCTACTACCCCTACCTCTCGATGACCTTCGGAGACGTGAAGAACGGTGAGAAGTACCGGATCTTCGATCACGGTGAGTACAACGTGGTGAACCCGATCGCCCGTGAGGATCTGGCGGAGTTCATCACCAATCAGGTGCTCAACACCGATGCGCTCGGCCGGATCCTTCCGGTCGGGGGCCCCTGGGCTCCCGACAATGTCGTCACCTTGAAGAAGGCCGGCGAGATGATGTTCGAGATCACCGGACGCCCGGTCGACTTCGACGTGGTCCCGATGGCGACCTGGGATAAGAAGATCGCCAGGCTGACCCGGTTGGGCAAGGTCAGCAAGAAGCTGAAGCCGGTGGCCTTCTATCTGGAGGCCGCCAAGTACTGGTCGGTGGTGGATCACGTGGCCCCCGCCTACGGTTCGAGCACCCTGCGCGGCTTCATAGAGAAGCTCAAGGACCGGGAGTTCCCGACCGGCAGCTTCCGGGAGCGGATGAAGAACGGCACGACCGTGATGCCGACCGATATCTGATCCCGACCGAGACTGAGTCGGAGTCAGACCGAGCCCCGACCTCCCCCTGGAGGTCGGGGCTCAGCGCATGTCGCCGGTGGGTCAGAAGGCGGTGGATCCGGGCTTGATCACGCCGAGGACGGCCGCGATCAGAACCATCGCCCAGATCGCGTAGACCCACGGCTCGCTACGCCGGATCGAGCCGACGATGCCGCGCTCGACCTCGGGGCTGGTGCCGGTGCTCAGCAGTGCGCCGAACGACGGCCCGAAATCGCGCAGTGCTCTGCGGATCATCACGCCGGAGAAGATGCACAGCCCGTAGGCCAGCAGCTTCGCCCCGAGCCACTTGGGGTTGGTGTCCACCCCGAACGGCTCGCTGGCCGCCAGGGTGTAGAGCGCGATGCCGACCAGGACGGCCGAGAGCGTCCACCGTACGTAGAGGTCGGCCTGGTGGTAGAGCCGTACCGAGCGCCCCTGTCCGCCGCGTGCTTCGAGCAGCGCGACGGACAGCCAGATTCCGGTGCCGACCCAGACCAGTGCCAGCATCCAGCCGGTCAGGAAGAACTCGTCGCCCAGCGGCCCGTAATACATCAGGGTGAGACCGCTGGCCCCGAAGAGGATCAGCGAGACCCGGGGGGCCATGTCGCAGCCGACCATGATCTTGGCCGCGACCGCCCTGGTCTCGGGGGAGAGGTCCGGCTTGATGATGAAGCGACTCGAGTAGTAGACGCCCAAGTCACCGCCGAGCCAGTAGACGAACAGCACGATGTGCAGCAGCACGGCGAAGCTGTATCCGTTGAAGCCGTGTACCACCTCGGCGGCCGCAGTGATTGGTCCTGCGGTCGCTGAGGTGACCAGAGGGAGGAGCAGGGTCACTCCGTCACATCCCGTCGCCGTCCCAGCGGCCGCGGGAGCGGCTGCGGACGGGCAGCGAGGAGAGGATCGGCGCCGGGATCGGATCCCCGGCCTTCCACTTGCGACCGATGCCCCAATTGTGGGCATTCGCGTCGGTGCGCTCGTCGGAATGCTCGGTGTCGCGACCGCTCCAGCCCCAGTCGAGGTCGATCCGCTCACGGGTCGGCTCGGTCGCCGTCTCGTCCTTGTGCGAGTGGTTGTGCTCATGATCGTCGTGTTCATGATCATGGTCGTGCGAGTGCTCGTGACCGCTGTGACCGCCCTGCAGGTTGTATGCGTCCAGAGCCTTGGCGATGGCGATCGCCGACTTGTCCACGCCACTGCCGTGGTGGGTCACCGGCTCGTCGAACTGTCCCTGGTCCTTCTGGAACTGCCAGGAGGCGACCAGTTGCTTCAGGTCTGCCTCGGTGCGCCACTGCTGGGCCATGTCGTGGCTGGAGTGTGCCCAGTGGATCGGCTCGTGCGGGCTCTCGTCTAGTCCCTCGGGCCCGTAGTTGACGCCTTCGCCGCCCCAGCGCACCCACTCGTTCTGGGTGTACCAGTTGGCCAGCTCGCCGTCCGAGCGCAGCAGCCAGGTGGCGCCACCCTCCATGGTGGTGAAGTGTCCGTGCTTCACCCGGGCCGGCCGGAAGAAGTAGGTGCCGAGGTCCAGGGTGCCGAAGTTGTACTCCATGTGGCCCTGGACGGTGTAGGCCTCCTCGTAGCAGGGGTGATGGGCTAGGCGATGGTCGGCCCAGCCCTCCTGGGCGTGCACCAGTCGCGTGTAGAAGCCGGTCGTGGGGTCCACGTGCAGATACTTGATGAACAGCCCGGGCATCGGGCCGGGGTTGGGGACGGCGTCCCACTTCATCGCCTCGGAGTCCAGCACGATCACGTCCTCGCGAGCATCCGACCAGCGTTGCGCCGAGGCGGCCCGCTCTACCGGGTCGAAACCGGCATCGCCGTACTCGCGGTAGTGCAGCAACTTGGTGCCCTCTGCCGCCTTCAGGTAGTCGACCGGAACGCCACGGGGTGCGTAGAGGTACCCACCCTTGCCGATTCTGCGGCCGCCGTAGTCGATCTCACCTTCGAGTACGTAGTACTCCGTATTGGCGTGGTGGATACCCGGTCCGCGCCCCCAGTCGGTGTGGAAGTCGACGCGGAGCGAGGAGGAGCCGTCCTCCTCATCGACCGAGAGTCGACGTTCGCTGGCCCTTCCGTCGGAGCCCGGTAGTTCGGCTCCGTGCCAGACGTAGTCGTCTTCCTGGATCAGTTCAACGTGGGGTCGCAACGGACGCCTCCATCTTGAGAGAATAAGTATATATGATATTGCCACACGGTTGTGCGGCGTCAACCCATTGCCGAGGACGGCTCACTGGCTGGACCCGTCGGCGCTGCCAGCTGGCGCTTGACGACCTTGCCGCCGGCATTGCGCGGCAGAGATGCGAGTGGGTACCAGCGACGCGGGATCTTGTAGCCGGCCAGGCTGGCGCGACAGTGCTCCTCGAGGGCGTAGGGCGCGAACTCGGCGCCGGGGCGGAGCACCACGTGCGCCACCACCGTCTCGCCCCAGGTGTCGTCCGGCTCGCCGACCACCGCTACCTCGGCCACCGACTCGTGACTGGCCAGCACCTCTTCGATCTCGCGCGGGTAGACGTTGGTGCGACCCGAGATGATCAGGTCCTTCTTGCGGTGCAC
>CAYNFY010000091.1:0-17223 GCA_964396585.1 uncultured Nocardioides sp.
GGGACATCAGCCCATGCGCGAGGTACTTCTCGTCGGTTTCACCGTCACCGGAATGGAGGTCGGCCCACCCGGCCAGCAATTCGAGTTCCTCGACCTCGCCCAGACGACGTCGACGGGTGACCTCACCCATCTGATCCAGCCAGGCCGCAGGACTGCGATCTGCCAGCTGGTCCACCAACGTCGTCTCCATAAAACCACGCTAGACCTGACCCCCGACACACCTCCGACCGCCAGCGGCAGCGGCCGTTCACGTCGACGCGGACCCGCGAAGTTCACCGAAAAAAAGTTGGCCGAGCCGGGAATGGCTGGCACACTCGATCCGTTGGACGAAACGAAACCGTTCCGTTTCATGCCGTAGGGCGGCTCGACCGACCTACGGCATCGCGTAACGTCATCCGGAAGTGGAGGGAGGAAGGCTCATGGACTCGACCATCACGCCTGCCTCCCGCCCCCGCGTCGAGGGATCCCGGGAACTCCAGATCCTGACAGCGACGCTCGAGGTGCTGAGCGAGGTCGGCTACGACCGACTCACCATGGACGCCGTGGCCACGGCTGCCCGCGCATCGAAGGCGACTCTGTACCGACGCTGGAACGGCAAGACCGACCTCGTGATCGAGGCTCTCCTGTCCCAGAAGGGTCCGCTGAGCGCTCCCGACACCGGCTCCCTACGTGGCGATCTGCTGGCCACGTTCTGTGCCGGCGACGGGGGCCTGACCGACCCGCAAACGATCGCGACATTCGCCTCGGTCCTCACTGCGATCGGCACCGACGAAGAGTTCGCCGGTGCGTTCCGGGAGCGAGTCCTCGCTCCCAAGATCGCCATCAGCCACCAGATCTTCGAACGGGCCCGGGCCCGTGGGGAGGTGCGCGACGACCTGGACCTGGAGATATTCGCTCCAGCCCTGGCTGGGATCGTCCTGCATCGCACCTTCCTACTCGGCGAGCTGCCGACCCCCGAGGTCATCACCTCGGTCGTCGACCAGATCATCCTGCCCGCAGCCCTGGCCTGATCACTACCTGCTCCTCAAGAAGGGCTCCACCGTGTCCTCAACCGTGTCTTCAACGACCCCGGAAACATCCGGAACCTCGCCTCGCCAGGTGAACCTCACCTGGGCTCTGGTGCTGATCTCGATCGCCCAGTTGATGGTGGTGCTCGACTCCACCATCGCCACCATCGCGCTGCCCTTCATCAAGGAGGACCTGCACTTCTCGGCCGCCTCACTGACCTGGGTGGTCACCGGCTACGCGCTGGCCTTCGGCGGCCTCCTGCTGCTGGGCGGTCGACTCGGTGACCTCTACGGACGTCGCCGGGTATTCGGCGTCGGGCTGGCCATCTTCGCCGTCGCCTCACTGCTGGGCGGGATCGCCAACTCCGAGGCGATGCTGCTGGGCGCCCGGGGCCTGCAGGGTCTCGGGGCCGCGCTGGCCTCACCGGCCGCCCTCGCCCTGATCACCACCACCTTCCCGGCCGGACCCCCACGCAACCGGGCCTTCGCGGTGTACGCCGCCATGTCGGGGGCCGGAGCGGCAGTCGGGCTGATCCTGGGTGGCTGGCTGACCGGCTCGCACATGGAGCTGCTCGGCATCCACCTGGAGGGATGGCGCCTCACGTTCCTGATCAACGTGCCGATCGGCCTGGCCGCAGCCGCATTGGCGCCCCGATTCCTGAACGAGTCCGAGAGCCACCCCGGCGAGCTGGACATTCCCGGCGCGATCACCGGAACCGGCGGCCTGCTCGGAATCGTGTACGGCCTCTCCCGAGCCTCCGAGCAGGGCTGGGGCGACACCTGGACGGTCGTGAGCCTGATAGCCGGAGTGTTGCTGTTGCTGGCCTTCGCACTCGTCGAGCGTCGGGCGGCCCACCCGTTGTTGCCCTTCCGGATCTTCGCCAGCCAGACCCGAGCGGTGAGCTTCCTGGCGATGGCGCTGATGCCCGCCGCGATGTTCGCGATGTTCTTCTACCTGAGCCAATACACCCAGAACGTGATGGGGTTCAGTCCGCTCAAGACCGGACTGGCCTTCCTGCCGTTCTCACTGGGGATCGTCGTAGCGGCGACTCTCGCCTCGAACCTGATCACCCGGGTGGCGCCACGCTTCCTCGCCGGAATCGGCACCCTGATGGTCGCGGTGGCCCTGTTCGGTCTCTCCAGGATCCCCTTCGACGCGACCTTCCCGGTCACCGACGTCCGGGCCTCCTACCTGACTGACGTGCTGCCCTTCGTGGTCCTGCTCAGCCTGGGCATGGGACTCACCTTCGTACCGCTCACCCTGTCCGCGGTGCACCACGTGCGGGCCGAGGACTCCGGCGTCGGCTCCGGGGTGCTCAACACGATGCAGCAGGTCGGTGGCGCGGTGGGCCTGGCCACCCTGGCCACGGTCGCCCAGCACGTCTGGACCAACACCGGCGACAAGCTGGGCGCGGCCACTCAGGCCGCGGTGACACAAGGTCCACAGCCGTCACCGGAGCAGGTCGCGGCCATGCAGCGAGTGGCCGAGTCGCAGATCTTCACCGATGGGGCCACCACAGCCTTTCTGGTCGGCTCGGTGATGGCCCTGATCTCCTCGGTGGTGGTCTTCGGATTCCTGCGGGTCAAGCCCTCGGAGCTGGCCACCGACGGCCCCGAGGTCGTTCACGTCGGCTGAGTCCGTGAACTCACCGATCGGTGGCGAGGTGGCGGGCCACCCCGGTGGCCAGAGTCAGCGCCTGTCGTGCCCACACGGCGCCGGCCCCGGCCAGACCACACCGGGGGGTGACCATCAGTCGGTCCCCCACCTCGTCCGGGTCCAGGGAGAGCATGTCCAGCAGCCGCAGCACCCGCTCGGTGACCGAGCTGTCGCTCGGAGCGCTCTCCGGATCCAGGCTCGGCAGCACGCCGAGCCCGACCGTGTGGCCGGTCTCCAGGGCCTCGGCCAGGGTGTCCAGCTCGGCCGGTCGCAACACCTCCAGGTCCACCAGGATCCCGCGCGCCCCGGCCCCGAGGATCAGGTCCCACGGGGTCTCGGGGGCACACGAGTGCACCCAAGGCTCGGCGCCGGCCGCGCTGATCGCCGCCACCACCGACTCCAGCGATGCGGAGAGCTCGGGGCGATCGACCCGGCGGTGCCGGCCGTAGCCTGACGCGGTGGGTACCTGGGCGTCCGCGACCGCGCGCAGTGCGGGCTCGTCCACCTGGACCACCCACCGGGCTCCGGGGATCCGGCGGCGCAGGTCGGCGAGGTGCTCGGCGACCCCCTCGGCCAGCGCCTCCGCCAGCTCGCGCCGGGCCCCGTGGTCGGCCAGCACCTTGTCACCGCGTGGCTTCTCCACGCTCGCCGCCAGCGTCCACGGCCCGGCCACCTGGGTCTTGAAGGTTCCGGTGAACCCCTGGGTCAGCTCTTCGACGGTGTCGAGGTCCTGAGCGAGAAGTGACTTGGCCCGCCGGTGGTCGACACCGCTGGTGGCCCCGGTCCCGGTCAGCCGCCACCCGTCGGGCTGCAGATCGGCCGCCAGGTCGGCGACCATCGCCAGGCTGCGACCGATCATGTCGGCACCCGGTCCTCGCCCGGGGAGTTCCGGAACGAAGGGCAACCCCGGAGGATCACCGAGCTCACCGAGCACGATCCGGACGGACTCGACGAACTCCTGATCATCGGTCCCGGGCATCGATCCGACTCCTGAGGCAAGCATTCGGCCATTGTCCCGTGAATCGGTCGTCCACTGTTCATCTGCGTACGACTCGATTCCGTGGACCGGGTGCACACGCGGGGCGCCTCGCCGAGGCGGCCAGAGGAGATCCGGGTCCCGCGCCTCGCGGAACGGGAGTCGATGCGCGCCGATCGGGGCCTTCCTTGTATGCTGTAGGTGCCCCCGCGCGAGCGGGAGTGATTCCAGTGGTGGCTTTGTTGACTGGAACGGCATGCTCCCCGCGCAAGCGGGGGTGGATTCAGTCCCCGCGACCACCTGATGGTCGATCGGTGCGGACTCCTCGAACGAGAGCGGCAACGCCCGCCCCCTCCCCTGACATCAGTGCGATCTACACCGACCCCGTCTGCCGACGGACCTTTAGTCATGCACATGACAAGTTCCCGGTCTAGTTCAAGGTTCTAGTGAGATTAGGACGTATACAGTCGGACGTCTGTTACAGACTGCACCTTGTGACACTCCGTATCGAAGCTCCGACTGGCCACAGGTCGCACGGCAAGGGCCCCGCGGCCCGTCCCGCTACCGCCTATGACCCGGTGGTGCATCTCATGAAAGGTGCGCTATGACCGCGCCCACCCCGGTGAGCCGATTCAACGCCTGGCACGACCCCTGGATCCCGGTGACCCAGGGCAGGCTGAAGATGCGCCTCTCACTGCGCCAACTCATGCTGGACGCGCATCAGCTCCAGGGTCTAGGCACCGAACTGACTCCGTTGGATCGAGAATCGATGTATCGGTTCCTGGTCTGCATCGCCGCCATGATCGGTCGCCGGGCCACGAACTGGACCGGCCCGAACGCCCTTCCCATGGATGCCGTGGATTCGTTCGGCGCTGACTACCAGCATCGGTTCGCCCTGTTCGGCGAGCAACCCTTCCTGCAACGCTGGGACCGGAACCAACAGGACCTCGACGCCCTCGTGGCCGCCGCCGCCGGCAGGCCGGTGAAGGCATTGCACCCGATCGAGCAACTACACCCATCCGAACCGGGCGCCAGTTCCTCCCAATGGGCCGTCCGCCGCGATCCTCGCGACCCGGCCGATCCGGCCGTGGCCACGCTCCTGCTGGTGACCGCCTGGTTCCAGACCAAGAACGGCAACGGTCTGGACCCGTGGGGTGGCAGGGCCACCAAGGGCAGTGCCGGTACCTGGCACACCAATCCGCTGAGTGTCTGGTACGTCGATCCGATCAGACTGTCTCGGACCATCTGGGCCAACGTTCCCGCCGTCTGGCTCGACCGTAGCGATATCCCGCTGTTCCTGGACCACCATTCCACCGGCCTGCCGCAGGACTTCGGCACCGCTGTCAAGGCATCGGTGACCCGCTTCAGCTACGCGCAGACCCTGCCACTGCTCCACCTGCGCGGCGATACGATCACCGGCTTCGTGCTCGGCGCCGACGCCACCATCCCGGTACCGCCGCTGGGCAAGGACGCCAAGGTGAGCCTGGGGCTGGTCCACGAGCATGACCACACCCGGCTGTACACCGAGAAGGTCGATGCCAAGGGAGTCGTCACGGCAGTGAAGGCGCGGGGAGGATTCAAGACCAAACTCTCCACCACCGAGGGTTTCATGCAGTGGTTCAAGGCTGATCGAGGCGTGGCTCGTTCTTTGCGCACATGGCGGACCCTGCCTCGGGTGCTCCACCCTTCCGATGCCGATCGGGACCGTTGGTCCCTGGAGATGCTGAGCGAGACCACTGACGGGAAGGGGTCCCGGGAGTGGGCCACCTGGGACAGCATGCCCGACAGATTCGCCGGCGCCGAGGGCGAGGAACTCGAGCGGATCCAGCGGTTGCTGGAATTCGCCAGCAGGTGCCGCTCGGCCTTTCTACCGGCCGGTCGCACAGCCACCGGAGAGAGCAAGGCCAGTCCCGCCATCTTGACCGGTCAGGCAGCCTTCTACCGGGCCATCCACCCGGTACTGACCCGACTGGAGGCCGATGTGGCAGCCGGGGAGATGGCCCCCGATCACATCTACGTCGATCACCTCACCCGGCTGGCGATCAAGGTCTTCGCGGTAACCACCGATCCATTCCTCACACCCAGCCGGGTCGCCGCCGTGGCGAAATCACGCGCCGACCTTCAGCGCCTCCTCAAGGACGCACTCAAGAAGGCCTACCCGAACCAGCACAACCACGAGAGCGAGGACGTCGCATGACCCTTGACACGACCGACCCCGCCACCCGACTCATGGGTGAGACCAACCGGCGGGTGAGAGCCAACCTGAGACCTGGGTCCAGGGAGCAAGCGGGATGGTTGGCCGCGATCCGCCTCGGGATCACACCGACAGGCGAGGCCCCGGCCATGAGCCGGGCGGCACCGTACGTCGCCGATCTCGACAGCCGGGCCCGATCCGCCGCGCTCAGAGGCGCTGCGATCCGTGCCATCAACATGGAGGTGGCCCAGGTCGTCAGGACCGAGGGCCGCGGCCGACCAGCATTGGGCCATACCCTGTCGCGGCTGGCGGACAAGGACGGCGGCCACCGGGTCGAAGAGCAGTTGTCGGCACTCCCCCTGATGACCGTCGATGCGGCGGCGCTGGTGCTCGACGATCTGATCGGACGCTGCGCACGTCACCGGTTGAGTGTCGACTTCTACGACCTGGCTCGCACCCTCATCTTCTGGGACCACGGTGTCGGGGGTCGCGCAACCGAGCGTCGCAACCGCATCGTCATGGACTTCTACCGTGGCGCCCCCACCGCCTCCATCAACTGACTCTCACCTCGAAGGAGCCGAGATGACCTACCTGACCTTCCACGTTCTACGGGCCCTGCCCATGCACAATCTCAACCGCGACCAGAACGGGATGCCCAAGTCCCAGTTCGACGGCGGCATCCAGCGCGGACGACTCTCCAGTCAGTCGCTCAAACGCCCGGCCCGGATCGCGTTCCGCGCTGCGGTGCAGCATCTCAATCTGCCCACCTCAGTGCGCACCACGGACTCCAATGCGGCCGTCCACGTCGTCAAGCTGGCCCGGCAGTTCGCGCAGGATCAGGGCAAGACCCTGGACCGGGCAACGGCTCTGAAGACCGCGAACTCGGTGGTCAAGGGGCTCGCGAAACGGGCAGCGAAGGTGGAGGAGCCCGTGGCCGTGGAGAAGACGGCTTCGGATGGCGCCACCGATACGCCCAAAGAGGTCGAGAAGAAGGACAACATCCTGTTCTTCAGCGAAGCCGAGCTGGAGACATTGGCCTGGGCCATCGTCGGGGAACAGAACGGTGCTGCCCAGGCCACCACGGATGACTTCATCCAGGACGTCAGGTCGGCGTCATTGGATGTGGCCGCCTTCGGCCGCATGTTCGCGTTTCGCGGCGACCTCTCCACCTACGCCGCAGTCGCGGTCTCTCATGCGGTGATGACCCATGAGATGAACCTGACCATCGACTACTTCACCACCATCGACGAGATGGACGACGAACCGACGAGTTCCAGCGCCGGGCACCTCGGGCTCTCCTACTTCACCTCCGGGGTCTATTACTCGACGTTCACCGTCGACACCACCCAGTTACGACGCTCCTGGTCAGGTATCGGTTCCGGCACCGCCAAGATCCAGATTCAGGCACTGATCGAGGCGCTGCTCAAGGCGCTTCCCCCCGGCAAACTGACTAACACCAACGCTCACACTCGCCCGTTCCTGGTGTTGGTCGAGAATCAGCGGTCCCGGAGCGTCTATGAGTTCGAGACCCCGGTGACCAAGGGTGTCGACGGCGGCTACACCCAGCCGAGTATCGACTCCCTGGCGGCCCAGTACGCCTTGGCGCGCAACTATGACGCCGCCAACTATCTCGACACCATGCTGTTCGCCCCGGGGGTGGTCACCGATTTCCCGGGCTCGACGAGTGTGGACTCCCTCGATGACCTGACAGCTCGAGCAGCAGAGCAGATCATCCAGGCATCGGCAGGGCAGGTGACTTCGTGACTCTCCTCGTCCTGCGACTGGCCGGGTCGTTGCAGTCCTGGGGCGGATACCGCCATCAGGTCAACATCGGATCATCGGTACCCACCCAGACTCTGCCCAGCAAGTCGGCACTCAATGGGCTGTTGGGTGCCGCGCTGGGACCGACGGATCGTGGTTTCGGGCAGGCGCGCAACCTGCGCGGCATCGGTGAGCGCTACGCCCTGCACGTACGAGTGGACACCACGAACCCGCCCGCCGAGGATTTCCAGATCCTGTCTCACCTGCCTTCAGCGGCCGCAGCCGCGGCCGATCGAGCGGGACGCCTGGGATCCGCCTCGACCAAGGCGTTCCCCAACAGCCGGCGGGCCGCCGGCACCTTCGCCACCTCCGTGGCTCGTCGCGACTATCTCGCACACAGCGAGTTCGTCGTGGCGATCGACACCGACGCCGAGACGGCACAAGCCTGGTTGACATCGCTCCAGGACCCCGTCTTCATGCCCTACCTGGGGCGCAGGTCATGCGCGCCCGCGTTCCCGTTCGTGCTCGGACTGCATCCGGGCAGTCCGGCGAATCTGTTCCGGGCACTCCCTCGGGTACCCCGAGCACAGCACGGTGAGACCAGGAAAGTGATCCTCGAGGCCTACCACGTCACCGGCGGCTTCGAGCGTCACATCGCCACCGCGCACCCGACCACCTACACCCCACCGGTCGCCGACCGTGCCCAGCAGCTTGCGTGGGCGAAGGAGAACCTTTCACGATGACCGACGTACCTGTCCGGGTCCACTGGACCCAGTTCCCTGCGACCGCCCTCACCGACCGTAACGGCCTACCCGTCAATTGGAAGGACCATCGCTCCGCGCACCGGGCCGTCAGCCGACTCTTTCCTTCACGCCTCCCGGGCAACGAGGAGACCCGTCGGGCGACGGCCGGCATTCTGTACCGAATCGACCGGCTGCGCTACGAACCTCGAGTGCTGGTGCAATCCACGACGGCACCCGAGCTGGTCCCGGCCGGCCAAGGCACCCGCGTGCTCTCGGCACATGCCTGGGAACTCGAGGCGGGGGCCCAGATCATTTTCCGGGTGGCTGTCAACCCGGTGCTGCGCACGACGCGTCACTACCTGGATGCCGAGAAGACGATCCCCACCGCCTGGTCGAACCAGAGCGGGAACCAGGGCATGGTGCACGAGCCCAGCCCGAGGAAGCAGACGGCACGGGTGGTTCCGGTCTCCGACATGGCGGCCTGGCTGACCTCGAAACTGGGTGTCGCCCTGGCCGAGGTCCAGATGCTCGACCATCGTCGAAACCGTACCGGCGCGGGGAAGCACCGTCTGGTGGTCGACACCATCGACGGCCTGGCAACGGTCCATGATCCCAGCGAATTCGACAGGCTCCGACTCAACGGCGTGGGCCGCTCCAAGTCGTACGGCTGTGGTCTGCTGACCGCGGCTCGTCATAACAGCGCTCGGTGAGGTGAGCGGGCGGGGCTCGGCGAATTCGCGATTCGCCCTCCTCAGCCAGATTGAGGTGTATACGCTCTAAACGATCCCGCGCGAGTGGGGTGGGTCCGTCAGCGGATGTACAAGCCCCGACCCCCATAGTTCCCCGCGTGAGCGGGGGTGACGCCCGGATGCGGCCACGACGAGGATCGCGCGCAGGCCCTCCGGCAGAACCGGTCAGCGTGCCGCAACACGCTCGGTCGAGGCGATCGTCGCGGAGCCGACCACGCGGGTGCCCTCGTAGACCACGACCGCCTGACCCGGCGCGATTCCCTGCGCCGGTGCGTGCAGGTCCACATGGACGGTTGCCGCATCACCCTCGCCGGTGACGGTCACGGTGGCCGGGATCTCCTCCCCGTGAGCCCGTAGCTGCACCGAGCCCTCCAGCACCCTCGGGACGGTGCCGCACCAGCGTGGTCGGATCCCCTCGATGGTTCGGATCATCAGCCCGTCACGACTACCCACCCGCACCGCTCCGGAGACCGGTTCGATATCCAGCACGAAACGTGGTTTGCCATCAGGCGCCGGACGCCCGATCTTCAACCCCTTGCGCTGCCCGATGGTGAAACCGAAGGTCCCGCCGTGCTGGCCGAGCACCTCACCGGTCGTGTCATCGATGATGTCACCGCCGCGATTCGGGGCCCGGTCTCCCAGCTTCTCGGCCAGCCACCCGGCATTGTCCCCATCGGCTACGAAACAGATGTCATGGCTGTCCGGCTTGTCCGCCACCAGCAGACCGCGTTCGGCGGCCTCCAGGCGCACATCGGGCTTGGTGGAGTCCCCCAGCGGAAACAACGAGTGCCGCAGCTGCTGCTGGTCGAGCACCCCGAGAACGTAGGACTGGTCCTTGGCACCGTCCACCGCCCGGTGCATCTCGATCAGACCGTCCTCCCCGGTACGCAACTGCGCATAGTGACCGGTGGCGACCGCGTCGAAGCCCAACGCCAGGGCCTTGTCCAAGACGGCCGCGAACTTGATCTTCTCGTTGCAGCGCAGACACGGGTTAGGGGTCCGGCCGGCCGCGTACTCGTCCATGAAGTCCTCGACCACAGCCTCATGAAAGCGGTGCGAGAGGTCCCAGACGCAGAACGGGCTGCGGAGCACGTCCGCTGCCCGGCGGGCGTCGTTGGCGTCCTCGATCGTGCAGCATCCGCGCGCCCCGGTCCGATACGACTTGGGATTGCGGCTCAACGCCAGGTGGATCCCGGTCACCTGATGACCGGCCTCCACAGCACGGGCCGCGGCGACGGCCGAGTCCACTCCCCCGCTCATGGCGGCGATGACTCGCAAGCCCTCACTCCTCATCGGTTCGCCATTCGAGCGCGCTCCACCGCCGGCCCGATCGCGGCGATCACCGCATCCACGTCGGCCTCGGTGGAGGTGCGTCCGAGCGAGAACCGGAGGGAATGCCGGGCCTCCTCATCGCTACAGCCCATCGCCAACAGGACATGGGAGGGTTGCGGCACTCCGGCAGAGCAGGCCGAACCCGTGGAGCACTCGATACCGTGCGCATCCAACAGCATCAACAACGAGTCCCCCTGGCAACCCGGGAAGCCGAGATGAGCGTTGCCGGGCAACCGGTGCACCGGGTCCCCGTGCAGGTGTACATCGGGAACCACCTCGCCCACCCGCCGCACCAAGGCGTCGCGCAGGGCGCCCACCCGGACCGCGTGATCAGCCTGTTCCTTGACGGCCGACTCGACCGCCGCCGCCAGACCCGCAATCCCCGGTACGTCCAGGGTTCCGGAGCGGATGTCCCGCTCCTGACCTCCGCCGTGCAGCAGTGGCGTGATCCCCAGTTCACGACGTGCCACCAGGGCCCCCACCCCGTAGGGGCCGCCCAGCTTGTGACCGGTGAAGGTGAGCGCGTCCACCCCGGATCCGGCGAAGGCGACCGGTACCGCGCCGACTGCCTGAACCGCATCGGTATGGACCGGGATCCCGTGGCGGCGGGCCAGTGCCACGACCTCCTCGATCGGTTCGATGGTGCCGACCTCGTTGTTGGCCCACATCACCGAGATCAGGGCCACGCTGTCGGGATCACGCTCCACAGACTCCCGCAGAGCCGCGAGGTCGATCCGGCCCAGGCCGTCGACCCGGACCAGCTCGATCTCAGCGCCCTCCGCCTCGGCGAGCCAGTGCAACGGGTCCAGCACCGCATGGTGCTCCACTGCGGTCGACAGGATCCGGCACCGACTCTGGCGGTCCACCCGTCGGGACCAATAGATCCCCTTGAGCGCCAGGTTGTCGGCCGGGGCGGCAGTCCAGGGCACCGGCGATCTGCTCGCGAGCCTCCTCGACCACCCGCCGAGCATGCCGACCCGATCCGTGCAGCGAACTGGCGTTTCCCACGACAGCGAACTGTCGGGTCATCGCCTCGATCGCGGCGGGGACCATCGGGGTGGTCGCGGCGTGGTCCAGGTAGATCGAGGGGGTGCCTACGGGGTTCTTCATGACCTGCCCAGCCTACTCACCGGGCCAGCACGACCAGGTCGTCGCGGTGCACCAGCTCACGCTGGTAGGCCTCGCCGAGTTCCTTGCGCAGCAGATGGGTGGACTTGCCCAGCATGGCCGGAAGCTCTGCCGAGTCGTAGGCCACGATCCCTCGGGCCACCCGCTGCCCGGACAGACTGACCAGGTCCACCGGGTCTCCGGCCTCGAACGACCCCCGTACCTCGGTGACCCCGGGTGGCAGCAGCGAGGCCCGTCGCTCAACGACCGCCCTCACGGCACCGTCGTCCAAGACCAGCTCGCCCTGCCCCTGAGCCGCGTGCGCCAGCCAGTTCTGCAACGGCTTCCGGTGCCGCCCGGTCGCCTGGAACAGCGTCCCGACCTGCTCCCCGGCCAGCGCCGCAGCAGCATTCGCCGCCGAGGTGAGGACGACCGGGATGCCGGCACCGGTGGCGATCCGAGCCGCCTCGGTCTTGGTGACCATTCCACCGGTACCGACCGCCGACCCGGTGGCCGAGATGTCCACCGTCGCGATCGCATCGAACGAGCGGACCTCGCCGATCAGCTCGGCGCCGGGGGTACCGGGCTTGGCCGTGTAGAGACCGTCCACGTCGCTGAGCAGTACCAACAGATCGGCCCGCACCTGATGGGCGACCAGAGCCGCGAGCCGGTCGTTGTCGCCGAAGCGGATCTCACCGGTGGCGACCGTGTCGTTCTCGTTCACCACCGGCACCACCCCCATCTCCAGCAAGGTGGAGAAGGTCTGCCGGGCATTGCGGTAGTGCTGGCGTCTGGTGACATCCTCCACGGTCAACAGGACCTGCCCGACCACCAGGTCATGGCGGGCGAACTCCGTGCCGTAGCAGTGCACCAACAGCCCCTGACCCACCGAGGCGACCGCCTGCTGTGCGGCGAGTCCGCGCGGTCGACGCTCCAGGCCCAGCGGCACCAGACCCGCCGCGATCGCCCCCGACGAGACCAGCACCACCTCGGCCCCACGCTCACGACATCCGGCCAGCTGGTCGACCAGGGAGCCGATCAGGGCACGGTCGAGGCGCCCCTCGGGCGTGGTCAGACTGGAGGACCCGATCTTGACCACGATCCGACGAGCGTCGAGTACCTCGGCCCGCAAGGTGCTCCCGATACTCCCGGTGCTCACCGGGGGTCCCGGTCGGTGGGCTCCTGGGGCTTGAAGTCGGGGTCCGCCTCGGTTCCGATCTCATACGCCTGAGGTCCGAACTTCGGACGCGCGTCCTTCGCAGTCTGCTTCTTGGACCGTTGGTCGAGCCGACGTGCGACATCGGCGCGGGTCTCGTTCTCGGCCCGCTCCTCCATCGCCTCATCGATCTCGAGGCGACGCGTCCGGGCTCGGCGCGGCTCCCGGAACCGCTCGTCCTCGCCGCGACGACCGAGCATCTCGGCGCCCGTCTCGACGCTGGGCTTGAAGTCGAAGACCACCGCGTTCTCGGCCTCGCCGATGATGACCGCGTCGCCCTCGACAGCACCCAGTCTGAGCAGTTCGTCCTCGATCCCGATCCGGTTGAGCCGGTCGGCAAGGAAGCCCACGGCCTCCTCGTTGCTGAAGTCGGTCTGGCGCACCCAGCGCATCGGCTTGGTGCCCCAGACCCGCCAGCCGTCCTCGGTCTCCTTGATCTCGAAGTCGGCGCCTCCGGCGACGGCCTGAGGCCGGATCACGATCCGGGTGGCCTCCACCTTGGGTACCTCCACCCTGGCCCGGTTGACGATCTCGGCCATCGCATACATCAGGGCCTGGGTGCCCTCGCCGGACGCGGCGGAGACCGGGAAGACCCGCAGGCCACGTGCGGCCAGGTCCTCGGCCACCATCTCGGCGATGTCGTGCCCGTCCGGCACGTCGATCTTGTTCAGCGCCACCAGTCGGGGACGATCCTCCAGGCCACCATGCGCGGCCAGTTCACGCTCGATGATGTCGAGGTCGTCGACGGGGTTACGCCCCGGCTCGATCGTGGCGGTGTCGATGACGTGCACCAGCGCGGCGCAACGCTCCACATGCCGCAGGAAGTCGTGGCCCAGACCCCGGCCCTCCGCGGCTCCCTCGATCAGCCCCGGTACGTCGGCCACGGTGAAGACGGTCTCTCCGGCCCGGACCACGCCCAGGTTCGGGACCAGCGTGGTGAACGGGTAGTCGGCGATCTTCGGCTTGGCCCGGCTGATCGAGGCGATCAGCGAGGACTTGCCGGCGCTGGGGAAGCCGACCAGTCCGATATCGGCGACCACCTTGAGTTCGAGGTGGATCTCCAGTTCGTCGCCGGGCTCACCGAGCAGCGCGAAGCCGGGGGCCTTGCGCTTGGCCGAGGCCAGCGCCGCATTGCCCAGTCCGCCACGACCCCCCTGTGCCACCACCAGCTCGGTACCCGCACCCACCAGGTCGGCCATCAGGTCGCCCTGGGCGTCGGTGACCACGGTGCCGTCCGGAACCTTGAGGATCAGGTCGGAGGCGTGCGCGCCGTTGCGGTGCGCCCCCGCACCGTGCCCACCGTTCTCCGCGATCCGCTTGCGACTGTGGTGGTAGTCCAGCAGCGTGGTGACGTCGGGGTCGACTCTCAGGATCACCGAGCCGCCGGGGCCACCGTTGCCGCCGTCCGGCCCTCCCAGTGGCTTGAACTTCTCCCGGTGCACCGAGGCGACACCGTTGCCTCCTCGGCCCGCTGCGATGTGCAGTGAGACCCGGTCGACGAAGGTGGGCAGAGCCATGACGGCCTCTTTCTGGTGACGGGACGGCAGCAGGTGCTACCGCAGGTAATACGGAAAACGTCAAGGGCGCCCCCATTGTTTCAGGGACGCCCTTGGCGAAGAAGTCTCAGTCGAGCGGGTGAGTCACTCGCCCGGGATGATGTTGACGACGCGACGGCCGCGCTTGGTGCCGAAGTCGACGGCTCCGGGAACCAGGGCGAACAGGGTGTCGTCGCCGCCCCGGCCCACCCCGTCACCGGGGTGGAAGTGGGTGCCACGCTGCCGGACGATGATCTCGCCGGCGCTGACGACCTGGCCACCGAAGCGCTTCACGCCGAGGCGCTGGGCGTTCGAGTCGCGACCGTTCTTGGTGCTCGCTGCACCCTTCTTGTGTGCCATGTTTCAGTCCTTGAATGCGCTAGGCCCCAACCGGGGTCAGAGGGAGATGTCGGTGACCTTGACCTGGGTGTACTTCTGGCGGTGACCCTGGCGCTTCTTGTAGCCGGTCTTGTTCTTGTACTTCTGGATGATGATCTTCGGGCCCTTGATGGCACCCAGGACCTCGACGGTCACCGAGGCCTTGTCGAGGCCGGTCGCAGTCACCTGCTCACCGTCCACGACCATGACCACCGGAAGGGAGACGGTCTCGCCGACGCCCGTGTCGACCTTGTCGATCTCGATGACATCGCCAACAGCAACCTTCTGCTGCTTGCTGCCACTGCGCACGACTGCGTACACGGCAGACTCACTCTCCTCGGTCATGCGAGCACCGAACGGCACTCTAGTTCGTTACATTCATGGGGCCGGCGCCTCGCCGGCCCAGGGATGGGATCCCGGTCAGCGTGGCAGCGCGAGTGTGCACGCCCTACGACGTGCACAAGGAGCAATACTACGCACCCGCCCGCGGCTCAGGCAAAACGAGGTCACCGCTTGCGGGTGCCCTTCTTCTTCAAGGGAACGTGCGCCACGTGCTCATCCGTTTCCTCCGCCCCCGCTACGGGGTCGGTGCCACCCTGGGTTGCGGGCGTCTCGGTGCCCTCGACCACCCCTTCGCTCGGCGGACCTGCGGGACGGCTCGCCGCCCGGCGCCGGGTTCGGGTGACCACCTTGGGGGCGGTCTGCTCGGCAACCGGCTCCGCGATCGCCACGGACGCTTCCACAGCCGGCTCCGGGGTGGACTCCACGGTCGGCTCGGAAGCGGGCTCGGGCGTGGATTCGGGTGAACTCGCCGCGCCCCGGCGTCGACGACTGCGTGTCTGCACCTGGACGGTGGGCTTCTCAACCTCAACCTCAACCTCGGGCTCGATGACCGGGGTCGATTCGGTCACCGGTTCCGGTACCTCTGCTACCACCTCGGTCACCTGTCCACGACGCCGACGCGAGCGGGTCTGGACCTGGACGGTCGGCACCTCGGCCTCGTTCGCAGGCTCGGGAGCCGGGTCCGGCTCAGAGACCGCGATCGGTTGACTCTTGGGCTCTTCCGGCCGGGCGAGAGCCGCCACGTCCTTGGGCGAAGGCAGCGCCTCGCCGGCCTCCGACCTGGACTGGGTCTCCCTGCCGCCATTCGGCTCGTTATCCCGACCACGGCCGCGACGGGCGCCCCGGCCACGACGGTTCTCCTCCTCGGCCGGGCTGTGCCGCGGCTCGACCGGAGTCTCCTGCACCACGACTCCACGACCGTGGCACTGCGGGCAGTCGTTGCTGAAGGCCTCGAGCAGTCCCGTGCCGATCCGCTTGCGGGTCATCTGCACCAGCCCCAGCGAGGTGACCTCGGCGACCTGATGACGGGTCCGATCCCGGCCCAGGCACTCGACGAGACGGCGCACCACGAGATCCCGGTTCGATTCCAAGACCATGTCGATGAAGTCGACCACGATGATGCCGCCGATGTCGCGCAACCGCAGTTGACGCACGATCTCCTCGGCCGCCTCCAGGTTGTTCTTGGTGACGGTCTCCTCGAGGTTCCCGCCTGAACCGGTGAACTTGCCGGTGTTGACGTCGACGACCGTCATCGCCTCGGTCCGGTCGATGATCAGCGAGCCACCACTGGGCAGCCAGACCTTGCGGTCCAGGCCCTTGTGGATCTGCTCCTCGATCCGGTGCACCCCGAAGATGTCCTTGCCCTGGTCTCGCCCTTCGCTGGGCGACACGAAGCGCTCGACCCGGTCCATCAGGTCGGGCGCGACGTGCTCGACGTAGCCGGCCACGGTCTCCCATGCCTCATCGCCCTCGATGATGAGCTTGGAGAAGTCTTCGGTGAACAGGTCCCGGACCACCTTGAGGGTCAGGTCCGGCTCGCCGTAGAGCAGGTGCGGGCCATGGGTCTTCGCGGCGACCTTGGCCTCGATGTCCTCCCAGCGTGCCTTGAGTCGCTCGACGTCGCGGGTGAGCTCGTCCTCGCGGGCCCCCTCGGCCGCGGTCCGGACGATCACGCCGGCCTGCTCCGGAACGATCTCCTTGAGCAGCTTCTTGAGCCGGCTGCGCTCGGTATCGGGCAGCTTGCGGCTGATCCCCGAGTTCGTGCCGTCGGGCACGTAGACCAGGAACCGGCCTGCCAGGCTGACCTGACTGCTCAATCGGGCACCCTTGTGACCTACCGGGTCCTTGGTGACCTGCACCAGGATCGACTGACCGGACTTCAGCACCGACTCGATCTTGCGGGGCTGCCCATCCTTGTGACCCAGCGCCGACCAGTTGACCTCGCCCGCGTACAACACCGCGTTACGGCCCTTGCCGATGTCGATGAAGGCGGCCTCCATCGACGGCAGCACGTTCTGCACCCGGCCCAGGTAGACGTTGCCGATCATCGAGGTCTGCGACTCGCGAGCGACATAGTGCTCGACCAGGACCTTGTCCTCGAGCACGCCGATCTGGGTGAGGTCCTCACGCTGACGAATCACCATCACCCGATCGACTGATTCACGGCGGGCCAGGAACTCGGCCTCGCTGACGATCGGGGCTCGGCGACGGCCGGCCTCACGGCCT
>CAYNFY010000092.1:0-17136 GCA_964396585.1 uncultured Nocardioides sp.
GCCCCCCGCACCTCACCGGTGGCCATCCGAGGCAGGTACTTGCGCTTCTGCTCCTCGGTACCGTGCTGCATCAGCATGTAGGCGACGATGAAGTGAGTGTTGATCACTCCCGACACGCTCATCCAACCCCGAGCGATCTCCTCCACACACAACGCATAGGTGAGCAGGGACTCCCCCAACCCGTCGTACTCCTCGGGGATCATCAACCCGAAGATGCCCAGTTCCTTGAGCCCCTCCACGATCTCGGTGGGGTAGGTGTCGGAGTGCTCCAGCTCTTGGGCGACCGGGATGATCCTCTCGTCCACGAACTGGCGGACTGCCTTCAGGATCTCCTGCTGATCCTCGGTGAGGCTGTCGGTCTGGGCGAGACGACCCATGGGAACTCCGATCTAAGGGTGGCACGGAACCACCACAGGTTAGCGGACGTTCACTTCGGGCCGACCGATATGGGCTATGGGACACATCACATCGGTCGGCCCCCGGATTCACCGCCGACGCATCTTCTCGAAGCGCTTGAAGAACCAGTCGTAGCTCACCTTGACATTGCTGATCCGGGCCACCGTCCGCTTACTACGGGAGTCGCTGCGCAGCGGGCGGTTGATATCGACCCGCAGGGCGGTGGTGCCGCCGCTGGCGCTCGCGGTGACCACGGACTTGGCCAGGGCCTTGCGGTTCTTCCAGTACTTGGGTCGCTGGGTGAAGTAGGAATGCCTCGACGTCTTCGTCCCGAGCATCCGCTTCAGCCTGCGATCGCTCCCCGAGAGCTTTCGGTTGCCCACGATCACCGCGACCCGCACCCCACGAGCCCGCGCCTTACGGATCGCCTTGTACATCGCCTTGCCCGTCAGGCTCCGGCTCAGGATCCGAACGTTCGCTCCCTTCGGGGCCTTGGCGAGCACGGTGGTGGCCAGCCTGATGACCCGCGCCCTGGCGGCCGGATCGTTGACGACCGTGCCGGGGGCGAAGTACGAGGCGCTGGCGCCCAGCAGGGCCACGTCCGCGGCCAGCATCTTGTGGTCCGACTTCAACTCGGTGATCCACTGACGCTGCACGGTGAACTGGGCCGCCGAACGCAGCAACAGATAGTCGATGGTGGCGCCCTTGTAGTCCCCGGTGGGCAGGGACTGACCCATCACGTCGTAGGTGGGGGTGAGCCCCTGAGCGGCCATCTCGGCGCGCGGGTACTCGATAGCGGACCGGTAGTTGACGTTCAGGTCGCCACCGATGAGTACCGGACCCCGCTGGTTCAGGGTCGCCGCCAGCGCACCCAGCCGGCGCAGCGACGGCACGGTCAGTCCGTTGGTGAACTTGCTCTTGGGTGCGAAGTGGGTGGAGATCACCGACACCACCTGACCGGCAGAGCTCTGAACCGTGACCCAGTTGGCGTACCGGATGCCCCACTCGACCTTCTGGGTGGCGGTCTTGCCCGGCACATTGCTGATGTTGTAGGTGCCCTGGCCCAACGCGGTCCAGCGCTCGGTGTTCCACAACACGGGGGTCGCCCCGGTATAGGTACCCGGGGTGCGCTGGATGCCGTACCCGACCGGCGCCAATTGAGCATCGGGACGACCGTTGACCTCGTTCAAGGTGACGAAGTCCGGACGGGTGGCGTAGATGGTGGCCAGGTCCTTGTTCGTCTGGGTGACATTCATCCCCGCCCGGAGGTTCGCCTGAACCAAACGGATCGGCGCCGAGGCCGGGATCGGTGCCGGGGGTGGTGTGGTCGTGGGTGTCGGGGACGGGGTGGCCGTCGGTACGGCCGGCTCCGTGGGTTCGATGGCGGTGGCGCTCTGGAGTCCACCCGCACCGAGCGGCCCCAACGCTCCCGCCACCACCAGGGCGCTGGCACCCGAGAAGGCACCGAGGACTCTCAGAAATCGGGGTCGCACGGCATGCTGACAGGGCCTTGACATGTCTCTACTCCGGTCACATTCGCAATCAGTTCCCACTGATCACATCAGTCACACCAACCACAAGCAACCCGATCCGGTGAACTACAGATCTGTAATTCTTCCGGCCCCGCTCAACCGGTCCTCATGGATCAGACCGTGCCCAGGAAGCGCTCCGGGATCCGGCGTACCGGGCGCCGCCGCATCGCCTTCACCTGACGGAGTCCACCCGCCCGGGACACCCCGTTCGCCTGGGTCTGCACGATCTGAGCCAATGCGTCGGGATCGGCGTCGAAGACCGGCACCTGTGCCGGGTCCTCGGGGGCCTCCGCGTTGATCTGGTCCAGCAGATCGACCATCTCGTCCCCGGTGAACTGCCAACTCGACTCGGCGGCCCGCTCATCCAGGTCGACCATCCGACGCCGATGGTCGGCGGTGCGCTGCAACAAATCGCGGTCGGCGAATTTGAAGTGGAACATGAACAGTTCCGGGTCGGGGCTGTACAACACATCGTGGATGCCGTGCGAGGCTGCGGCCCAGGCATCGGGCACCTGTTTCACCGACGGCTTGCACAGCAACGGGATGAACTTCGCCAGCCGTCGCTGCGACAACAACGGCCGGGAGAGGTCGAGCGGCGCCTCGGTGGCCAGATGATGGACCACGTTAAGGGCCACCACACCGCTGGCCGGTACCCCCCGACGCGCGGCGACGAACGCCCGCAGGTCTTCATGCCGGTCTGGATCGGGCACGATGAACTCATCGGCATCGGCGAAGACCACCGCGGAGCGCCCCTTGAGCAGCCGCCGGGCCCGATCGGAGACGATCCGCATCCGCTCAAGCTCGAAATGACCGACGATCGGCGGAATCCGGATCACCTCACAGTCGAGACCATCCGTGGAGCCGTCCGTCGAGTTGTCGTCGATGACCAGGAGGTTCTCGGCTCCGACCTGCGCGGAGTAGTGCGCCACCCATTTGCGCAGTACGTCACCCTCGTCGCGAACCATCGTCAGGGCAGCGACCGGCCCGACGCTGGCCCGACGCCCCCACCTCATCGAGACTCCTCGACCACTGAGGTCAGTACCGGTATCAAGCTGCGCTCAAGGTCAGCGAGCACACCGCGAAGCAGCACGTCCTGACGGGCGTTCTCGGACACCGCCTCGGCGAGTAGCGCGACCCGTCGGGCGTCGGCCCGGGCAGCGGCCAGCTCAGTGCTCCGGGACAGTCGGACCGCGGCACGACGCATCGGGCTCCTCCCCGGCTCGGCCCCGCTCACAGGGAGTCCTTGCGGTACTGCCGCAGGGCCTCGGCGACCGCGGCATCGTCGCGCAGGTCCCCCGGGAGCAGGAGTTCGGTCACCACATCGGAGAGCATCGCCACCCGCTGGTGCAGCTCACGTCCCTGCGCGACCTGTCGCTCCAGGTCGGCGATCCGTTGCCGGGTGTCGCGCCCCCGTCGGGAGACCACCGGACCGGCGATCCGCCGCAACAACCGGGTTCCGGTCCCTGGTTCGGGCTGCCCGCCCACACGATGCTCGGCGGCGTCCTCGCGCTGCACGAGCAGCAGCTCGACCACGGCAGCCAGGGCCGCCTGCAGGACCTCGTCCTGAGTCACCTCGCTCGGATTGCGTCCCTGGGGACGGGTCGCCAGCAGATCCGTCAGGTCTCCGTGAACCGGGTGACCGGCATCGGCGAGCGCGGCCACGCTGGCCTCGGCGCGGGCTCTGGCCACATCGAACTGGGCATCGGTGATGGCCAGCCCGGCCCCGGTCTGAGGGGCCAGCACCCGGTGCGCCAACAGGTCCCGCAACCAGCGCGCCTTCTCCCGACTCGTGTCCAGCGGCGGGCGCAGGTGCTCGTTGACTCGACGCAGCAGCTCGGCCTGGACGGCCCCCAACGACTCATTCGCCCGCGGCACCTCGGTATCGACCGGGATCTCTGCGATCGCGCAGGCCTCGCTGAACCGTCGCCACAACTCGCTGGGGTCGGCGCCGCCCCGAGGCACCGTGACCAGGTGCACCCGATCGACCGGCAGGCTGCTACCCCATCGGGAGATCACACTGGCTGGATCGGTGGTCCGCCAACCCCATTCGCTGCGCGGGTCGTCCTCGGCAGGCGGCTCCCACTGGTCCAACGGGGTGGTGAGCCCGAACTTGAGGCGCTCCTGCCAAGCCGAGGGCACCGACCGGCCCAGATCGCGAGCACTCACGACCACGTGCACCTCGAACTCGGCCAGGTCCGACAGCACCCGGTCGGCCTGCTCGGCGGTGGCCGCGCAGAACAACTCGTAGCTGAGTATCGCCCGGTCCCCCGGCCAGGCCTTGATCTGACGGACCAGGTGACCCCACATGTCCTGACGAGCCGGTGGCAGCCTCCGCCAACGACGGTCCTCGCGTACCTGGAGGGCGGCCTGGACCCGGTCCACGTGGTGCTCGCCCACCACCAGCACGCCGGCATCGGCCAAACGCTCGCGGTTGTGTTCCAGGACGCGCTGCAGGTAGGTGGTCCCCGATTTCGGGGCACCGATGTGCAGATGAACGGTGCCAGTCACTCGGCTGCCTCCACGGACGGTTCGGGATCGGTCTGGGTGTGAGCGCTCGGTTCGGGCCAGCTCACCAGCAGCCTCCAACGCGACGGATCCGGCGCGCCGGGGGCGGCCAGAGTCGCCCGGGCAGCGGTCAGGCCCTCGCTCCGGACGAGCTCACCGCCCGCGGCCCGCGCGGCGGCGAGTACCCGGCTCGGGTCCAACCGACGGATCCGCCCGCCGGTTCCCTGCTGGGCGCGATCCGCCAGGGCTCCGGCAGACCAGGCGTGGGATTCGATGGCCAGCAGCCCGCCCCCGCGCAGCGCCATGCCGGTGAACAGGAAGAAGTGCTCCAGCCCCTGATCGGTCAGGGTCTCCAGGACATCGCGCGCACAGACCACCTGCCCCCGCCGGGCCCGTGCGACCAGGGCACCACGGGTGACGACGTCTCGCAGGTCGTAGAGGTTGAACGGCAGTCTGGTCAGCCCGGGGTGCTGAGGGAAGGAGCGGCGCGGTCCGAAGGCGTAGTCCAGCGCACGCACCTTGTGTCCGGCCCGGGCCAGGGCCAGCGCGTCGGCACCGTTACCCGAACCGACCTCGACCACCCGGTGTCGTTCGGAGAGCAGGTCGAGCAGCCAGGTTGCGAACTCCGAGACCGGGGTCTGCGAGGTGCTCGGATGCGCGGCGTTGGCCGAGCGCCACTCCCGGCGCTGCCGCCAGAGGTGGCCGAACCACTCGTCGAAGCGGTCGGTGATCTCGGGGCCCGGCTCGTGCCGGAAGGAGGGGTCCGGCACCCGCCAGTTGGGACCGTAGGAGATCTCCAGCAAACGCTCGGGAGAGGCGGGTCCGTTCAGCATCCGACCCTCGAACTCGATCGGGGTGATCGGCAAGACCGCGCTCAGCGGGACCGGGCGGCGCACCGTGGCGGTCTCGTAGAAGTTCCCGTCCAGATGAAAGGTCGCATACACGTCGATGCCGACGGATCCCCCGTCCGCGGCATCCACCTCGACGGTGAGGAAGCTGCCGGACTTGTGCAGCACCCGCCAACCGTGGGCCCGCAGCACCCGCCCGATCCGCCAGAGTTCGACCGTCATCTCGGCGGGTGTGGCCAGCCGGGAGAGGTAGCAGAGATCGATGTCTGAGTCGTGACCGATCGCCTTGCCGGACCGGGCGGCTCCGAGCAGGGTGCCGAAGGAGATCCAACTGGGCAGCTGGCATTCGTGCTCGAGCACCGTCATGATCCGCTCGGCCTCGTCGGCGAGTTGTCCGAGCAGGCCCTCGGCACGGAACTCGAAGGGGCGCTGGATCAGACCCCATTTGTCCACGATCACCGGTAGCCGGTGCCGGTCCACCATCTCGAGTTCGTCCGGTTCGGGTCCGAAGACCACGTGCTGGACGTGCAACGCCTGATCCTCCCGGCTCAACCGGACCTCGGACCAACCCTTCAGAAAGCCTCGCATGGTGCGCGGCCAGCGCACCGTGCGCTCACCCTCGACGGTGGTGAAGGACCAGCCGCGATGCCCGCCGAACCAGACGTCGACCGATCCGCTGAAGGCCGTCGGGACCGTGATCTGGTCGAGGTCTACGTTCCACCCGTCGGTCGGCTCAGCCACCCGACGAACAGTAGCGGACTGGATCAGAGCCCCTGCTCCTTCATCCAGGCATACGGGTCGTACTTCTTCGGGGCGCCGCCACCGTTCATCAGCCGATCGATCCCACCCGTGGCGCACGCCGTGGCGCACACTCCCAGGTTGATCGGGCCCCATGAGGGAGGACGGTTGTTGAACAGGAAGTTGATCCATTTCGCATACCTGCGCTCGATCCGCGGAATCGCGATCTTGGCGACCACCTCGTCGCTGGCCAGGGCGACCGGGGTCCAGTTGGCGGTGCCGTTGTAGACGACCTGAGCGTTCGATTTCCCGCCGAAGTTACCACTGATCGCCATCGACTTCATGTGCAGGTAGATGTCATAGAGGCCGTCGCGGTCACGGTCGTAGGAGTACTGCAGGGTCCGCACCCCGCCGTTGTCGAGGATCGTGCGTATCCGCTTGCCGAGCAGTGCGTAGACGATCTTGATGTCGCACCCCTGCTTGCGCAGCTTGACCAGCTTCTTGGCCAGCCGGATCCCGCGCTCGTTGAGGAGCGCGTCCTGGGCCATCAGGATGCGGGTCTTGCCCCGGGTTCCGGTGCCACCGGTCGCGCCCGAGCAGGTGACCTGGTTCAGCTTCTTCATGTCCGGGTCACCGGTGGCGCCCTTGCCGTAGTACGGGTAGAAGTCGAAGCTCATTCGGCCGCTGGTGACCTGTTGGAAGGCGTTCTTGCGCCGCTTGTCCTTCCACATCTGATTGAAGATTTTGTGAAAGCCCTTGTACACGGACTTACGCCCGGCGACGGTGAACATGTCGTTCCACTGAGCGATCGCCGCGATGTCGGTGGCGTTGTTGGAGCTGTACATCGTGATCCACTTGCTCTTCCCAGCCTTGCTGAACTGGAAGAACTTCGTGTGTGCGATGCCGCTGCCGCCC
Source organism: uncultured Nocardioides sp. (assembly GCA_964396585.1). Taxonomy (GTDB): domain Bacteria; phylum Actinomycetota; class Actinomycetes; order Propionibacteriales; family Nocardioidaceae; genus Nocardioides. The sequence continues at coordinate 6,935 of CAYNFY010000092.1, forward strand.
CGACAGGAGGAGACGCACATCTTCACCTTGCTGCGCCGCTTCGCCTTGCGGTTCTGGTTCTTCTTCTTCTTGAACTCGGCCCGGATCATGTTGACGTCCGGATTGGGCGAGATGGCGTTGTTGTTGCCGCGGTCCATGATGATCCGCACCCGAACGCCCCGGTTGTGGGCCCGGATCAGGGCATCGCGGTAGACGGCGCCGCGGATGTTCCACGAGGCGAACGAGATGTTCTGGCCCTTCTTGACCGAGTCGATCGTCTTGATCAGGTGCGCCCGGATCGCGAACCGCCACTTACCGCCACGGTTGTACGGCTCGTTGAAGATCACCCCGGTCTTGGGCGAGTACTTGCCCACCTTCGGCTTCTTCTTGGGCGTCTTCTTCTTCGCGGCCTTCTTGGGAGTCTTGGCGGCTACCGTCTTCGAATCGGCGACGAAGGTACCGACCGTCGCTCCGGAAGCGACCGAGTTCTCGGCCCGCGCGGAACCGGTGGTGGCGATCGACAGCACTGACCCGATCAACCCCAGGATCATGAGAACCCCGAGTGATCGCAGTTGGCGTGGCACGTGAACAACTCCCCAGATCGACTCGCCCCGGTTGCCCCCGAGACGTTCTGTCACGCTCATCGGCGCGAGCAGGCCCGAGTCAGGCTACCGTGCACCCGAGTTCTCCCAAAACGACCACGCCGCCCGGTCCCGACCCCGGCTGCCGCCGCCGGCTCAACCCGGGTTCGGACTCAACCGGTACAGGTCAAGAAGACCCGCTGGTACTCCTTGTTCTTCTCGTACGTCGGGTTCGCGGCTCGAATCAGGTGCCCCGGAACCCCATACAAGTTGGGGTCCGCACGCACGATCTTGTTGCCCACCGAGCACTTGATGACCTGGGGCTCGACCCAGGCACCGGCAGCGTCGACACAACCCTGGTAATCACCCGGGAGGGAGGCGCCGACCTTCCAGACGCTCGAGCAGTCGGGTCCGTTCGGATGCGCCTCCTGGCTCGGCGACGGATCTCCCGACGATGGGGTCGTGCTCGGACTCTGAGTGCCGACGCTCTGTTGCGTCGAGGGCGGCGTCGAGTCAGCGGCATTGTTCGTACCGCTCTCGGATCCACAACCGGTCAGGAACAGGGCCCCCGCCAGAGCGGCCACCCCCGCCACCGAGCGGAATCGTCGTCCACGCATCACTGGTTCTCTCCGTCCTTGGCCGGATCGGTGCTGTCGACCAACTCCACATCAGAGTAGACGAGGTAGTGGTCGCTCATGCCGGTTGTGCGCGTGGTGCCGTCCTGGACGTAGTTGCTGAACCCGACCTCACCCGCGCCCAGGATCCAGTCGATACGTAGCTCCCCCGCGGGCATCCGGCACCCCTGGGACCACGAGCCGCCGTTGGCCGAGACCATCGCGGTAGCGCTCGAGATCCGGCAGAAGAACGACGCCTTCTCATTCATGTCCCCCACCATGAGAACGGGGCGGCCGGTGGCCTTGAGCTGATTGACCAGTGCCACTTCGATCGAGGTCGACGTCTCCCGGGAAGCCTGCTGACCGCCGGGCGCGTTGTGGGCATTGATCACGTAGAAGGTGGCCTTGGATTCACGATCGCGTAGCAGCAGCCAGGGAATCGGAACCTGCATCCCGATCCAGGTATGGGTGACCGATCCCCCGTCGAGCATCTCGAACCGAGCGGAGTTGTAGGCGATCTGCAACCGGTAGCCCTGGTTCCCGAGGGCATCCTGAGGCCAGATCGTCATCTGTGGCAGACCCGAGATGAAGACCGGGCGCTGGTCGCGTTGGACCTCCTGGAGTCCGATCAGGTCGATCCCACGGGAGCGGATCAGCCCGGCCTCACGAGCGGCCCGGGCGGTGCCGGGACCGTATCCTCCGGCCCCCATCGTGTGGTTGGAGCCGAGCACGTTGAGGCTGGCGACCCGGAAGGCGCTGACCTTGCGCAACTTCTTGAGCCGGGCCGCCTCGGCCTCGATCTTCATCCGACGCCGCTCGGCCCAGTCCACCGCGATCCGGCGACCGGGCACGACCTGATAGGGGGACCAGGTCGGGCCGATGGGCTCCGCTCCGGTCTGCGGAGGGGTCGGGAGAACCGCTCGGGACAGCGGATCGGCGGCGCTCCCCCTCGTCTCGGCCGAGCCTGTCACCGGGTCGCTACCGGTGTCTGTGGCTCCCGGCGCCGCATCGTTCAGAGCATCCGATCCGGCATCCGACCCGGAGTCGGCACCGGTGGTGCCGGGAGCCGATGGGTGTGCTGAGGGGGAACCGGTCGCTTCGCCGCCCATGGCGGCCAGGTTCGCGGCACGATCGGGTTCCCCGCGCATCGTGCTGACGACCAGCGCGCCTACCACCAGAGCCAGAGCCGTGATCAGCGACCAGGTCAGCATCCCGGCCCGACCGGTGAAACGGAGTCGACGTGGTCTCAGCGCACGCTGTTGCGTCCGCCGACCGCGGTACCGGGCCATCCGTACTGACTCCCTCCGACGGCAGGTCCGTGCTGCCGCGTCTGTGCTCGGCCACCCTACCGTCCAGACCACACCATCGGCTCGGGTTCGCCACGACCGAGCCGGACACGCTCTCGCCCGGCGGGCGTGGGATTCGATAGCGTTGCCCCGTGAGCAGCAGCCCGCCCCGCGTTTTCGCGGCCCGCCTGGTCGGGCTGCCGATCTTCGACCCCCAGGGGGACCAGGTCGGCAAGGTCCGCGACCTGGTCGTCATGATCCGTTCGGAGGCCAGCCAGCCCCGGGTACTCGGCCTGGTCGCCGAGGTCTTCGGTCGGCGGCGCATCTTCGTGCCGATGACCCGAGTGACCGGGATCGACCACGGGCAGGTCTACACCACCGGACTGCTCAACATGAGGCGCTTCTCGCAACGGGCCTCGGAGACCCTGGTGATGGGCGAGTTGCTGGACCGCAAGGTCAAGATCACCTCGACGGGCGTGGTCGGCACCGTCTACGACGTCGGCATGGAGCAGGCCCGCAACCGGGACTGGGCACTCAGCAGATTGGCGGTGATCGAACCCGGACACGGATTCCGCCGCCGGGGACAGACCCATCTGGTGGAGTGGAGCGAGGTGGAGGGTCTGACCCGGGCCGAGGACAGCCAGGGGGCCACCCGGCTGATCGCCAGCCTCGCGGAGATGCGCCCCGCGGACGCGGCTCACGTGCTGCACGATCTGCCTGCTGAGCGGCGCAGCGCGGTGGTCGCCGGGATCGGGGACGAACGGCTCGCCGACATGCTCGAGGAGATGCCCGAGGAGGACCAGGTCGAGATCCTCTCGCACCTGGACAGCGAGCGTGCTGCCGACATCCTCGAGGAGATGTCTCCCGACGATGCCGCCGACCTGATCGCGGAGTTGCCGCCCGAGGCCGCCGAGACCCTGCTGCAGTTGATGGAGCCGGGCGAGGCGGAGGACGTCCGACGCCTGATGCTCTACGCCGACGACACCGCCGGGGCGATGATGACCCCGGAGCCGGTGATCCTGGGACCGGACGCGACCATCGCCGACGCCCTGGCCCAGGTACGCAACCCCGACCTGCCGCCGGCCCTGGCGGCCATGGTCTACATCTGTCGCCCACCGCTGGAGACCCCTACCGGCCGCCTACTCGGGGTGGCTCACATTCAGCGACTCCTGCGTGAGCCACCCTCCACGCTGGTGGCGGCCGCTCTCGATGACACGATGGATCCGCTGCACCCGGAGGCGAGCATCGACCACGTGGCCCGTCATCTGGCCACCTACAACCTGGTCGCCGCTCCCGTGGTCGACGAGGCGGGCAGGCTGTTGGGGGCGCTGACGGTGGACGATCTGCTCGACCATCTGCTGCCCGACAACTGGCGTGACGACTCGCTCCGCCTGACCCGCCCCGGCGGGGGTGTCTGATGGCCGAGCGCGGGGAAGGCAAGTCCCGCGGCAACGATCGGTTGGACACTCCGCTGGAGGTTCGCCGAGGCTTCGGTTTCCGGATGTCACCGGACTCCGACACATTCGGGGTCTTCGCCGAGCAGTTCGCCCGGTTCATGGGAACGGCCAGATTCCTGATCTGGATGACGGTCTTCGTGCTGGTCTGGGTCGGCTGGAATGTCGTGGCTCCCTCGGCTCTGCGTTTCGACGACTACCCGTTCATCTTTCTGACGCTGATGCTCTCGCTGCAGGCCTCCTATGCCGCCCCGTTGATCCTGCTGGCGCAGAACCGCCAGGAGCAGCGCGACAAGGTGATCGCCGAACAGGACCGCCGGGCCAACGCTCGGGCCCATGCCGACATGGAGTTCCTGGCCCGTGAGGTGGCCAGCCTGCGGATGAACGTGGGCGAGGTCGCTACCCGCGACTTCATGCGCTCGGAGTTGCGCTCACTGGCCGCCGATCTGGAGGACTTGGTCACGGCCGCCCGGGATCCTCAGGACGGCGATGACGAGGGTGGACGCGAGCGAAGCGGGTCCCTGGACCGGCCCCGGGAGCCGAATCCGTAAGACACCTTCACGGTGGTGCTCGGGTACCTCGTACGCTGGGTTCATGAGCACCCCTTCTCTCGAGCAGGTGAACGCTGCCCTGGCGACGGTGAACGACCCCGAGATCAAGCGTCCGATCACCGATATCGGCATGGTCGAGGACGTCCGGATCGCCGAGGACGGCACCGTCTCGGTCAAGGTCCTGCTGACCGTGGCCGGCTGCCCGCTCAAGGACACCATCAAGCGCGATGTGACCGCGGCCGTGACCGGCGTGCCCGGTGTCGTGGGGGTGGACCTCGAACTGGGAGTGATGAGCTCCGAACAGCGAGCCGCCCTCGGTGAGCTGCTGCGTGGTGGAGCGGCCCAGCGCGAGATTCCGTTCGGCAAGGCGGGCAACCTGACCAAGGTCTACGCGATCGCCTCCGGCAAGGGTGGCGTGGGCAAGTCCACCGTCACCGTCAACCTGGCCACGTCGATGGCCCAGTTGGGCCTCAAGGTCGGACTGGTCGACGCCGACATCTACGGACACTCGATCCCGGCCATGCTCGGAGTGGCCGATGCCCGCCCGACCCAGGTCGACGACCTGATCATGCCGGTACCGACCGCCTCGGGCGTCTCGGTGATCTCGATCGGGATGCTCAAGCCCCGGCGTGACCAGGTGGTGGCCTGGCGTGGACCGATGCTGGACCGGGCCCTGGTGCAGATGCTGGCCGACGTCTTCTGGGGTGACATCGACGTATTGCTGCTGGACCTGCCGCCCGGTACCGGTGATGTGCAGATCTCGCTGGGCCAGCACCTGCCGAGCGCGGAGGTGCTCGTGGTGACCACCCCCCAGGAAGCGGCCGCCGAGGTAGCGGAGCGAGCCGGGACGATGGCCTCGATGATGCATCAGAGGGTGGTCGGCGTGGTCGAGAACATGAGCTACCTCGCCTGCCCGCATTGCGCCGAGGAGGGCAAGGAGCACCGGCTGGAGATCTTCGGCTCCGGCGGTGGACGCCGGGTGGCCGAGACTCTCTCGGAGCGCTTCGAGTACGAGGTACCCCTGGTCGGGGAGATCCCGTTGCAGGTGGCACTGCGCGAAGGCGGCGACATCGGCAAGCCGATCGTGGAGGCCGATCCCACCCAACCCGCGGCCGTGGCCCTGCACGCCATCGCCGAGCGACTGGCCGGCCGCAAGCGTGGTCTGGCCGGGATGCAACTGGGGTTGACGCCGAGCAGTAAGTTCTGATCCGTGTTCGGCGTCGGGCTCGGCGAGATCCTCGTCATTCTCCTGGTGGCCCTGGTGGTCGGCGGGCCTGACAAGTTGCCCGGCATCGCCAAGCAGGCGGCACAGTTCGTCAAGACGCTGCGACGGATGAGCGATACCGCGCGCGACGACCTGCGCAGGGAGCTCGGGCCCGAGTACGCGGACCTCGAGCTGAGAGACCTGGACCCGCGCACGATGGTGCGCAAGCATCTCACCGAAGCCTGGGAGAGCGATCAGGACGAGGGCACGGTCCGGTCCGCCATCCGCCCCGGCAGTCTGCTGCGAGCCGGCGAGGTGCCGCCCTTCGACCTCGAGGCGACCTGAATCCGATCGATCCCGCAGCCGGGGCGGTCCCTCCCCGCGTCAGTCCCAACTCAGCGCGGGTCCATCGACCGAACCGCCGCCAGCCCCGACCAGGGGATCAGCAGGTCGGTACCCGACTCGGTGCTGAGCTCGACCAGATCCGCCCCGACCCGACCGATCCTCCCTCGCTGAGCCGCGCCATCGCGCAGTCGTAACAGCACGTCGGTCCGATCATCGGCGAGCAGTCGCAGGGGCGAGCCGGGCCCGAGCCGCTGCACCGCACTCAACGCCGCATCGGGAACCGAGCGGGGGCTCAGCCCCGTGGCCGAGACGATCGCATCAGCGAATACGAGCCAACTTCGGGTGTCCTCCTCCACCAGGCACCAGCCGGCACCCACTCGGGCCAGTCCGCCGCGTAACGGGCCGATGCCCTGAACCGAGAACAGGACCTCGGTGCCGACCGAGGCGTGCAGCCGGGACGTCCAGGTCACGGTCCGGTATTCGGCTCGCAGCCGATCGGCGATCTCCGCCTCCCGTTCGGCGGAGAACGCGAGCTGGGCTCGGGCCTCCAAGGAGTCGAGCAGGTCGAATATCTGCTCCTCCCAGGTCATGCCGCACCCTCTCGTCTGGTTCCCTCATCGGCTCGGATCCGCACTCGGTGGTCCGGATCAAGCCTGGCGGGTTCGGGGTCCTGACCACCATCCCCCATCTTCGGGATTCTGTGGACAACGCGTTGACTCGTCAGAAAACAGGGGCTTCGCTAAGTAAACAGAAGCAAACTAATAGGTTGGAGGAAGAACGATGCTCTTCACCCGCATGCGATGCCTGATGATGGCCACGTCGCTGATCGCCGCAACGATCGGGGTGGCCCTCTGGCTGATCGCCCAGACGCCACCCGTACCGAGTCATCGGACCGAGTTCTCCGCGGCTCTCCCATGGCTGCTGGCCTGGACCGGAGTGCTGGCCCTGGTCGGTCTGCTCGGCTCCGGCCTCCGAGGCGTGCTCGACGCCTGGAACGGACTTCCAGTACCCGGGTCGGGTGGTATCCGGCGCTGGATGGTTCTGGCCTGCGGTGCCGGACTCGGTACGGCTTTGAGCGCTCCCGCGCTGGCCGTACCGCCCCACTCCCCCCACCCGCTACCGCCCGTGTCGGGCCACGCCCTCGTCACCTCGTGGGCCGACTCGCTCTCCGGCCTACCACTGCCCGACCGGCCCGTGACCCCGCCTCGGCAGCCACCCGAGGACCGGATCACGGTCCGACCAGGGGACTCCCTGTGGCGGATCGCCGCATCCCGCTACCCGGGGGCGGGCCCGACCAGACTGCTCGCCCGGGTCGAGCGGCTGTACCGGCTCAATCGAGCCGTGATCGGTCCCGACCCCAGCCTGCTCCACCCGGGGCAGTCGCTACGCGCCCGGGCCATCGGGCACCCTCGGGAGCGGTGATGGGCGCCGCCGCCCGGCTCACCGGCTCGACGTCGCTGCGCTCGGTCCGGCTGCCGAGCACACCGCGCAGTGTCCAGGGGATGCTGGCCCTGGACTTCGGTCAGGTACTGGACCCGCCCGAACTGGTCGAGGCACCCGGCACCCCCGGCTCCGATTGGGTGGCGGTGCCACTCGAACTACGCGGCAGGATCGAGCAGTGGGCGCGCCGACACCTGCAAGCCGTGGTCGAGGTCGCGGCCGGCGACCGCCCCGGGGCACAGGTAGCCCACTGGTGCAGTCCGAGCGTGCACCGCGATCTCAGCCGCCGGGCCCAACTCGTGGCCGCGGGCGGTGATCATGCGCCCGGCCGCCGTCAGAGCCTCGCCACGATCCGGCCGCTGGTGCTCTCGGTCCGGATCCAGATGCTGGGTCTGGACGTCTTCGAGGCTAGCGCGCACGTACGGCACGGACCCCGCTCGCGAGCCGTCGCCGCGCGCTACCAGCAGTTCCGGGGGCGCTGGCGTGCCGTGGCCCTGGAATTCGCCTGAGCGCGGCCTCAGGCAGACGACACAGCGCCCCGAGGAATCCCTCGGGGCGCTGTGTTCAGGCGCGATCGGTCAGCCGCCGGCGCGCGTGGTCAGACCGGTAGGTCCGCCGGGAGCGCCGTGGCACTTCTTGAACTTCTTGCCCGAACCGCACGGGCACTCCTCATTGCGACCCACCATGGCGAACGGATCGTCCGACTTGTTCGCCGGCTGGGCCACGACCTCGGCGTCTCCGTCCTCGTCGGGCGCCGAGTAGGTCAGCTGCTGCTTCCGCTTGTTCGAGTCCAGGCCCTTCGCCCGGAAGTGCGGCGCATGGGCCTGGGCCTCGGCCATATCGATCAGCGGCTCGCTCTCGCCCCCGAGGACGACATTCGGCGCGGCGGCCTGCTCATCCTCGGACTCGACCTCGACCTTCAGGTTGAACAGGAAGCCCAGCGACTCCTCCTTGATGGCCGACATCATCGCGTTGAACATGTCGAAACCCTCGCGCTGGTACTCCACCAGCGGGTCACGCTGGCTGTACGCACGCAGGTAGATGCCCTCGCGCAGGTAGTCCATCTCGTAGAGGTGCTCACGCCACTTGCGGTCGATCACCGAGAGCATCACCCGACGCTCCAGCTCGCGCATCACCTCAGAGGAGACCTCCTCCTCACGAGCCGCGTAGGCCTCGTGTACATCGGCGGAGAGGCGCTTGACCAGCACCTCACGGCTCAGATGTTCGACACCGCCGGACTCTTCGGCCAGGTCGTCGACGGTGACCTTGGCCGGGTACAGCTGCTTGAGAGCGGTCCCGAGGCGCTCCAGCTCCCATTCATCGGGAAGACCCGCGGTAGCGCCTTCCACGTAACCGGCCACCACATCGTCGATGAAGTCCTGGACCTGCTCACCGAGATCGGCGCCCTCGAGTACCCGGCGGCGCTCCTCATAGATGACCTCACGCTGGCGGCTCATCACGTCGTCGTACTTGAGCACGTTCTTGCGGGACTCGAAGTTCTGCGACTCCACCGAGTTCTGAGCCCCCGCGATCGCGTTGGTGACCCGCTTCGCTTCGATCGGTACGTCGTCGGGCACCCGCAGAACCTGCAGGATCCGGTCGACCATGTCGGACTTGAACAGGCGCATCAGCTCGTCCTGCAGCGACAGATAGAACCGGGACTCGCCCGGGTCACCCTGACGGCCGGAACGACCGCGCAGCTGATTGTCGATCCGCCGCGACTCGTGACGCTCGGTTCCGACCACGTACAGCCCGCCCAGCTCGGCTACTTCGTCGTGCTCGGCCGCCACCTGTTCCTTGACGGTCTCGACCATGCTCGGCCAGGCCTCGGCGTAGGCATCCGACGTCTCACCGCTGGGCTCCAGACCCTTCTCGCGCAGCTTCTGGTCGGCCAGGAAGTCCACCGAGCCACCCAGCATGATGTCGGTACCACGACCGGCCATGTTGGTGGCCACAGTGACCGCGCCCTTGTGACCGGCCAACGCGACGACCTTGGCCTCGTCCTCGTGATGCTTGGCGTTCAGCACCGTGTGCGCCACGCCCTGCTTCTTCAGCAGATTGCTCAGGTATTCCGACTTCTCCACCGAGACGGTACCGACCAGGATCGGCTGACCCTTCTCGTGGCGTTCTCGGATGTCCGCCGCGACGGCCTCGTACTTGGCCTCCTCGGTGCGGTAGACGAGGTCGGTCTGGTCGACGCGCCGCATCGGTCGGTTGGTCGGGATCGGCACCACGCCGAGCTTGTAGATCTTGTCGAACTCGGAAGCCTCGGTCATCGCGGTACCGGTCATCCCGGACAGCTTGTCGTACTGACGGAAGTAGTTCTGCAGGGTGATCGTGGCCAGGGTCTGGTACTCCTCGCGGACGGTCACCCCCTCCTTGGCCTCGATCGCCTGGTGCAGGCCGTCGTTGTAGCGACGCCCCGACAGGATCCGACCGGTGTGTTCGTCGACGATGAGCACCTCGTCGTTGATGACGACGTACTCCTTGTCGTTGCGGAACAACTCCTTGGCCTTGATGGAGTTGTTCAGGAAGGAGATCAGCGAGGTGTTGACCGAGTCGTAGAGATTCTCGATGCCCAGGTGGTCCTCGACCTTGGTGATTCCGGGCTCGAGCACCGAGATGGTGCGCTTCTTCTCGTCGACCTCGTAGTCGGTGTCCGTGACCAGCTTGCGGGCCTCCTTGGCGGGCTCGGCGTTCCTGGGCACCTCGTCGTCGGTCGGGCGGGAGATGATCGGTGGGGTCGGG
>CAYNFY010000093.1:0-16818 GCA_964396585.1 uncultured Nocardioides sp.
CCGGCCCACGGTACGGGGCACCCCGAACTCGGTCTTGGCCAGCAACGAGGTGACCAGATTGGCCTTGTCGTCACCGGTCGCGGCGATCACCACATCGCACCTGTCGAGTTGTGCCTCCTCCAATGAGGAGAGCTCACAGGAGTCCGCCAGCAGCCACTCGGCGTCGGGAACCGACTCCTGCTTGATGGCGGCCGCGTTCTTGTCGATCAGCAGCACGTCGTGCCCGTTCTCGATGAGCTCACGCGCGATCGACCGGCCGACCGCACCCGCTCCAGCGATGGCAACCCGCATCTCAGTTCTCCTCCGGGCCGCGTTCGATCATGCTGAAGGTGTAAGCGGCGCTCTGCTCGCGCATCACCAGATGAATCAGGTCGCCTTCCTGGATCACCGATTCCCGGGTCGGCAATACGCCCTCGCCGAGCCGGTCGATCCACGCGATCCGGCTCTGGGTCTGCTCCTGGAAGTGAACGGTGCGCTGACCGATCCACTGATCGGGCACCGGCACCTGATCGAGTCGGATCGTGCCCGATGGGTCCCGGAAGTCCGGTTCGGCACCTGCCGGCAGGATCCGGCGCAGCACCTGATCGGCGGTCCACTTGACGGTGGCGACCGTGGTGATCCCGAGGCGCTGATACACCTCGGCCCGACCCGGGTCGTAGATCCGGGCGACCACGGTGGACACGGCGAAGGTCTCGCTGGCCACCCGGGCCGCGATGATGTTGGAGTTGTCACCGCTGGACACCGCTGCGAAGGCGTCGGCCCGGCGGATCCCCGCCTTGGTCAGCACCTCTTGGTCGAAGCCGAATCCGGTGACCTTGTCACCGTTGAACCCCGGCCCCAGACGCCGGAAGGCATCGGGGTCGGAGTCGATGACGGAGACAGTGTGGTTACGGGCCTCCAGGCCGCGGGCGAGGGTCGAACCGACCCGGCCACAGCCCATGATCACGACGTGCACGAGCAAACCGTATCCCAGCCCGAGCGTGCTGCGTGCCACTGAAGCGGCGAGATGGGTCTAGCCTTTCGGATCGTGAGTGTCGGTGATGTCTCCAAGCGGATCCTGCTGGGGCGGAAACTTCGTAGTTCGCAACTGGGGGAGACCCTGTTGTCGAAGCGTGTCGCCCTGCCCGTCTTCGCCTCCGATGCCCTCAGCTCGGTGGCCTATGCACCAGATGAGATCTTCATCATGTTGGCCGTGGCAGGTACCGCCTACTACGTCTGGACGCCGTGGATCGGACTCGCGGTCGCCTTGGTGATGCTCACGGTCGTGGCCTCGTATCGCCAGACGGTGCACGCCTATCCGAGCGGTGGGGGTGACTACGAAGTCGCCACTGTGAACCTCGGCCGTAGAGCCGGGATGACGGTGGCCAGCGCCCTGCTCGTCGACTACGTGTTGACGGTGGCGGTGTCCATCTCGTCGGCCGCGCAGTACGCCGCGGGTGCATTGCCCTGGCTGGTCGGGCACGAGGCCACCGTGGCGACCGCCGCGGTGGTCCTGCTGACCGCGGTGAACCTGCGAGGGGTGCGCGAGTCGGGGACCCTCTTCGCGATACCGACCTACGCGTTCATGGTCGCGATCGTTGGCATGGGGGTGATCGGACTGGTCCGGCTCACGGCCGGAGAGCTGCCCAAGGCCGAGAGCGCTGGCCTGGTGGTCGAGCCGGCTTCGGGCTGGGAGGGCCCGTTGAGCCAGATCGCCCTGGTCTTCTTGCTGGCCCGGGCCTTCTCCTCGGGGTGTGCCGCGCTGACCGGGGTCGAGGCGATCAGCAACGGGGTGCCCGCCTTCCGCAAGCCGAAGTCCAAGAACGCGGCCACGACGCTGCTGATGCTTGGCCTGATCGCGATCACCATGATGATCATCATCATCGCCTTGGCTCGTCAGATGATGGTGCGCTATGTGGACCCCAAGCACCTCGACCAACTGCGTGAGGCGCAGGGTGGACTGGTGCCGCTGAACTACGAGCAGCACCCGGTGATCGCGCAGATCGCCAGGGGAGTATTCAGTGGTTTCTCGCCGGGTTTCTACTTCGTGTTGACCGTGACCGGGGTGATCCTGGTGCTGGCCGCCAACACCGCCTTCAACGGGTTCCCGGTGCTCGGCTCGATCCTGGCCCGAGACAAATTCCTGCCCGGGGCGTTCGGCTCGCGAGGCGACCGGCTGGCGTTCTCCAACGGCATCGTGTTCTTGGCCGTGATGGCGATCATCCTGATCCAGGTGTTCGACGCCGAGACGACCCGACTGATCCAGCTTTACATCGTGGGCGTCTTCGTCTCGTTCAACCTGAGTCAACTGGGCATGATCCGGCATTGGACCCGGCACCTGGCGGTCGAGACCGACCCGCGGGAACGTGCCCGGATGCAACGCTCCCGGGCGATCAACACGTTCGGACTCTGCTTGACCGCGGTGGTGCTCGTGATCGTGCTGGTCACCAAGTTCGTGGCCGGTGCCTGGATCACGATCCTGGCGATGATCGCGTTCTACCTGACGATGGACGCCATCCATCGGCACTACACCCGCGTCGGGGAGGAACTGGCCGCCGACGAGGATGACAAGGTGATGCCCACCCGGGTGCACGCCATCGTCCTGGTCGCCAAGCTGCACAAGCCCACTCTGCGGGCCCTGGCCTATGCCAAGGCGACCCGGCCCAATGTGCTGGAGGCGGTCTACGTGGGCGCCGACGAGACGGAGACCGCCAAGATCGTCGAGGAGTGGGACGAGCGGCATATCGATGTCCCGCTCAAGGTGCTCTACTCGCCCTATCGTGAGGTGACCCGCCCGATCATGGAGTACGCGGTCGAGATCCGGCGGGCGAACCCTCGGGGAGTGGTCGCGGTCTACATCCCCGAGTATGTGGTCGGCAAGTGGTGGGAGCAGGTGCTGCACAATCAGACCGCATTGCGGCTCAAGGCTCGGCTGCTGTTCGCCCCCGGCGTGATGGTCACCTCGGTGCCCTACCAACTCAGTTCCAGCGAGATCGGCCGTGAGCGTGAGCGCCGCGAAGATCTTCGGGTCCGCCCCGGAGATCTGCGCTCGGGTCGGGTCCGACGCCCCAGCAACGAACGAAAGGACGGCCGATGAACACGCCCAGGCCCGCCCGGTCAGACCGGAGCTCCCAGGGTTCCAAGAATCAACGGGGTCAACGCAGACGAGGCAACCGACCCCGGGTCGCGCGCGGCGCCTCCATGGTGGGCCAGCAGTTCGAGGTGACGGTAGGTCCGGTGGCCCACGGCGGACACTGCGTGGCGCGGATCGCCGAACACGGGAATCGGGTCGTGTTCGTCCGGCACACCCTGCCCGGTGAACAGGTCACGGTGCGGATCACCGAGGGCGCCGAGGGTGACTCGTTCTGGCGCGGTGATGCCGTCGAGATTCTGGCCGCCTCCTCCGACCGGGTACCGGCACCGTGTCCGGTATCCGGACCGGGTGGCTGTGGCGGGTGCGACTTCCAGCACGTCGACCTGGCTGCCCAGCGTGACCTCAAGTCCCGGGTGGTGCGTGAGCAGCTCTCCCGGCTGGCCGGTCTGGACCTTCCGGTCCGGGTCCAGCCGGTGCCCGGCGACCAGGAGGGATTGCGCTGGCGCACCCGGACCCGGTTCGTTCGCCGGCCCGATGGGGTTCAGGGTCTGCGCCGGTTCCGCTCCCACGATGTGGTGCCGGTGGAGGACTGCCTGATCACGGTGCGCGGGGCTGAGGACACGCCGACCGATCCGGTCGTGGAGCATGTGAATGCGGCCGGAACCGAGCATTCCTTCACCCGGGCCGCCGATGGCTTCTGGCAGGTGCATCCCGGAGCACCCCGGGTCCTGGTCGAGACCGTGCTCGAGATGCTGGACCCGCAGCCCGATGAGTCGGCGCTGGATCTGTACTCCGGGGTGGGGCTGTTCGCTCGATTCATCGCCGATCGGACCGGCCCGGAGGCCACCGTGGTCGCGATCGAAGGGGACCGGGAGGCCACCCGGTACGCGAAGGGCAATCTGGCCGGATTGCGCCGCGCCAAGGCTCAGGCGGGCTTGGTCGAGGAGGTACTGAATGAGGCATTCGACCGGCCCTTCGACCTGGTGGTGCTGGATCCGCCCCGCGAGGGCGCCAAGCGTGCCGTCGTGGCTGCGGTCGCGGATCGGGCACCGCGTGCGGTGGCCTATGTGGCCTGCGATCCGGCGGCCCTGGCCCGGGACCTGGCCCACTTCGCGGAGTTCGACTACCGAGTGGTCGAGGTCAGGGCTTTTGATCTGTTCCCGATGACGCATCACGTGGAGTGCGTCGCATTGCTCACCAAAAGCGGCTCTGACCTGCGGTGATGTAATTCCGCGGCCCCGGACTGAAGCCCGAAAATCGCCCGGAGGGCTCACTTTGGGCTCGCTTTGCGAAATTCGGGCCCGGACTCTGGCCCGTAAGCCAACGGGCGCCCGCCGGCTTACGGGCGAGCCCGGGAACACGCAGAACTGCCCTCAGACAGGCGTAGGGTGCGTCTGGGGGCCGGTTGGGGTGGAAGCCTCGGCCGGAGGAAAATCCTCAGACCTCGCGTGATGGCCCGCCGTTGTCCTTGGACCCAGGGGCGAGCCGCTCCGTGGCCTCCCGATAGTCGGGGACCACGAGTTTGCGGTTGATGTAGTGACGCTCGGTGATTGCCTTCGAGGTGTGGCCGAGATGGTGCATCGCTGCTTCGGCGTCGTATACCTCGTCGATCTCGGTCGCGACAGTTCTCCGGAAGGAGTGAGGCGTGACGTCCCGCAGCACTGCCACATCCGCGTAGTCGTCGAGAAGCCGAATGTGACGGAGGCGTGCCTGGATGTTCGTGGAGTGATGCCAAGTGCCGTTGCGGGTGATGAACACCGCATCAAGGTCGTTGGAGGGCTGCGCAAGCTTGCGGTGGCGCAGGAGGGCGGCTGCCCATTCCGGCAATGCGATCGGGCGGATCGCGGCGTCGGTCTTGCCGTAGTCGACCCGCTTTCCTTTGGATGTGATCTGGCCGTTGACCATCAGCCAGGGAAACCAGGTGTCGTCGTCGCGACGCTCGGTCGGTGCAGTGAGTTCAATGTCAGACCAGCGCAGCGCGAGTAGCTCACCGATCCGCATGCCGGTGGCGATGAGCATGTCGACGATGTCAGGCAGGTCAACGCTCTTCGGGCCGTTCCGTTTCTCGGCGTTGGCCCACTCCCGGATGGCTGCTCGCACGGCGTCCAAGTCCTTGACCGGTACAGGCTTCTTCTTGTTTCGCGGAACCGGCACGGACGGGACCGCGGTAGCCGGGTTGCCGTTGAGTGCCTCGTGGAAGATCGCCATGTTGAATGCTCGGATGAGGACACTGCGGATCCGCTTGCGCATGTCTGCCGAAACACCTGAGCTATCCAAGGCAGCCTGAATGATCACCGGCCGGACGTGGCGTAGTTGATAGGCGCCCAGTGGGTGTTCGGTCTTGTCGCGATCCAGCACCCAACGTACGTGGGAGCGGTAGTACACGAGCGTCTCCGAGCTGGGCCCACCTTCCGTCAGCTCCATCTTGTCGAACCAGAGGTCGAGTAGGTCTTGGACAGTGTCATCAGGGGCGAGCGCCCCATCGCCGAAAGTGCCGGTGTGCTCGACGAAGAAGGCCTTGAGGTTGTTCTTCGCCTTCGTCTTGGTCTCACCATTCTTGCGGTACTGGCGCACGACACCGTCGACGTCGCAGTACCGGGCACGTGCCTGCCACGACCCGTTCTTCAGCTGGAAGCAACTGATGTCGCCGTAGGTGCCGACCAGCAGACGCTCTCTTGCCATTTTTCGTCCCTTCCGCTCTCAGGCGACTCCGTTGGCGCCTGTTCGGAACGCCGCACGTCGACGGCGCGGGCTTTGCCGCTCGGGCCGCCCCGGTGGCGGGGAGGGGACGTCTGCGGCGCATTGCGCCTCGCCAACTGAGTCCTCGTGCTCGCGAAGCCACCGATCGAGTTCGGAGAGCCGATACTTCAGCCGCCCGCCGGCCTTCACTGCACGCGGGCCGTACCCAGGGCGACGAGCGCGCCAGGTCAGCAGAGTGGCCTTGGGAATGCCGAGGTAGTTTCCCGCGTCCGCAGTGTTGAAGAACGGATCATCAACGGCCGTCGGGGGAGATGTGCCCGCCGCATGGGCGGCGCTGTTCAGTCGCGTTGACTCCCGGCTTTGCTGACCCGCCGCGTTGTTCACCGCGGCGAGCCGGTGCACCGCTACGAGATGGTTCTCAGAGGCTTCGCTCATGATGGATCGATCCTTCCTGCGTGGGTCCGTTGACCGAGCGCACGAACGCCGCCCGCTCTGTGGCTGAAGTCGGAGAGATAGGCCTGCGTGGCTCCGGTGCGCGAAGTCGCCGGTCGACGGTCACCAGGAGTTGAGCCTTGGTGGGGACGTCGAGAGGCACGTGTCGTGCTCGCGGTTCCTTGACCGTGCCGGTGCTGGAGGCGTCGATGCGCGGGATGGTGACGCGCAGGAGGTAGCTGCGGTCGCTCGCGCCAGCACGGGTGATCGCGGCGATGCGTCGGTCGATGTGAGTGAACAATGCATCAAGGTGGCGGAGCTGGTTGCCGCTGACGATGACGGCGGGGGAGAGGTTGTTCATGCGGGCAGCGGCGAGTGCGCCGTCGGCTGCGGCGAGGCCGTTGCCGACCAGTCCGCGGAGGTTGCGGGACTGATCGATGAGTTGGCGGTACGTCTCGTGTCGGTGGGCCCACTTCGCTGCGATCTGCTCGCGGTTCGGGCTCTGGTTACAGAGCGCCACGGCGCCGCGGCTGACGATGCGTTGGGAGTCGAAGATGAGTCGCAGGCTGTAGGCGTCGGGTTGGTGGCGCAGGTGGACGAGCAGGTTGTTTTGCGCCTGCAGCACACCGTCGAGGCCGGGGAGTGCGGGTCCGTCGACGAGTTGGACCGGGGGACGCCAGCCGCGGTGGTCGACGCTGTAGTCGGGCTTGTCGTAGCCGGCGTGGGCGGCGCAGACGACCGCGGAACGGCCGAGCAGTTCGGCGTCGGCGATGGGTTCCCAGTCGGGGACAGCCCCGCTGTAGTGCCGGTCAAGTCCGGTGAGTGCCCGGGCGACTTCGGCGGCGTCCTTCAGGACCGTCATGGCCTGGTGCTCGGTGAGATTGCCGTAGTCCAGGCCGGCGGGGAAGTCGTGCTCGCCGAGTGCTGCTGCTTTCGCTGCCCGCCGCCACAGGTCAACGACGTGTTGGGCGTGGGGCGTGGCGAGCTGAGCCAGGTCCGGGAGGGGAGCGGTGTACGCGGTGCGGGCCTGGTCGAGGCGATGCCGCAGTTCCTCGGCCGGGCCGCGGCTGCGAGGGGTCGCTCCGCCGAAGTCACCGTCAGGGTTCGACGCTCGGACGGCTTGCTGGCACCACAGGATCAGGCTGGTTCGAAAGGACGCGATCAGCACGACATCGTCGGGTGTGAGGGTGTCGAGGTCATGCTGGTTGCGGGTGACCTGCAGGAGCGTGGCGAGTTCACCCCGTAGCGCCGCCGTGTTGTCGCCGTACATCAGAACCCACTGGCCTCGCGGTTCGGGTCGTCGCGGTCGCGGTCGCGGGCGACGTCGAGCATGTCGAGGAGCAGTTCGACCTGGAGCTTGTCGACGCCGTGGTCTGCCAGCTCTTTGACGGCGCTGACGGCGACGGCATGCAGGATGGCGCGGTCGTCGGTGAGCCCGTGGGTGTCGAGAGCGGGAACGTCGTCGCCGTGGATCAGGTCGAGATAGAGCAACGCGTGTTCGTACTCGACCGAGCCATCGAACGTGGCTGCCTCATCGGCCAGCGCTGCGATGTAGGAGCGGGCCTCGGCCAGAGTGACCGCGTGGGCGAGAAGCATGAGGGTGTCCCTTCGGTTGAAGATCAGGTGCGCGCACCGCCACCGTCCGCCCGAGAGCCGGTTGCGGGACGAGTTGATTCGTCGGTCTGTGGACAACGGCTGGTTGTCCACAGACCGCGCGAACAGGGTCAGGAGGCGCGGCGTTCGAGCTCGGCTTCGACCTGACGGCGTGCGGTGACGTCTTCCATCACGAACTGCACGAAGTCAGCGTCCCGATCGGTGACCGAGGCCTCGGAAGTGGGGAGTACGGCGGGTTCGCCAGGCCAGACGGTCTGGCGAGTGGGTCGGTCGCGGTCCAGCCGGGTGCCGCAGGCGGCGACCCAGTCCCGCAACCGGTGCCGGGCGTCGGCGAAGTCGCGATGCCACGCCAACGGTGACGACGGTGAGGCGTCGGAGCTGTAAGAGTTCAGCCAGTGCAGCTGCAGGGCAGACAGTTCCCAGACGAGTTCGTCGTGGCGATGCCACATCGGCGGGACCTCGTTCGGCGCGAGCCCGTAGGTGCCGCGCAACCAGTGCACCCACGCGTTCAGATCGAGCCACTCAGCCTCGGCCTCATCAGCGGTGAGGGTGTTCCAGTTGATCGGCCCCAACGGCTCAGCTAACGACGCCGACTCGAAGGCTCCGGGCCATTCCTGCTCGGTCCCGTCGGCGGCAGGGTCGTTCGCGTTGAAGTTCTGCCAAGTGTCGAAGACCGGATGCCGCTCGACATCGAGCGCCGACGGATCCGTGCCGGTCCGCGCGGGAGTCTCGTCGGTCATGGTCAGATACCGACAGCGGTCGAGGACGGCTCAACCGTGCGCTGGGCGTCTCGGCCGGACTCCGGGCCGGTGGGGCGTTCAGTGGCGGGGCGTTCGACGCTGTACCGGGTGCGGGCCGTGTCGTGCCCGATTCGGCGGGCCACGAACTCCTCACGCTGGACGATCTCGCCGTCGCGTTCGAACTCGTACTCATGCACGTAGCCCGACGCCACGAACTGGTCCCCGGCACGGAACAGGGCGTAGGCACGCTCGGCCGCAGTCTTGAACATCACCATCTCGCAGAACTGCGGGTCGAGCTTGGTGAACGAACCGTCGGGCTCCTTGCGCCACTGCTCGACACCGACGCGGGCGCGGAACCTGGCGACGTCGCTCTTGCCGTACGTCAGCTCTGGTGCGGTGGCGATGAACCCGTGCAGGCTCATCTGAGTGGGGATCGTCATCGTCGACTCCTGACCTCACGCGACGCCGCTGCCGGCAATCGCTCTCAGGAGTTAGGTACGTACGGTGCTGCCGCTGGAACGAACACGCGTACGGGGTATTCGAGTTCAGCTGCCTTCCGCCCAGAATGACCCGTCTCTGGCTGGACCAGAACCGAGGACTCCTTGAACGGATCGCTGGGGTACTCGGGTGAGCAGCTACCGCTCCTCGAGTTTTTGGAGCTCTGCGGCCGCGGAGTCGCCGGCGGCAGCGAGTCCGTCCACGATTCGGCGGTATCGCGCGACCGCGTCGCCAGACACGGCACCCGACGCTCGCAACTCCCCAAGCCAGTTGGTTACGAACCAGGTGCGGTTCGCGCACCTGGTGAACTCTCCACTAAGCAAGGTTTCCAACCAAGCCAGTCCGGTTGTCGCCTGCCAATCGGTCGGTGCTGTCTTGGCGAACTGGGCCACCGCCTCTGCGCATTTCGGCTCGCCCTGCCCGATTTCCAGCCAGCGCTCAACCTCACCTTGGAGCGCCTCGGGCGGCGCCCAAGAAGATCTGCAGTTGTTCAAAGTTGCATCCGGGTCGAAGTCTTCGGACTTTATCTGCGGCACCGGAAGGATGGCGGCGATGGCGTAGTCGTGCCACGAGGTGGAATCGTCGATGAGCCTCGCGCCGGCGTCGATCTGGTCGAGCACCGTCGCCATAACTGGCGGCCAGAACTCAGCCAGCAGGGGGCGCAGTTGGTCGTCATAGCTGAAGACCGTGACGAAGCTGTGGAGGAACGAATGGAGGGCGTGTGCGTTCGACGCGAACATGCGGAGGTGTGCATTGAGCGCTTCGCTGTCTCCTACGGCCGCAAGCTGGATGAGTAGGCGGGCGACGAGCTCATGGTGGCGTTCACCGAGGTGGTCATAGTTTTCGCGCCAGGCGTGATCGAGCCCTCGCACGTGAGCATCCCAAAGTGGAGCGGCGAGGGCTTCCGCACGACCAGCCATGCATTGGGCCGATCGCGCCGCGTGGTTGCTGACCACTGGCATTCGGAGCCGATTGACCAGGAGTTCGTCTCCGGCGGCTGCTAGCAGTGACTGTTCAAAGGGCACCTCGAGAGGCAGAGGCTGTCTGCGCTGCGTTTCGTAATCCCACGGCCCCAGCCGGACGGTCGAGATGCAAGCTTGGAGGGCCTCCCACAGCGGCTCATGTCGCTTGCATGTCCCGTCGCTGATCGCGCAGTCCGCTTCCCAGACGGGCATCGTCCCTTTCGCGAACGCAGTGCGGACTTCGTCGTAGATGCTCGTCGCCAAGGAGCCCAGCGCTCGTTGCAGGCGTGCGGCGTCCACCTTCAGTTGGTCGAAGACCGGTAGGAGGAGGAGTGGCACCGCCGTCGCCGCGGCGCGGTCCGAGCCCATGGAGAAAAGGCTGGACGCAGTGCTGAAACTGTCTATCCAAGGCTCTTCAGCGGCGGTGAGTACGAGGTCGACTGCCCAGTCCAAATCGGTCGGTTCAATGGTTGCATTGCCGAGTGCGTGCGCGCGCAGGCCAGCGGCGGCGACAGCCACGACGGGGTTCTCGCTGAGGTCGAGCATCGCGGACGAGCTCTCGTCCATGAGCTGTCGCGCCTCGGCGATGTCTGCGGCGATCGAGTCGACCGGCCATGCCTCGGGCGTCTCGTTCTTCAACGCGTAAGCGACCTGCAGACGCATGAACGCCTGTGTCGCCGCGATCTGGGCGTTGCCTGGGGCCAATACTGCTTCGAGCTCCACCGGACGCTCGAACTGGACGACGATGCAGTCGTCGACGACAGATGCCCCGTAGTTCTCGGCGCTGAACTCAGCAGCCCAGCTGCCTACCATCGCCAGATACTGTTCCGGGCCCTCTCTCGATGGTGCCGCTTCTGCAATGTCTGATTCCTCAGCGGACGTCTGCTCGTGGTCGACTTCGCGTTGCGCGGACTCCAGGAGCCGCGTGCCGATGACCTCGAGCTGGTTGAGACGTCCCTGATTGCTGGAGGCCCGTGCGTTGACGACCATCCAGCCGACGATCTCGTGCGGCGAGTATCGGCGTTTGTCATTTCCAGCCAGCTGGTCGGCGTCACCGTCGCGGACCGTGAACGCACCTTCGGTCGTTACCCGCCCGGTCTCCAAGTGCCAGACGACCACGTCGGCTAGGAATGGGTCGAGGAGGTCGCCTACCTCGTCGAGGTGGCGGGTGAGGAACCCGTAGAGCAGTCCGGGAATCGCGAGGTTGTGGCAGTCCTCCAGTAGGAGGTCGACGATGGCGCCCAAGGAGATTTCGAGCTTGTCGTGCAGGTAGTCAATGAAGCGCTCGAGCGCAAGTAGGGCGCTCATGCATGCGTAGGGTCCGACGGTGGTGCCGCGGTACCAACTCCAAACGTGAGAATCTCCGATGTAGCGTCGCGGTCCGCTCGAACCAGTCAGGTGCAGTGACGCACCGGGATAGTCGCCCCAGTCCACGTCAGCGGTGAGAGTCTGCGTCTCGTCGGTGACACGGTAGAAGGCTGCTTGGTTGAGCATCCGGTTGATGAACGCGATGGTCTCGCGTGGCGTTAGGTTCAGCAGCCTGAAGAACGGTCCGTAGTACCACGCCGCACTGGGCGGCCCGAACCCGAACTTGTTGCCGTGCCGGTAGTCGCGGATACCGTCGTCGAGATGTCTGCGGCCCCTCAGGCCGGACCATCCGAGTTCGGCGTCTTCTGGTTCGGGTTGCTCGATGTAGTAGGCCTCAGTGAGCTCAAGGAGGAGTTTGGGATTGGCTGACGCCAAAGCGCGAACCGAGGATGGCGACTCCGGGATGTCGTGAAGTGAACTCGGGCGCTCGCGCGCGACTGAGCGCAGCCACGAGGCGGCGTCGTCGTCGAGGTCGTCCCCCAGCGCGGCGAGGACCTGGATGGCGAACTCGTCATACAGCGGCCGGTCCTGCCCGAGGATCGTTTCGCGCACCCGCTGACGGAGCGGGTCGGGACCTGCGCCGGCGTTGGCCATGCCGTGCAACCATGCGAGGACAAGTTCCTGGACGCGTTCTTGCTGGGTGTCAGGCAGACCGCTTCGGGTCTGTTCGAGGTCGCGGCCTTCACAGAAGGCAACCTCGACAATGGGGGCCAGCGCGAACCGGTCGCCGGACACGCCGACGTATCGCGATGCTGCTAGTCGCAACAGGGCGTTGAGGCCCTCGCCTTGTTGGAGCACGTCCCAGAGGTCGCCGATCGCTTCGCGTGCGTCGCCGACGGTTAGGAGTGCTTCTACAGGAACCTCAGCCCATCGAACCCCTGCGCCCGAAGCGATGGCGTCGAACTCTTCGGAGAGTTCATCCCAGACCTGGCGGCGAGTTCGGTCGCCCGGGTTCGCCAGGCGCGCCTCGCACGCCAACCTCACAGCTCGAATCGTCCAACGGGGTGCTGCGTTCTCTGTGAGCGGCATCCATCCGACTGAGAGGAACAGCCTGCACAACGCGAAGTCGCGGTACAGGTCCGTCGAGAAATCGGGTCCTTGCGAGAGTGCAGGGTTGGCGTCAGAACGGAAGACTCCGTCGGAACGAAGCTCCCTGACGGCACCGGTGGCGGGAGCCGGCTCCCGCGACCCGAGGCGACGTCGGGCGACAGTGAGGGCTGCAACTTCGCGTTCTTCCGGCGGCGCGGTGCCCGGTGCATGCGCCCCGCCGCGGAGCACGAGTCCATTCCAAACGGCGACGTAGACGTCTGCCTCGCAGAGAAGCTGATCGGGCTCGATGGGCCGGCCAGAACGCAGCAAGGCGTCGACCAGCCCAGGTCGACCCATCAACCAGTTGGACTTGGCGTCCTCGTTGACACGAGCCAACCCAGGAATGCGTTCGGCAAGTAGCCCTCGTTCCGTCTGGGTGAGCTCCTGTACCACATGGGTTTGCACTTCGTTCTCGGGATCGACATCGGCGGCCACGCGCTGCAGGATCGTCTCAACGAACGTCGCGCCATCGGTCCGCGTCACAGCCACCACGCCGATGGATTGCCGCATCGCCGCCGTCGCCAATGCGGTGAACAGTGACTCCTGACCCTCCAGGACCGCTTCGCCGCCGTCGACTACGAGCAGTCGCACATTGGCCGTCGGCGCACCGGCGAACAGGTCGGGCAGAGTCACGCCGCCGAGCTGGCCCTCGAAATCGAGGATGCTGCCGCGAACGTCTCGGAGGCTCAGACATGTGACGAACGCTCCGTCGGCGCGGAGCATCTCACCGACAGAGACCGAGAGAGCAGACTTGCCGACGTCCGGCTCGCCTGTGACCACGAGCGCCCCGCCCACATTGGCACAAGCCTCCATCGACTCGCGGAGTTCTTCGCCGGCAGTATCGCGCTGAAGGTGAACCGACTCGTTTCCAGCCGTAATGGTCGAGCGGGTCTGCTGACGAAGGAGATCGTCGAGGCGCGCGACGGTGGCCCAAGCGCGTTCGTGGGGGCCGAACGCCTTGAGCGGATGCGTTGCAAGGCGCCGACGCAACATCGCACCTGTCACCTGTGCGCCTGCCGGCGCGTAGTCGTCTGCGAGTTCGGCGAGTCGGTGTAGGACCGCTTCTGCAGTCGCCGACGTT
This sequence comes from uncultured Nocardioides sp., assembly GCA_964396585.1. Taxonomy (GTDB): domain Bacteria; phylum Actinomycetota; class Actinomycetes; order Propionibacteriales; family Nocardioidaceae; genus Nocardioides. The sequence continues at coordinate 13,558 of CAYNFY010000093.1, forward strand.
CCATCGGTGACGGCTCCTTGGAGGACGGCGACTGCGGAGGACCGGTCAGACAGGTCGGTTCCTTCAAGCCTCAAGGTCCGAACTGAAAGGCTCGACAGCAGTCTCCAAACAAGTTCGTCCGCATCGAGGCTGGCAAGCTCAGCGTCGTCTACCGTGGCCGCGACGACCAGATTCTTCAGGTGTTGGAGGCGCTGTCTGGTTGGATTGTTGGTTGCCCTGGGGCGTTTCATGGCGACGTCGAATGTGGCAGCGTCGGGAACGGAACGGGCGATGACTGCGAGCGTCTGTACTTGGCCGAAGGCGCGTCTCGATCCAGCCACGGCTAGCACCAGGTTCCACCGTCCGGCCGATACCTCGTCCCAGTGGTCGGTGACGACCTTTAGAAAGTCGCGAATGAGCGGAACGGACGCCGTGTCGCTGGAGTTCAAGGCTGGATCTCGCCGAACCCCGACCGAGGCTCGGTGAACGGCTCCATCCGGCGCTGTGCCTTCGAGCACGATGTCGTCGACGGGGCTGACGTCGCTCGCCTGAAGGCGCAGTCGGGTCAGTTCGATGTTGTCGCCGATCTCCCCGCAAGGCGCTCCGACCAGCAAACGTGCCAGAAGGGTAGCGGCGTAGCGGTGCTCCAGGACGACGCCTCCACCGCCCGTGGAGTACGCATTCGCGGCGCCATCTGTGGTCATGAATCAATGCTATTTCCGCGTGGGGACAAGTGGGCTTCAAGTATGTCGGGTCAAGAACTCGATTGGAGCCCGAATCCGTGCTGCGGTCAGAAACCGGTGTCGACTGGGTCGCGTCCTTCGCCGCACGTGGGTCACTTCTGCAGTTCGCTCTCGATCGTCGACCGGTTGGCTCGCATCTCCCTCGCATCGCCGCGGGCGGTCCAGGGCCGGAGGTCGGTGACCAGCGGCGGCGAACTACGAAGCAGGAGCAACGCAGTCCCGAACGGAAGTGTCCTGATCGCTTCCGGCGGCAGGATCGGCACCCGTCGTGTGGAGCGTTGCAGGGATCGGGAGCCGTAGTCGCCGATGGAGATGGTGTCGGTCTTCTCGTCGCGTTCGCCGATGAGGGCGGAGAGGTCTTGGAGGTCGCGGGCGGATGAGGTTCCGCCGAGGATGAGCTTGGCGATGGAGGCGTCCCAGATGGCGCCGGCTGCGTGGTCGCCCCACTTGTCCCGTGCTTGGGACAGTGACTGAAGCACGGGCATGGTGGTGATGCCGGTGCCACCGCCTTCGGCCATGAGAACGGGCAGGGACGGGAGCGGGGAGAGGTTCCCAATCTCGTCGAGCGACAAAAGTACGGGTGGGTCGAGTCGGGCGCCGGGGGAGGCAGCTGCGAGTCGGCGGGCGGTTTCGACGAGGTCTTCGATGAAGGCTGCGACCAGTGACCAGGAGGCGCCGGCTCCGGCGCCGGTGGCGAGCAGGTAGAGAGTGCCGTTGCCGGTGAGGAACTCGACTGGGTCGAAGTGCTCGTCGGGGCGTGGGGTGACGGCGTCGAGGACGCGGGGGTCGGCGAGGCAGGACAGGGCGAGGGAGACTCCCATCCAGATGGAGTCTCGGGTGCGGGCGTCGGAGTGGATCATCGAGTCGAGCGATTCTCCCCAGCCGGCAGCTGCCCTGGGGTGGGAGGCGAGGATCGCGACGGCGTCGCTGGCTGATGACGGGGACAGGGTCCAGGCGAACAGTTCGGCCGGGGTGCGGTGGTCGAGTGCTGCCGCGTGCAGCAGAGACTGCAGCGCGGTGCGGGTCTTGCCTTCCCAGAATCCACCGGACTCGACGCCGCCCGCGGACAGTCCGGTGGCGGAGGCGAGCCCGGTGGCGCGGATCATCGCGGTCAGCGGATCTTCGCATCCTCGGACCGGGGACCAGCGCAGTCCGGAGGGGAGTCCTTCGGCGAGCCGTTGCGGGTCGAACACCGCGACCGGCCCGACCTTCTGGCGGGCGGTGATGGTGGCGGCGATGTTGTCGGGGCGGGTTGCGGTGGTCACGACGGCGCCGGGGGCGTCGAGGATGGCGTTGATGACGACGTGCAGGCCTTTGCCTGAGCGGGGTGGTCCGAGGAGCAGGATCGAGTCCTCGACGGAGGCCCAGATCTCCATTCCGCGGGAGCGTCCGAGCAGGTATCCGACGTCGCTGGGCTGGGCGCTGGTGAGGCTGGGGCGCAGGGTCTTGCTTCGTGCGAGTAGCGCCTTCTTCGACGCGACGGTGGCGACGTCGGTGCGGGTCGCGACCCCGACCAGTCGGCGGGGGTCGTGCTGGGTCTTGTGGCGTAGCGAGTCGACCTTGCGCCAGATCAGAAACCCGGTCGTGAGCAGAGCGGCGACGAGTACGGAGAGGGTGGGCCAGTAGGTCCAGGGTGAGATGTCTGCTCCGAAGACCCTGCCTGGGTCGTTCGGGTCCCCGAGCACTCGGATGCCGGATGCCCAGCCGGCGGTCGGCTGCTCAGTGCTACTTACCCAAGCGGTGAGTGCTGCGGCACCGCGCAGGAGTGCAGCAGTGGCGCCGGCGACTCCAATAGCGATGAGAGCGAGGTTGACCAGGGTGTCGTCGACCGGACGTCCAGCGGTGTTCACGAGGCCTCGCGCCCCGTTGTCTGGGCATCGTCCTGGTTCGGCCGAGTGGCCCCGGACGCTTCGCCGACGAGAACGACGTCGCCGCCCGTCCGGTCGAGTAGCGCCACAGGCAGGTGCAGGCCGAGCGTGCCGTCGGAGTTGCTGTGGGCGCGGTGCACGACGATCGCGACCACGACCTCTTCGCCGGGTTGGAAGCCTTCGCCGGTCAGAGAGCCTGCCTTCACGCTCACCGATGGCTTTCCGTCGTGGGCACTGCGTTCGTGACGGACTGGCTCCGGAGTGCGCTCAGGCGCGGCGGTCGATTCCGGCGTGTGGAAGTCGGTGAAGACGTTGCCGTCGGGTTCGTGGATCTCGACGCGCAGCGCTGAATCGTGTTCGGTGGCGATGCGATCCAGGAGCGGACGCAGCTCGCTGCGCGTGAACGCCGAGGCATCGTTGGAGAGTGGTTCGTCATCGACGGTGACGCGCAAGGCCCCTGTGTCATCGACCCTGACGCAGACCAGCGGCAGGACCACGCGGATCCGCGGCCGCGACGTGGATCGGCGGTAGGCGGTGGCCGGGTTCAACAGACTCATAATCCGACCACCTGCGGCTCGACGACCGATTGCTGCTGGCGCTCCGGCGCCGTATGCATAGCGGCAGAACGGTCGAGTCCCGGCGGGTCCCCGTCGCCGACCTGTGCGGTGTCG
>CAYNFY010000094.1:0-16711 GCA_964396585.1 uncultured Nocardioides sp.
TCCGCGCGATCGACCGGCCGACCTCGGTGGAGCCGGTGAAGGCGATCTTGTCGAGGTCGGGATGTACCACCAGGGACTGGCCGGTGGTGCCAGCCCCGGTGATGATGTTGACCACACCGGGCGGCAGGTCGGCCTGCTGGCAGACCTCGGCGAACAGCAGTGCGGTCAGCGGCGTGGTCTCGGCCGGCTTGAGTACCACGGTGTTGCCGGTGGCCAGGGCCGGGGCGATCTTCCAGGCCAACATCAGCAGCGGGAAGTTCCACGGGATGATCTGCCCGGCGACCCCCAGCGAGGCGGGGTTCGGCTTACCCGGTAGCGCATACTCGAGCTTGTCGGCCCAGCCTGCGTAGTAGAAGAAGTGGGCGGCCGCGGTAGGCACGTCGAAGTCGCGGGACTCCTTGATCGGCTTGCCGTTGTCCAGGGTCTCCAGCACGGCGAACTCCCGGGCCCGTTCCTGCATGATCCGGGCGATCCGGTAGAGGTACTTGGCCCGCTCGGCACCGCTCATCGGGCCCCAGACCCTGCTGTGAGCGCGTCGGGCCGCCTTGACCGCGCGGTCGACGTCGCTCTCGTCCGCACCGGAGACCTCGGCCAGCACCTCTTCGGTGGCGGGATTGATCGTCTTGAACGTCTCGCCGTGGCCGTCGCTGAACTCGCCGTCGATGAACAGCCGGTTGCTGGGGCTGATCGAGACGATGCTGCGCGACTCCGGGGCAGGTGCGTACTCGAAGAACGCCGCCGCGCGCTCGGGGACCTTGACCATGGGGGAACTCCCTTCCAACGTTTGTTCAGTCCAGCGTGAAGTAGTCGGGGCCGGAGTAGCGGCCGGTCGCCATCTTGGTGCGTTGCATCAGCAGCTCGTTGAGCAGGCTGGAGGCGCCGAACCGGAACAGGTGCGGGTCGAGCCAGGCGGGGCCGGCCACCTCGTTGACCATGACCAGATACTTGATCGCGTCCTTGGAGGTTCTGATCCCGCCGGCGGGCTTGACCCCGATCCGGGTGCCGGTGAGCCGGTACCAGTCTCGCACCGCCTCCAGCATCACCAGGGTGACCGGTAGGGTCGCCGCCGGCTGGACCTTACCGGTGGAGGTCTTGATGAAGTCGCCACCGGCCAGCATCGCCAGCCACGAGGCCCGACGGACGTTGTCATAGGTCTGCAATTCGCCGGTCTCGAAGATCACCTTCAGATGGGCGTCGGTACCGTCGGCGCGGCGACACGCCTGTTTGACCGCGACGATCTCGTCGAAGACCGACAGGTAGCGGCCGGACAGGAAGGCACCGCGGTCGATCACCATGTCGATCTCGTCGGCCCCGGCCTCGACCGCGTCGGTGGTATCGGCCAGCTTGACGTCGAGAGCCGCCCTGCCGCTGGGAAAAGCGGTGGCCACCGCGGCCACGTTGATCGGGGCCTCGCCCAGGGCCTGCTTGGCGCTGGCAACCATGTCGGGGTAGACGCAGACCGCAGCCACAGACGGGCAGCTCGGATCCATCGGGTCGGGCCGCCGGGCCTTGCCGGCCAGAGCGCGAACCTTGCCGGGGGTGTCCATCCCCTCCAGGGTGGTCAGGTCGACCATCCGGATCGCCAGGTCCAGAGCGAACGCCTTCGCATCCGTCTTGATCGAACGGGTTCCCAATGCGGCGGCCCGGGCTTCGGCGCCGACCTGGTCGACCCCGGGGAGTCCGTGCAGGAATCGGCGCAGCGACGCATCGGAGGCCGTGATCTCGCCGATGTCGAGGCGTGAGCCTTCACTCGTTTGAGAGGCTGTGGTGGTCACCTCCCCAGCATAGGGTCGCCACGTCAACTCGGGGCAGCCCAGGAGCTGGCATGGCGGGAGTGTGATCCGACTGTGACCGGTGCTGGACCGGCCTGCGAGGATATGGGCCCCTGGAGATCCCCGAGTGGAGGAGTGGACGTGGTCGCGAACGACTTGAGTTCGGTCGAACGGTTTCCACCCACCAACGGTCGGATCACCGGGACCCTCGGGGTGCTGTTGGGGCTGGTCCTGGTCGGGACCGGCGTCGCCGGGCGAGGTGGCCTCAACCTCTCGGCCGTGCTGGCCGGTCTGCTGGTGGTCGCACTGTGTTGGACCTCGGTGCTGTACCCGGGACTGCGGGTCGAGCACGGTGCCGTCGTGATGCGCAACATGTTCCGCACCATCCGGCTCCCGTTGGCGGCGATCGAGGAGGCCAGGCTGATCCACGTGATGCTGTTCCGGGTGGGTGATCACAAGTACCTCAGCCCGGTGATCTCCCAATCACGACGACAGCTGCATCGACGTCAGACGACCCGGCTCCGTGGTGAGGACTTCGTTGATCGACCCCACACAGATGTGCTGCGGGCCAAGGATGTCGAGACCCGGATCAACGACCTGATGGACGAAGCCCGCGAGCATGCCGGAATCCGAGTCGGCAGCGATGCTCAGCGGGAATTGGCCTCCGAGGTGGAACAGACCACCAACTGGTGGCACGTCGCACTCGTCACCTTGCTGGCCCTGGCCCTGCTGCTCAGCCTGCTCTTCTGAATACACCTACCGGGGAGGGTGGGGTGTCAGAGTCCTGCGGCGGCGGCCACATCCTGCTTGAGTGCGGTCAGCCTCTCGGCGGCAACCCTTCGGGCAGCGGTCACGTCGCCGTCGGGGGCGACGGGGACCACGACCTCCAGGTAGCACTTGATCTTCGGTTCGGTGCCTGAGGGGCGCACGATCACCCGGCCGTGCTCGGCCAGCCGGTAGCGCAGTCCGTTGGTCGGGGGTAGATCGGCCGAACCGGTGGACAGGTCCTCGACCTGCTCTACCGCCAGGCCGCCCAGTCGGGCGGGTGGCTGGGAGCGCAGCCGTTGCATGGCGGCGTCGATCAGGGACAGATCCTCGACCCGCACCGAAAGCTGGTCGGTGGCGTGCAGGCCGTGCGCTCGCGCGATGTCATCGAGGATGTCGATCAGGGTTCGTCCAGCCGTCTTCGTGGCGGCGGCGAGTTCGGCCAGCATCAGTGCCGCCGAGACGCCGTCCTTGTCTTTGACATGCTCCGGGTCGACGCAGTAGCCCAGCGCCTCTTCGTACCCGTAGGCGAGGTTGTCGAGTCGCCCGATCCACTTGAATCCGGTCAAGGTCTCGGTGAACGGCTGACCGGCCGCCGCCGCCAACTTGGCGAGCAGTGAGGAGGAGACGATCGAGGTGGACCAGACCCCCTGCCTGCCACGTGAGAGCAGGTGGTGAGCCAACAGCGCGCCGACCTCGTCACCGCGCAGCATCCGCCAGGTGCCGTTGTCGTCGGCGAAGTCCTGCACCGCCGCCGCGCAGCGGTCCGCGTCCGGATCGTTGGCGATCACCAGGTCGGCGTCTTCGGCGACGGCCAGGGCCAGTGCCAGGTCCATCGCGCCGGGTTCTTCGGGGTTCGGGAACGCTACGGTCGGGAAGGCCGGATCCGGCTCGAACTGCTCGGGTACCGGGATCGGCGCGCCGAATCCGGCGCGGGGCAGCAGGGTCATCACCGACTCCCCGCCTACCCCGTGCATGGCGGTGTAGACGATCTTGACGTCGCGAGGTCCCTCGGCGACGAGAGCGGCGGTGGTGTCCAGGTAGCGCTGGACGACCGCTTCGGGGACCACCGATCCGCCGTCGCCGCGCGGTACCTCGGCCGGAGCGCCTACGGCGGCGATCCGTTGGGCGATCTCGGCGTCGGCCGGTGGCACGATCTGACTGCCGTCACCCAGATAGACCTTGTAGCCGTTGTCCTGGGGCGGGTTGTGGCTCGCGGTGACCATCACCCCGGCGATACAGCCCTGGTCGAGAATGGTCCATGGCACCAGGGGAGTCGGCAGTGTGCGCGGCATCACGATGGCCCGCAGCCCGGCACCGGTGATCACCTCGGCGGTGTCGCGGGCGAAGACGTCGGAGTTGTAGCGGGCGTCGAATCCAACAGCGACCGAGTCGTCAGGACCGGCGCCGTGGTCGAGCAGGTAGCGGGCCAGCCCGGCCGCTGCCCGGATCACCACCACCCGGTTCATCCGGTTGGGGCCGGGTCCGAGCTTGCCGCGCAGCCCGGCCGTGCCGAACTCCAGGGTGCCGGCGAAGGCATCGGCCAGCTCGACCGTCTCCTCGGCGTCCCCGGCCTGGACCGCATCGATCCGGGCCAGCAGTTCCGCACGGGTCGCCTCATCGGGATCCTCGGCCACCCAGGCCCGAGCCCGTGTCAGTAGGTCGCTGGTCGCAATCGCCTCGGTCATGGATCGAGATTAGCGCCCGGAACGGCGGACGGACTGCGTACGCGTTCTGGGGCCCGACCGGCGAACCGATCGGGCCCCAGAAGAAGAGTGGGGGAGCGCTTCAGCGCTTGAACTCGTCCAGGCGCTCGGCCAGCTCATCGAAGAGTGCCTGGTTCAGGGCGAAGGCGACCTTCACCTCGGCGACCACCGCGGTCTGTTCGGCAGGAGTCAGGTCCAGACCGTCCAGATTGGTGCGGTAGTTGTCCTTGTAGAGCTTGACCTTCTCGATGGTGGGGAACTCGTAGAAGTCCACTCCCTGCCCAGCTTCCAGCCCGAACGCGCGACCGAGGATGCGACCGATGGCCTGACCGCCCGAGAGGTCGCCCAGGTAGCGGGTGTAGTGGTGGGCGATGAACTTCAACGGGTCGCCGGCCGCCGCTTCCACGCGTGCCCGGTAGGCCTCCGTGGCGGGGCTGTTCAACGGTGTCTCAGGGGTGATCGCGCCCTTCGACCAGAACGCGAGATCCCGGGTGATCGGACCCTCACGGTCCAGGGCTGCGTCGATCAGGGCCGCCGCGGCGGTGCTGTTCGCCACGTGTTCGCGACCGACGCTTTCCAGCGACTGGTAGACCCCGAGGAATCGGTGCAGGTACTCGGCGTAGCCGCGTTCGTTGACCCGCCCGCCGAGCAGTTCCTCCATGAAATTCGACCCCTCCGCAGCGGTGTGCTCGGCCTGGGATCCCTCGCGCATCTGCACACTCAAGGGGGTCAGGGTCGGGGTGTCGACGGCGGTCATTCGATGCTCCTTGGAGGTTTGTCCCGAGACTGGAACGGCAATCTGGAGGTTAGCCTACCCTGTGTTACGTTAGGCAACGCTACCTAAGGTCAGCCTAACTCACTCGGTCGGCTCGGGCCCGACGGATCTCATGTGCGGAGCTTCGGTGGCACCGAATCCCGACCCCGTAGGAAGAAGTGCCGATGCGCAGCCCCGCCCGCCCCATGTCCGTGCTGCTGTCCCTCGTAGTGACGGGTTTCATGGTGGTGGCATTGGCGGCCTGCGGGATCGATTCCGGCAAATCGGGCTCGGGTGCTGAGGACGCGAAGTCGGCGGCCCCCAACCTCTCGGACGTCACTCCGTTGACGAATGTGCGCGACTGGAAGGGCCCGGTTACCGCGGTGCCGGCGGACGACGGCCTCGACCCGATCGCCGAGGATCCGGCCCAGAAATTGCCGGTGACCCTGACCGATCACCAGGGGACCAAGGTGACGGTCAAGGACACCAGTCGGACTCTGGCCCTCGACCTCAACGGGACTCTGGCCCGCACGATCTTCGAATTGGGGCTGGGAGACCAGTTGGTCGGTCGCGACATCTCCACCCAGTTCGACGAGGCGAAGAAGTTGCCGACGGTGACCCAGGGTGGGCACGACCTGTCGGCGGAGGGAATCCTCGCCCTGGATCCGACGCTGATCATCACCGACACCTCGCTCGGCCCCTGGGATGTCGTCCTGCAGATGCGCGATGCCGGGATCCCGGTGGTCGTGGTCGACTCCGACCGGAGCCTGAGGAACGTGGGCTCGTTGACCGAGGAGATCGCTGATGCGATGGGCGTGCCCGATCAGGGCAAGAAGCTCGCTCAGCGCACCGAGTCCGAGATCAAGGACGTTCAGGCGAAGATCGCCAAGGTGGCGCCTGCCGCCGACCGGGACAGACTGCGCACGGTCTTCCTCTATGTGCGCGGCAACGCGGGTGTCTATTACATGTTCGGCGAGGACTCCGGAGCCGACGCTCTGATCGAGTCGCTGGGTCTGTACGACGTGGCCGGCGAGATCAACTGGAAGGGCATGAAGCCGGTGACCGACGAAGGGCTGATCGCAGCCCAGCCCGAACTGATCCTGATGATGAGCAAGGGTATCGAGTCGGCCGGCGGTGTAGAGGGGCTGATGGAGCGGCTGCCCGCACTCGAGCAGACCCCCGCCGGACAGAATCGCCGGATCGTGGACATGAACGATTCCGAGATCCTCGGCTACGGACCGCTCACCCCGCAGGTACTGAACGCGCTGGCGGTGGCGATCTACGCGCCGGAGTCGATCAAGTGACAGCCACCGCCGAACCAGCCTTGGTCTCATCGGTTCCCGATCTGCCGGAGTCGTCCGTCGCGCCCCGGCGCAGCCGCCGCCCGGCACTGCTGATCACGGGACTGACCATCGCCCTGGTGGTGATGTCGGTGATCTCGGCCGGTAGCGGTCAGCTCGATATCAGCCCGGGTGAGGTGCTCGGCTCGTTCTTCCACAAGATCGGCCTGGACATCGGCACCATGCCGCAGCACCCGCAGGGGGACAACACCCTGTGGCAGGTCCGCTTCCCGCGGATCGCGCTGGCGATCCTGGTCGGTGCCTCGCTGGCCTGTGCCGGTGCGTTGATGCAGGGCATCTTCGGTAACCCGCTGGCCGAACCCGGTGTGATCGGAGTGTCCTCGGGCGCGAGCATGTGCGCCGCGATCGGCATCGTGTTCGGTCTCAACTTCGCCGGCGCCTGGTCGACCCCGATCCTGGCCTTCATCGGTGGCCTGGTCACCACGATGCTGATCTACCTGTTGTCGCGCAGCGGTGGTCGTACCGAAGTGGTCACCTTGGTGCTGACCGGGATCGCGATCAATGCGATGGCCCAGGCGGGGCTCGCCTTCCTGATGTTCATGGGCGACACCTCGGCCCGTGAGGAGATCGTCTTCTGGACCCTGGGCAGCCTCAACGGGACCCGGTGGCAGGAGGTGGCGGTGGTGGCCCCATTCGTCGCGGTCGGGTTGTTCGCGGTGGCACTGGTGGCTCGACAACTGGACCTGTTGGCACTGGGGGACCGGGCTGCCCGGCATGTCGGTGTCGACGTCGAACGGCTGCGCCTCTTCTGCATCGTGCTGGTGGCGCTACTGACCGCGGCGGCCGTGTCGTTCGCCGGCACCATCGCGTTCGTCGGCCTGGTGGTTCCGCACCTGGTCCGGCTGGTGACCGGCCCCGGCCACCGGGTGCTGCTCCCGGCCAGCGCTTTGGGTGGCGCATTGCTGCTGGTCAGCGCCGACCTCTGGGCGCGCACGGCGGTGGCCTATGCCGACCTGCCGATCGGGATGCTGACCTCGTTGGTGGGCGGTCCGATCTTCTTCTGGTTGATCCGCCGGACCCGCAAGCAGGCAGGAGGCTGGGCATGAGTCTGCAGGCCACGGACGTCACGGTCCGGATCGGCGAGGCCACGCTGCTGAGCGAGGTCAGCCTGAGTGTGGCGCCAGGTGAACTGGTCGCCCTGGTCGGACCGAACGGCGCCGGCAAGTCCACTCTGCTGTCGGTACTGGCCGGTGACCTGACTCCGGCCAGCGGCAGCGTGCAGCTCAAAGAGTCCGACCTTTCCGGCATCAAGCCCAGGCAACTGGCCCGAGAGCGGGCTGTGATGCTGCAGCACCAGGCACTCTCGTTCGGATTCCGGGTGCACGAGTTCGTGGCGATGGGTCGGGCGCCCTGGCACGGAACCGAGCGCGAGGACCACGACGAGCAGGTGGTGCGCGGCGCGATGGCTCGTACCGAGACCAGTCACCTGGCGATACGTACCTTCCCGACTCTGTCCGGTGGCGAGCAGGCCCGAGCCAGCTTCTCCCGGGTACTGGCCCAGGAGACGCCGGTGATGCTGCTCGACGAGCCCACCGCCGCGCTGGACATCCGGCACCAGGAGCAGCTGCTGAGCCTGGCCCGAACAGCGGCCGACGAGGGCGCCTGCGTGGTCGTGGTGTTGCACGACCTGTCTCTAGCCGCGGCCTGGTCCGACCGGATCTGCGTGCTGGCCCGGGGGCGGCTGCGGGCCCAGGGCGCACCCCATGAGGTGTTGACCTCAGAACTGCTCGGCGAGGTGTACGAGCACCCCGTCGATGTCATCGATCACGGCGGACGCCTGCTCGTGGTCCCGGTTCGGAGCGGAAGGGCCGTGCCCCTGTCCCGGGCCACCGACGCCAAGGAGGCGACATGCGTGTCGTGAACACGATTCTGCGGCGCACGGCCGCTGGTACCGCTGCGCTGGGGCTGGGCCTGACCGCCCTGGTGACACTCGGGGGGCCGGCCCAGGCTGCCTCGTCGGTTCGAGTCGCCAATTCGCAGGGGGCGGCAGTGGCCGACCCCACCTATGCCACCACGGTGAAGGTCTCCGGGGCAGGTTTCCAGTCGATCAAGGGCGGTCGGGGCGGCATCTACCTCTTCTTCGGTACCGTCAAGGGCGGCTGGCGCCCCAGCCAAGGTGGGATCACCGGGAAGGACTACTTCTACGTCCCGGACACCGAGTCGGCGAAGAACCACGGCTACCAGAAGTACGTGGCCTTCGCCGGGTCGTCGACCGCGGCCGAAGCCAACGGCGGCACCATGTCGGCCAACGGCGGTTGGTCGACCACCATGACTGTTCCAGGGGCCGTCTTCAAGGCCGCCGATCGCAACGGCAAGGCCACCACCATCGACTGCACCAAGGTGCAGTGCGGCATCATCACCGTGGGAGCACACGGTCTGAACAATGCGAACAACGAGACCTTCACCCCGGTGCGGTTCGTCGAGGGGACGGCGACCTCCCAGACGGGGTCGAGCGGATCGGGAGACGCTGGGTCCGCTACCGATGGGACTGACCAGTCATCGGACGGGAGCTCGACGGCGAGCGATCCGAACACGACAGGTGGGCCCGCGTCGGTGCCCCCCGCTCCGGGGCCGCGCGGTAAGCCGCGACTGGCCATCGACCGGGCCTCGGCCCGAGCCGGGGCGGCGTTGTCCTTCCGTGCCGCGGGTCTGACCCCCGGACGCCAGGTCACCGTGGTGCTCGATGACGGGGCGGCCGCTGCCGGTCCGTTCCTGGTCGCGGCAGACGGAACCTTCGCCGGAGTGTTGCAGGTTCCCGCCGCTATCGGCGGCGGTACCCACGAGCTCCGGGTCTTCGGGATCAACAAGGCCCCTACCTTGAACTTCGCCGTGGCCGAGGGCGCGGCGCCGACCTCGGATGCCAGCGCGCTGGCATCCGCGAGCACCACGTCGAAGTCGGCCGTCGACACGACCGAGGGCCGGTTCGCGATCGGGCTCACCGGCCTGGCGGCACTGTTGGTGGTGGTGGCGGGAGGTCGCCTGTTCACCAGCCGGAGGCGACGTCATGCCTGAGGGTCTCCGCCGGGTCGGTCCGGCCCGGGTTGTTGCGATCGTGCTGCTTCTGGTGGTTGCGATAGCTCTCTTGATGACGGGCCTGCCCCGGGCGACAGCCGACACCTCGTCGCCCTCGGTAGACGCCACCGAGACGATCACACCCACGTCGGATCCCAGTTCCGAACCCACATCCGAGCCGACGTCGGATCCCAGTTCCGAGCCCACGTCCGAGCCCACGTCCGAGCCCACGTCGGATCCGACAGAGGTGCCGGCTCCCAGCCCGTCACCGAGCGGCTGTTCCTGTCAGCAGGACACCTCCGTCACCGGGGCGACGCTTCACTGGGGCATCAACTCGGAGGCAAGCGGACGGACCTTCTCCGGGGTGAACTTCTTCTCGGCCGGGCCGGTGAACCCGGCACAAGGAACCCTGGCGCCCAAGAACTGGCGGGCCAGCCTGGGGTCCGTAGCGATCCAGTCGGCAACCGGCACGGGATGGCGAACCGCGGAGGCGAAGGACATCTTCGCCAAGGGAGCGGACCCCGATCTACAGGCGGCTTTCGCAGGCGGGAGCGGAACCCTGGATGCTGCGAATAGAACCGCCAGCATTACCTGGAAGGGGACGATCAGCCTCTACTACTACTCCGGGCTGACCCGATTCCAGATCTCGGATCCGAAGTTGAGTGTGACCGATGGCGTGGGTGTGCTGACCGCCACCGTGACCGGTTACGGGTCGGATCAGGAGACCCAGACCACGTGGGAACTGATCGAGCCCCGAACCGTGACCCTCGCGGATCTGCCCCGGGTGACACTCAGGACCACTTCCTTCACCGTGGAACCGGCATGGAAGGGCATCCAGGTCGACGGGGTGTCTCCGAAGCAGAACAGGGACACCGCCGGGTGGGGCTCGTTCCCACAGAGTTTCGTGTCCTTCGCCGAGAAGCTGGGGATCGGCTCCTACTGGTACACCTCGGGAAGTTCACTCGACCTCTACAAGTCTCCCAACCAGATGAGTGTGACCTTCGCCGGTAGTGAACCACCGGCACCGAAGCCCGGTTCGAAGCCGAAGGGTGACAAGGATGACGGGACCGATGACGGACAGATCTCGATCCCGAAACCTCCGGCGCCACCTGCTGGGCCGATCGAGCCTCCCGCACCACCTCTGGACCCGACAGCGCCCGGCATCGGTGAGGCTCCCTCAGCGGCTCTCGTCGCAGGCGTGACGCAGTTGCCGGCCAGCACCGCCCTGGTGGCCCTGGCAGCACCCGGCTCAGCAGCTACCGCAGCCGAGTCCCAGCCGGCTGTCGGCTGGTGGTGGGGTGCCGCGGGTCTGCTTCTGGTAGCAGCCGGGTTGCTTGCCATTCCACTCCCGCGAGCTCTCGCTCGCTCCTGACCTCAACCCATCCGGTGCCTCTTCCCCGAGGCAACAATCCGAGAGGAACCATATGTCCATCCTGACGAGTCACACGCGGCGCATCGTTGCCGCAAGTGTCGCCACCATGGTTGGTGGAACCACGTTGGTACTGGCCGCTTCCGCACCTTCGCAGGCTGCGCCGATCACAGATACCCTCACCTGGGGCGTCAACGAGCAGTACTTCGATCACCTGAGTACCCGCACAGTCACCGGTGGAGTGACGGTCGATACCGAAACCAAGACGTTCACCTTCCCGCGGAAGAGTGCCACGATCGACAACGGCACCTACACCTTCAACTACGGCGGATCGGTCAAGGGCGCGTTCGTGATGGGGCCGACCGAGTACTACTCGGTGACCGTCGCAGATCCGAGTGTGACGGTACGGCCCGACGGGGACGCCGTGCTATCGGCCACTGTCTCGTCCGCCAACGCGGAATCCGGCCAGGCTCCGGCGGCCAGCGTGTCCCCGGTGCGGGTCAAGGTGCTCGAGGTGCCGGTGACCGGTTCGACCGAATTCGGCTGGAATGCTGCAGCGAGCCAGGACTTCGCGGAGGATCTCTTCAACGGACTCGTTCCCGGGGTCCAGGGGCATTTCAGGCAGACCTCGGAAACCGAGCAGCCGAAGAAGCGCCCGGCGGGCTTCTGGGCCGGTACCAGTCCGGCCGTGGGCGTGAAGACAACCACGGTGGGAACCCGTACCACGGTGTCCTACCAGACCGGCAACTTCGTGGGCGGTGACGCCAACTTCCAGGGCGTCTACGTGGGGATCGCCCCTAGCGGTTCGCTACCGGACGTCTCCTCGCGGGAAGGAATGGAGGCCTTCATCGATGCACATGCCTACGGAGCCTTCCCGGGGGCGACCGGTGCGATCACGGATGGAGCCTTCAGCGGCTCGTTCTCCGTCGACCTGACGGCCCTGAAGCCCGGCGTCGCCTACTCCCTCTACACCTGGCAGGGGCACCAGCACACCAGCACGGCACTGGACACCGAGACCGCGCTGAGCATCAAGTACACCGGGGCCACCACGCCCGATCCGGTTGTCAAGGCGAAGGCCAAGACCAAGGCCAAGTGGGTCAAGAAGCCGACGGCCAAGAAGGCCGGCAAGGTGAAGGTGACCATCGCCAAGGCGAAGAACAAGGCCAAGGCCACCGGTAAGGTGAAGGTGACCATCAAGATCGCAGGCAAGAAGAAGGCCAAGAAGATCACCGCCAAGGTGAAGAACGGCAAGGCGACCTTCAAGGCACCCAAGGGCACCAAGAAGGTCACCATCAAGTACACCGGTGACAAGAACTACAAGAAGGCCAGCAAGAAGCTGAAGCGCTGAGTCTCTTCCAGCCCATGACCAACGGCCGGTCTCCCGTAGGGGAGACCGGCCGTTGGCCGTGACGGGGGTTCGATCAGCCGAGAGCCGCGACGGCAGCGTCGTAGTCGGGCTCGGTGGTGATCTCGTCGACCAACTGGGTGTACTTGACGGTGCCGTCGGTGTCCACGACCACGACGGAGCGGGCCAGGAGACCGGCCAGCGGACCGTCGGTCATGGTGACGCCGTAGTCCGCGCCGAAGGAGGAGCGGAAGGTCGAGCCGACCTCGGCGTTCTCGATACCCTCGGCGCCGCAGAAGCGACCCTGCGCGAACGGGAGGTCGGCCGAGACGTTGAGGACGACGGTGTTGTCCAGGCCCGCAGCGAGCTCGTTGAACTTGCGCACACTGGCGGCGCAGACGCCCGTATCGAGGCTCGGGAAGATGTTCAGTACGACACGCTTGCCGGTGGCGGTGTCGGGCGTGACCTGGGACAGGCCGTTGCCGACCAGGTCGTAGGAGGGGGCCGGGGCGCCTACGGACGGAAGGTCGCCGACGGTCTGGACAGGGGATCCCTTGAATGCAGTGGTAGCCATGCGTCCAAACCTAGTCGGCCGCACCATCCTCGGGCCAAGGCGTCCACCACGTACCCCATGCTCCGACCTGTCCTGGACGTCATACGAACGGTGGTCCTTAGGCCACCGTTCGTATGACGTCCGGGGCCGGGAAGCGGGTAGATCAGATCCGGGGGACCAGCTCTCCGAGCAGATCACCCATCCGGGTGGCGGCGGAACGACCGGCTTCGAGGACCTCGGCATGGTTCAACGGCTCGCCACTGATTCCGGCAGCCAGGTTGGTGACCAGGCTGATCCCCAATACCTCCAGCCCGGATTGGCGGGCCGCGATCGCCTCGAGCGTCGTGCTCATCCCGACCAGGTGGCCACCGATCGCGCGCACCATGCCGATCTCGGCCGGAGTCTCGTAGTGCGGGCCGGGGAACTGGACGTAGACACCCTCCTCGAAGGTGGGGTCGATCTGCTTGCACAGAGCACGCAACCGAGGGCTGTAGAGATCGGTCAGGTCCACGAAGTTGGCGCCCTCGATGGGGGAGGTCGCGGTCAAGTTGATGTGGTCGCTGATCAGCACCGGAGTGCCGGGTGACCAGGTCTCCTTGAGCCCGCCGCACCCGTTGGTCAACACGATCGCCCGACAACCGGCAGCGGCGGCGGTGCGCACCGGGTGTACCACCCCGCGTACTCCCTTGCCCTCGTAGAAGTGGGTACGGGACAGGAACACCAGAACCTGCTTTCCTCCCACCTCCATCGAGCGGATCTTGCCCGCATGCCCGGCCACCCCGGCGGCATGGAAGCCGGGCAGATCGGTGGTGTCGATCTCGGCGTCGGCTGTGCCGAGGGCATCCACCGCGGGTAACCAGCCGGATCCCAGTACCAGGGCGATGTCGTGGGAGGGCACCCCGGTGAGCTCTCGCAGTGCGGTGGCAGCCTCGTCGGCCAGGGCGAAGGGATCGGTCTGGGTCACCCGACGATCGTAGGTGCCCCGGCCGCTTGTCGCGACAATTGTCGGTGCCCGGGTGCAGGATCGAGGCATGCTGGATCACTACGGAATCAATGTCGGCGATCTGAACGTCGCCGCTGCCTTCTATGACCGGACCCTGGCGGTACTCGGTCACTCCCGCCTGATCGACCTCACCCCGCACGCGATCGGCTGGGGCACCGAGTCACCGGGCTTCTGGATCTCGACCTTCGAGGGGGTCGGCCCCAACCGCGAGGTGCACATCGCCTTCTCCGCGCCGGATGCCGACACGGTTCGGGCCTGGTTCGACGAGGCAGTCGCTGCGGGCGCCGAGGTGCTGCACGAGCCGCGGTTGTGGCCCGAGTACCACCCCGGCTACTTCGGCGCGTTCGTGCGCGACCCGGAGGGGAACAACGTCGAGGCGGTGTGCCACACCGCGACGTGACTCGCGAGTGATCGTCAGGGCTCCGAACGTGGACGTGAGTAGACCCCCCACAGGTTCTCCTGACGAGGCGTGGGACGGAGTTGCCTGCCGCCGAGTGGTGACGAAGGATTCGTCACATGGTGGAGGCGAACCCCTGGCGAGACCGGCTACCCAGAGTACGAGTGCCTCGGCCCGGCCTGACCCTCGCCGACCGGGTCGATATGGTGCGGCGGCGCTGGCGCACCCTGCTGAGACTGGGTCTGGCCACGTCGGGTGCTTTCGCGTTCGCTACCCATGTGCTGGGTCACCAGCAGGCATTCTTCGCGCCGGTAGCCGCTGTCATCGTGCTGCTCGCCGGGGTTGGGATGCGCGGTCGGCTACTCGTCGAGATGATCCTCGGCGTTGCCTTCGGCGTGCTGGTCGGAGAACTGTTGGTCCTAGCCATCGGTCGCGGTCCGTGGCAGTTGGCTCTGGTCGTGGTCCTCACCACGACGCTGTCGATCTTCGCCGGACTCAAGGGAGTGGCGCTGACCCAGGCCACCAACTCGGCTGTGCTGCTGGCGGCCGTCATCCCGGTCGCCGGCGTCGGCAATCCGGCGCTCAGCCGGTTTCTGGACGCGCTGGTCGGTGGGCTGTGCGGTCTGGCCATGATCCTGCTGCTGCCCCGCAACGCGGTTCGCGACATCGACCATGAGGTCCGGCCGCTGCTGACCCGACTCGAGCATGTGCTGTCAGGGGTTGCCGCCGCCATGCGCGACGGCGCGCCCGAACCGGCTGAGACGGCCCTGGCCAGTGCCCGGGGATTGCAGAACCAGGTGAATGCGGCACTGAACACGGCCGGCAATGTGGCGGAGATCGCGGCCCTCTCCCCCTGGCGTTGGGGTCAGCGTGAGGCAGTCGAACGGTACGCGGCCGTCCTATTCGATATCGACAACGCCATCCGGGATGCTCGGGTACTGGCCCGCCGCACGGGCACCCTGCTGCGGTTGGGCGAACAATGCCCTGACCGACTCGCCGTCGCTGTGGAGTCTCTAGCCCACGGCGTGCATCTCTACGAGAGTGAACTGGCCGCCGGGGCCGAGGCGGAGGCGACTCGTGAGGCCCTGATCGGGTCGGTTCGACTGGCGGTCACCTCGGTGGACGACGTGCTCACCCTCAACCTTGCCGCGGTGGCCTCCCAGATCAGGTCGTTGGCCGCCGATGTCCTCCTGGCCAGCGGGATGAGTCGCGATGAACTCGACGAGATCCTCGACTTCTGAAGAGGGGCCGTTCGCGGGTGTGCCGCTATGAGCGCCCCGTACGGGCGGTCGCAACCGGCGCGGAAGGCAGCGCGATCCGCTACCTGCCGATTACATGCCGATCGAACGGCAGGGCCGCATCCGCAGTGAGTTGACGTAGTCATCGGGAGCGGCCGCGGCCTCTGCTGAGTCGGCGAGCACGCCAAGGTAGGAGGCCGAGGGCAATCCGCCTTCGTAGGCATCGAGCACGTACGCCCAGGCCACCACCTCGCCGTTCATCATGGCGACTCGCACCTTGGTCTTGCGGTACAGCCCGGTGTCGGCTGACTCCCAGCCGTCCAGCGCCTTCTTGTCCTCGTCGGTGACGTTGTAGACCGCCACGAAGACCTGCTCGAACGGATCCTGCACGATGGTGGCCAAGGCGCCGTCCCAGCCGTGCTCCTCCCCACCGAAGGTGAGGCGCCAGCCGGTGAGCCACCCGGTACCCTCCAGGGGAGAATGCGGGCAGCGTTCGCCCATTCGGGCCGGGTCGAGGTTGGTCCCATACGCCGCGTACAAGGTCACGCAAGGCAGGGTATCGGCCCCATAGTGCCGGGAGCACGTGCCGGGTCTAGGCTGGAGGCCGTGACTGAGTCTGCTTCGCACTTCGATGTCCTCGTTCTCGGCGCCGGCCCCGGCGGTTACGTCGCAGCGATCCGCGCCGCCCAGCTCGGCAAGACGGTCGCCGTGGTGGAGGAGAAGTATTGGGGAGGTGTCTGCCTCAACGTCGGCTGCATCCCGTCCAAGGCTCTGCTGAAGAACGCGGAACTCGCCCACACGCTCACCCACGAGAAGGCCAAGTTCGGCATCGAGGGTGACGCCACGATGGCCTACGGGCCGACGTACAAGCGGTCGCGCCAGGTCAGTGACGGGATCGTCAAGGGCGTGCACTACCTGATGAAGAAGAACAAGATCACCGAGATCAACGGCCTGGGCACGTTGAGCGGTCCGAGCAGCATCGACGTCAAGGCCGCCGACGGTGCGGTGCAGGGATACACGTTCGACCACCTGATCATCGCCACCGGTGCGACCGTGCGGACCATCCCCGGAGTCGAGATCGGCGGCAACGTGGTCACGTACGAGGAGCAGATCCTCGACGAGAACCTGCCCGGTTCCATCATCATCGGTGGTTCCGGCGCGATCGGCGTGGAGTTCGCCTACGTGCTGGCCAACTTCGGCGTCGACGTCACCATCGTCGAGTACGCGGACCGGATGGTTCCGGCCGAGGACGCGGACGTGTCCAAGGAGCTCGCCAGGCACTACAAGAAGCTCGGGGTCAAGGTGCTCACCTCCACCGCCGTGCAGAGCGTCACCGATACCGGATCGAGTGTCCAGGTGTCTGTTGCCCCCGCCGGTGGCGGGGACACCCAGGTGCTCGCCGCAGACAAGTTCCTTTCCGCGTTCGGGTTCGCTCC
>CAYNFY010000095.1:0-16599 GCA_964396585.1 uncultured Nocardioides sp.
AGCCCGTCAGGATCAGCATGGCGTTGATCAACAGGCCGGCGCGAATGCGGTGGCCAGGATGTCGACTTGCCGACGCACGGCGGCGAAGTCGCCTGGGCACAGGTGCTCCAGGCGCTGCAGCCGTGCGCGCAGCGCGTCGTCGAACGCGGTCAGGGCGAGGGGGTGCGGTCGGCTGCCCAGCCGGGTCAGTGTGGGTACCCCATCGGCATCGGGGCGGAGTCGGATCGTGTCGAAGCCGGTGCTGCGCAGCCAGGTCTCGGCCCACGTCCGCACGTCACGATCGGTGCTGGAGGCCAGGGCGTCGAGGAAGTCGGCCAGGGTGGCGTTGCCGAACGGGTGCGCGGACAGGTGCGCGTTGACCCCGCGCAGGAAGTCCTCCTCGCCCAGCCAGGTGACCAGTTGCCGGAGGACGGCGTTGCCCTTGGCGTAGGTGATCATGTCGAAATTGGCGAACGCGGTGTCGGCATCGATGAGGTTCTCCGCATCCTCGGCGATCGGGTGCGTGGAGCGACGGGAGTCGGCGGCGTAGGCGGTCGGCTTGCGGGTCAGCGCGGCATTGGTCCAGCCGTCCGACTCACCGATCCGGGCCGAGACCTCGTACCCCATGAAATCGGCGAAGGACTCGTTGAGCCAGCTGTCCTCCCACCAGCGCATGGTGACCAGGTCGCCGAACCACATGTGGGCCATCTCGTGACAGACCACCGAGGCGAGCGCCTGCCGCTGGATCGCGGTCGGCTCTCCCGGCGTCAGGTACTCGTCCCGGAAGGCCACGCAGCCCGGGAACTCCATGGCGCCCCAGTTGAGGCCGGGCGAGAAGACCTGCTGATAGTCGGCGAAGGCATAGGGCTCATCGAATATCGAGGTGTAGTGCGCGAATGCCTTCGAGGTCAGGTCGCGCAGCCAGACCGCCTCCCGAGCCAGAGCGTCGGCCTGAGAGGCACGGGCGTGCCAACCGAAGGGCAACGAGCCGCCCGGAGCGCCGGAATACGGTTCGTCCCAGGTGAAGGAGGTCCACGGTCCGGCCGCGACGAAGAAGAGGTAGGACGAGATCGGGGGAGTGGCCCCGAAGTTCCGTCGGGTCCCGTCGTGGTCCAGTGCCGGGCCGTTGGCCAGGACCGTCCAGTGCGCTGGTCCGCTCACCGATACCTTGAAGATCGTCTTCAGGTCAGGCTGGTCGAAGCAGGGAATCACCCGATGCGCGATGTCCATCGCCGTGTAGGAGCACACGTACCGCTCCCCATCGGCGGGGTCGGTGACCGCGGTCATCCCGTCCCCGTCGGTGACGTAGGGCATCCGGGCGACCAGTGTGACCTCGTTGTGCTCGGCGAGCCCGGTCAGGGTGATCCGCTCGCCGTCGTAGTCGTGGCCGACTCCCTCGGCGGTGCTGACCTGAAGGTCCCGGGCACCGACGAGTTCCAGGAACGTACTCGATCCGACGCTGCGGCAGCCGAACGAGAGCGTCGCCTCGACCAGATACCGATCGGGCTCGGTCAGGTCCAGGTGGATGTCGGCCACGACGTCGTGGACCAGGCCGGAACGGGTACGGGCTTCGGGCAGTGTCAGGGGCACACCGCGACGATAGTCGTCACTGCACACCGCGACGATGGTTGGAGTCGCCCTGCCCCAGGTGGCCGTGGCCGGATTGGGAGGTGGGCGCGCAGTGGGTCTAAACTGCTCAGGTTGCCCCGGCGAGGGAGGTCGTGATCCGTCACGTCGCTCCGTGATCGACGTGGCGGGACTCCTTTGGGCCGTACCCGACCATGTCGGGACGGTCCTTCTCTGTTTCCGGCGGCACCGCCCTCACGGCCGCACCGAGCGGCCACGAACGCCGCAAGGAGAACCACATGTCCGCCGAGAAGATCGCAGCCGAGAAGCGCACCGAATTCGGCAAGGGTGCCGCCCGCCGGATCCGGCGCGACAACAAGATCCCCGCTGTCGTCTACGAACACGGCAACGACCCGATCCACCTGACGCTGCCCGGTCACGTCACCATGATGGCGATCCGCAACGGTGGTTCCAACGCGCTGATCGAGCTCGACATCGAGGGCGCCGAGCAGCTCGCGCTGATCAAGGATGTCCAGGTCGACCCGATCCGTCGGCTGATCGAGCACGTCGACCTCTTCGCCGTGACCCGTGGCGAGAAGGTCACCGTCTTCGTTCCGATCCAGATCGTGGGCGAGGCCATCCGGGGCACCCTGGTCGTGACCGACCTGGCCGAGCTCGAGATCCAGGTCGAGGCCACCAACGTGCCCGACCACATCGAGGTCTCGATCGCCGGTGCCGAGGCCGGTACCCAGTTCCTGGCCGGTGACCTGCCGCTGCCCGAGGGCAGCACGCTGCTGACCGACCCGACCGCCCTGGTGGTCAACGTGACCGAGCAGGCCGCCGAGGTCGTGGAGGAATCCGCCACCGAGGACGGTGCCGAGGAAGCCACCGCCTGATAGCGGACGAAGCCAAGCGATGGCGCCGGGGTCTCCCTCGGCGCCATCGCGCATTTCGGCTGCGATCCGCAAGGGAATCTGGGGGTTGGGTCCGCTCGGCAGTGCGGGGCCGGGATAATCGCGCCATGACGTCGACTGACCCCGAGGTATGGCTGGTGGTGGGCCTGGGCAATCCAGGACCCAGGTACGCGGGCAACCGGCATAACGTCGGATATCTGGTCGTGGACGAACTCGCCCGCCGGATGGGCTCCGGATTTCGATCGCACAAGTCCGGCCGAGCCGACGTGGTCGAGGGCCGTCTGGGGACACCGGGCAGCCCCGGGCCGCGCGTGGTGTTGGCCAAGTCCCGTGGCTACATGAACGAGGTCGGCGGGCCGGTGAAGGCGTTGGCCGGCTTCTACAAGGTGAAGCCCGACCACATCATCGCGGTGCATGACGAGCTCGACATCGACTTCGGCACCCTGCGCACCAAACTCGGCGGCGGCGACAACGGCCACAACGGGTTGAAGTCGATGCGCGGCTCCCTGGGGACCGGAGACTTCTACCGGGTCCGGGCCGGGATCGGCCGCCCGCCCGGTCGCCAGGAGGTCGCCGACTTCGTGCTCAGCGACTACTCGAGCGTGGAACGCAAGGAACTGCCGTTCCAGGTGGGAGACGCCGCCGATGCGGTGGAGTGCCTGGTCAGTGAGGGCCTGGAGCAGACCCAGCAACGCTTCAACCGCTGATTCGATAACGGGAACCGACGAATCGGACGGATTCGGGGACCCGATGATGCTTTGTCCCCGATATCGGGCATGAAATCCCCCGGCCGGCGGACATAACGTCACCACAGGTCGTCTCAGCACCGGGGAGGGTGCGGTGGCGACTCTACAATCGGGGGATTGAGTGGTGAGCACAAGCATGTCCGGTACACCGATCGCGGGGGCGATCAGGGTGTCCGAGCGAGACCGGGAGACCGGGACGACCGGCGCTTCGGGCAGAGATCCGGGTGAGGCACTCGACGCCGGTCCGAGGTTGCGGGCGATACGGCATACGGAGCAATCGGTCTCGGAGGCCCTGGACTCCCAATTCTGGCGCCGGTGGGCCCTGCCTGCCGAGTTGGGACTCGTGGTCGCGGCGATGTTCCTGGTGGCCTGGCTGCTGAGAGCCGCCCCGGGCCTGAGCCTGTTCGTGGTCTGCGTCACGGTGGGGATCAACTACACCTACGGACGTCAGAGTGTGTATCCGGGACTGCCTCGTACCGAGCAGGTCCTCCGGGACATGACGATCCCCTTCGCGGCGGCCGCCGTCGGCTCCGTGTTCGGGTGGCTGGACCGCGCAGACCTGGGCGCGGCCCTGGCGCTGAGCCTGACCGGAGGCGGGGTCACCTTGGCCGGTGCCGTCTTCCGCCGGGCGGTGCCCGTCAGGCAGCGGGTGGTGCTGGTGGGCAGTGCCGGTGATATCGCCGAACACGTCGCCCGGTACGCGCGGAACCCTCGGGTCCTGGTGGTGGGCAGTGTGGTGGCCGACGCACAGTCGATGACCGATCGACGCCCGACGCCCGAGACGCACGAGGGAGAGGTGCAGACCGTCGTCGAATTGACGCGGGCCCTGATCGAGTACCGCGCCGACATGGTGGTGACCGTCCCCGGTGCCGGACTGGGGGAGCACCAGTTGCGCCAGATCGGGTGGGCGCTCGAGGGCACTCACACGGCATTGGCGGTGCAGACCGGATTCGACGGGGTGGCCCCGCATCGGGTGCAGCCGACCCGGTTCGCGGGTCACCAGCTGCTGCACCTGCGTTCCTCGCGGGCGCCGCTCTGGGTACGTGCGGCCAAGGCGGTCGTGGACCGGGTCGTCGGCGGACTGCTGTTGCTGCTGTTCTCCCCGCTGCTGCTGGGGCTGGCGATCGCGGTACGCCTCAGCTCTTCGGGCCCGGCGCTCTTCCGCCAGGTCCGGGTGGGTCGTGACGGTGAACGGTTCACGATGTTGAAGTTCCGTTCGATGCGAGTCACCGCCGAGGCCGAGAAGCAGGGGCTGCTGGCCGGCAACGAGGGCAACGGGTTGCTCTTCAAACAGCGCGACGACCCACGGATCACCCGGCTGGGTCGGATCCTGCGCAAGTACTCACTGGACGAGCTGCCCCAGTTGATCAACGTGGTCCGGGGCGACATGTCCCTGGTCGGCCCGCGCCCGGCGCTGTCCGAGGAGGTGGCTCGGTACACGCCGATGGAGCGGCGGCGGCTGGTGGTGCGACCCGGGATGACCGGAGCCTGGCAGGTCAACGGTCGCTCGACCCTCGACCGAAGCCGGTCCATGCGCCTGGACGTGGACTATGTCGACAATCTGCGGGTCTGTGACGATCTGACGATCATGCTGCGGACGGTGGGTGCCGTGGTGCGTCCCACCGGCGCCTGGTGAGTGGCCCGGGTCGCGGGCACACGACTTGCCGGGCAGCGTCCGAGCAGGTGGGCACCGGGCGATCAGCCGATCGGATACATGAGAGGCTGTCCGGGTGAGTGCTGAGAACCTGATTCCCGCTGTCGCAGTGACCGACGACCACGCGTTCGCCGTGTGGGCCGCCGAAGTTGCCGGGGCCCGGCTCCTGCAAGTCCGAGCCGAAGGACTCGAAGGCAAGGCGCTCAAGGACGCCGGCGATGCGGCGGCTCAGGCGGTCTTGGCCGACCTGCTGGCGGCACACCGTCCCGAGGATGCGGTGTTGTCCGAGGAGGCGACCGACGACGCTGCCCGGCTTTCGGCCTCGCGCGTGTGGATCATCGACCCCTTGGACGGCACCCGCGAGTTCTCCGAGCCGCCCCGCGACGACTGGGCCGTGCACGTGGCGCTGTGGGCCGACGGTGACCTGGTCGCGGGTGCGGTGGCTCAGCCGGCCCTGGGCGAGACGTTCAGCACCGGTACTCCCTCCGAGGTGCCGCCGCGCACCTCGGTGCGTCCCCGGATCGCGGTCTCGCGGTCCCGTCCGCCGGCTTTCGTGAAGGCCCTGGCCACCGAGATCGATGCCGAGCTGGTGCCGATGGGCAGCGCAGGGGTCAAGGTGATGAGCGTGGTGCGCGACATCGCGGATGCCTACGTGCACGCCGGCGGTCAGTACCAGTGGGACAACGCAGCCCCGGTGGCGGTGGCCCGGGCAGCGGGTTTGTTCTGTTCCCGGGTGGACGGTTCCCCGCTGGTCTACAACGAGGCCGACACCTCGCTTCCCGACCTGATCGTGTGCCGGCCCGAGCTGGCCGAGCAGATCATCGACTTCGTCAAGCGTAACGGCGTCGGCTGAGCGGTTCGAATCACGTCTGTCACGACGTTATGGGTCGATATATGGCACATAACGTCGTGACAGAGGTGCGCACCTGGCCTCAGGCGTCGACCTCGGCCAGTGAACGCAGCACACAGAACTCATTCCCCTCCGGGTCGGCGAAGACTACCCAGCCGGTGCCCGGCCCGTACTGACCTCGATGGTCGGACAACTGCCTGGCGCCTAGCGCGCTGACCCGCTCGATCTCCTCATCACGGCTCCCTGCCCGCGGACGCAGGTCGAGGTGGACCCGGTTCTTGCCGTGCTTCTCGGGGTCCGGGACCCGGAGGAAGAGCAGTCGGTGACCCGAGTCCGGGTCGATGATCAGACACTCCTCATGCCCCGGCAGGTTCGGATCCTCGGCGTCCTGGACGTATCCGAGCAGCTTGCGCCACCACTCGGAGAGCCCATAGGCGTCGGCACAGTCGATGCTGGTGTGGCTCACGAAACAGGTCATGAATCCATCACAGCAGGTTCGAGGACGATCCGGTCGTCGCCCAGACAGGCGATTATCCGCCCCGGCGCGGATAGGCCCGTGGTGCCCCTGCCCGGATCGATTGGGCGTCGTGAGTTCCACCTGCGTTCACCCAACGCAGATGTTCTGTTCCGGATCGGGCGCAACTGTTCGTGGCGACACCCCTGATTCAGGGGGCTCCACCTCTCGGGACGCCTGGAAGTTGCCTCATCTTGACCACCCTCCCCGTGCGGGACCCCGGCCCCAGGGCCGAGCCTCGCAAGATCTCTCGCAAGGCGACCGGCGCCGATGCGGTCTTCGAGCATTCCGCGCGCATCGTCGGCGCGAGCGTGCTCGTCATCACCGGCGGCGTCGGGCTCTTCCTGGCCTGGCAGGCGTTCCCCACGCTCAAGCACTACGGGCTGGGATTCTTCACCGAGGCGCGCTGGGAGCCGGACATCGACGTCGTCGGCATCGCCGCGGTGCTCGCCGGCACCTTCTCGGTCGCGCTGGTCGCGATGTTCTTCGCCTTTCCGCTCTCGGTCCTGGTGGCGCTCTATGTGAGCGAGTACGCTCCGGCCCGGCTCAAGGGGACCCTGGTCTCCCTGATCGACCTGATGGCCGCGGTGCCCTCCATCGTCTACGGACTCTGGGGCTTCTTCCTGGTGATGCCGCACGCCGCCGCGCTGGCCCTGTGGCTGCAACGCAACCTCGGCTGGATCCCGTTCTTCCAGATCAAGGACACCGACCCGGACGCGGCCGTCTGGGACACCTCCCGCTACATCGCCTCGGCCTTCTGCGCGGGGATCGCGGTCGCCATGATGGTGATGCCGATGGCGTGCGCGGTGATGCGCCAGGTGTTCAGCCAGACCCCGCCCGGCGAGCGTGAGGCGGCCCTGGCCCTGGGCGCGACCAGATGGGGCACGATCACCTCGGTCGTGCTGCCTTTCGGGCGTGGCGGCATCATCGGCGGCACCATGCTCGGCCTCGGCCGGGCCCTGGGGGAGACCATCGCGGTGGTCCTGATCGTCTCGCCCGCCTTCGAGGTCAAGTGGCGAGTCCTCGAGGTCGGCACCAACACCGTCTCGTCGCTGATCGCGGGCCGATTCGGGGAGGCCAGCGCCGCTCAGCTCTCGGCACTGCTGGCGGCCGGGTTCGTGCTCTTCGTGATCACCCTGATCGTGAACACCCTGGCCGCGATGGTGGTGAACCGGAGTCGCTCCGGGGCCGGGACGGACGCCTGATGACCGCGCTGCAGGCCAGCCCGACCGGTACGACCCGACTACCGGCAGAGGCGCTGGACCGGTCGCACCGGATGCCGTTGCCACGTACCGAGGTCGGCCGGGCCACCGTCGACGAACGGTTCGGCCGGTGGGGATCCTGGGCGGCCGGGCTCGCCCTGGCCTGGGTGCTGACCCAACGACTGCTGCCCTTGGCCGGACTGCCCTGGCTCGTGGTGGCCTGGTTCGGCTGCGGGCTGGTGGTGAGCGCCGTCGTGGCCGCCCTCAGCGGCGGCTGGATCGAGGTCAAGGACCGAGTCGCGACGGCCGTCGTCACCGGTGCCGCGCTGGTCACCGGTGCCGCGCTGCTCAGCGTGATCGTCTTCGTGGCGATGCGCGGGTGGGAGCCGGTCACGCACTGGAACTTCTGGAGCACCGACATGGAGGGCGTCGGCCCCGGTGACGGCTTCAGCAGGGGTGGCGTGCTGCACGCGATCGTCGGCTCGATGATCCAGTTGGGGATCGCACTGCTGATCACTCTGCCGCTGGGCATCGGTACGGCGGTCTTCATGACCGAGGTGGGCGGCCGGTTCGCCCGGATCGTGCGCACCGTGGTCGAGGCGATGACCGCGCTGCCCTCCATCGTGGCCGGATTGTTCATCTACACCGTCTTCATCGTGACGCTCGGCTACCCGCGCTCGGGACTGGCGGCCGCGCTGGCGATCAGCGTGATGATGCTGCCGATCATCGCCCGGGCGGCCGACGTGGTGCTGCGAGTGGTCCCCGGCGGCCTTCGCGAGGCGAGCCTGGCACTGGGTGCCAGCCGCTGGCGCACCGTCTGGAGTGTGGTGCTGCCCACCGCCCGTCCCGGTCTGGTCACCGCGGTGATCCTCGGCGTCGCCCGCGGGGTGGGGGAGACCTCGCCCGTCCTGCTCACCTCCGGCGCGGCGGCGTTCATGGTCACCAACCCCACCGACGGGGTGATGAACTCGCTGCCGCTGTTCATCTATTCCAATGTGCGCTCCGGTGAGCAGTCGGCCATCGATCGTGGTTTCGGTGCCGCGTTCGTGCTGCTCACCCTGGTCCTGGTGCTCTTCGTGCTGGCCCGGCTGGCCGCGCGCCCGCGCTCAGGATCCGCGCGCGGACCGATCGCCAGCCTGCGCTCGCTGGCACGTCGGCGCCCTTCCTTCACCGCCGCCACCACGTCCCCCGTCGACCGGTCGGCTGCCGGGGCCGACCAGGAACCCACAGGAGCTCTCAGTTGAACCGCCGCACCGCCCCGCTCGCCCTGCTCTGTGCCGCCGTACTCGCCCCCAGCGTCCTGATCGCCGGTCCGGGCGAGGCCACCGATCCAGCCCCGATGGGCCGTGCCGCCTACGCTCAGATCGAGGGCACCGGCTCGACCTGGTCGGACCTGATCGTGCAGCAGTGGATCGCCGATGTCTCCTCCAACGGGATGAAGGTCGTCTACACCGGCGGTGGCTCGTCGAAGGGGCGTAAGGACTTCGCCCAGGGCTCCACCGACTTCGCGATCTCCGAGATCCCCTACCAGGGCACCGACGAGACCGGGCAGGCCGACTCCAGCAACGGCCGGGACTTCGCCTACCTACCGATCGTGGCCGGCGGCACCGCGTTCACCTATCAGCTCAAGATCGGTAAGACCCGGGTCGACAACCTGCGGCTCTCGGGGGAGACCCTGGCCAAGATCTTCACCAACCAGATCACCAACTGGAACGACCCGGCGATCGCACGTGACAACAACGGCCGCACATTCCCCTCGCTGCCGATCACCCCGGTAGTGCGCTCGGACGGCTCCGGAACCACGGCTCAGTTCACCGCCTGGATGGACAAGGAGCACCCGTCCGTCTGGCGCTCGTTCTTCGGCAAGTCCGGACTGACCTCCTACTACCCGCGCAAGGGCCGGGCGGTCGGTCAGGCCGGCTCCGACCAGGTGATGAACACCATCGCCGGGTTCGCGGGCAACGGCACCATCGGCTACGTCGAGTACGCCTACCCGATGGACAAGGACTATCCGGTGGTCAAGGTCCTCAACAAGGCCGGCTACTACGTCGAGCCCACCCAGTACAACGTCGCCGTCGCGCTGACCAAGGCGAAGATCAACCAGGACAAGTCCTCCCAGTCCTACCTGACCCAGATCCTCGACGGCGTCTACGGCAACACCGACCCGCGCTCCTACCCGATCAGCTCGTACTCCTACATGATCATCCCCACCGGTGCGGACGACACGCGGATGACCACCGCCAAGCGGCAGACGCTCGGCGACCTCATGTACTACTCCCTGTGTGCCGGGCAGTCCAAGGCCGGACCCTATGGGTACTCACCGCTGCCGTTGAACCTGGTCAAGGCCGGGTTCGAGCAGATCGCCAAGCTGGGCACCGCCGACAAGGAGGTCGACCTCGAAGGCCGCGACGTCACCAAGTGCAACAACCCCACCTTCGTCGCCGGTGACCTGAGCAAGAACCGGCTGGCCCAGATCGCGGCCCAGCCGGCTGCCTGTGACAAACAGGGTGCCGGACCGTGCGGCACCGCGACCGGTACCGGCGCCCAGGCAGGCGACGACGGGAAGAACGGGACCACCTCCGAGGAGGATGCCTCCCCGACCGGCCAGTCGAGCGGCAAGGGCGACCGGACGGATGCAGCTGCTCCCGAGGCGGGCGATGCGCCGGTGACGACGGTCGACCCGGTCACCGGGCAGGACACCGCCCCGGCCGGTGCCGAGACCGCCGAGATCGTCGCCGCACCGACCGAGCTCACGGCCGGGCGACCCGCCGACACCAAGGTCTTCGCCTGGGCCGCGGCGGCCCTGTTGCTGGCTCTGGTCCTGGTGCCGGGGATCTTCTCCGCGGCCCTTCGTCGGCGCCGCGACGCTGCCTCGAAGGGACCGCGCGGATGAGCGGCCCGACCCGGGCTCGCCGGGTGACGCTGGCTTCGGTGGTGCTGATGTTGCTGTGCCTGATCGGGACCCCGGTGCTGGCCCAGGCGGGACCGGTGACCAGCTCCGGTGATGCGGTCGCCGACGCCTTGGCGCGGGCCGCCGCGAACGACAAGGGATCCCCGAAGTGGACCGCCACCAAGGAGCTGACCAGGTCGTTCGTCAACGCCGACGGCAGTATGTATGAGTTCCCGACCAACACGGTGACGGTGAGCGCCGACCAGACCCGGAACCTGCGCGGTCGACAGCGGGTGCACATCTCGTGGAAGGGCGCCCAGCCCTCCGGTGGACGGGCCTCCAACCCGTTCGGTGAGAAGGGGTTGGCCCAGGAGTACCCGGTAGTGGTGATGCAGTGCCGCGGTGTGGACGACCCCTCGGCCCCGGCCGCGAAGCGGCTCAGCCCCCAGACCTGCTGGACGGTCTCGGTGGCCCAACGCTCGCAGCTCTCGACCACAGAATTCGACGCCCTGTGGACCCGCGACCTCAAGGCTCCCGCCACCGAACGGGAGCGACTCAGCAGCGCCGCCGGGACACTGCCTGACGCGAAGACCTGCCCGACCTTCGACCAGGGGGAGTTCTTCTCGCACCTGACCCCGTTCAAGTCCGCCAAGGGCACCGCCTACCAGGCCTGCAGTGCCGACACGATGCCGCCCGAGGCGGCCCTCGACGCCGCCTTCCCGGCGAACGAGATCGCCGCGTTCACCAAGACCGATGGCAGCGGGGAAGTGCAGTTCGAGGTCCGCAGCGACGCCGAGAACGAGTCCCTGGGGTGCAACTCCAAGACGGCCTGCGCCATCGTGGTGGTACCGATCAACGGGCTCTCCTGCGTCCAACCCAGTACCCCGATGACCGACGCGGACCGGGCCTGCCGGCTCGGTGGCCAGTTCGAACCCGGGTCCAGCAACTTCTCCGGCCAGGGTGTCGACACCGCGGTCTCCCCGGCGCTGTGGTGGTCGGCCAGCAACTGGCAGAACCGGTTCACCATCCCGATCACGTTCGGGCTGCCCCCGGACACCTGCGAGGTGCTCGACTCCCGGGCCCCGACCGGCTTCTACGGGTCCGAGCTTCTCGCCCAGGCCTCGCTGCAGTGGGCGCCCGCCTACTGCCTGGACAAGAAGCGGTTCAAGTTCCAGCACAACCAGATGTCCGACGAGGCCGGTTGGAACCTGATGGAGTCCGGCGGTGGCGCGGCCGCGGTGGTCTCCTCCGCCCATCCGAAGAAGGGCGAGGACCCGGTGGCCTACGCGCCGACCGCGGTCACCGGATTCTCGATCGGGTACGTCATCGACCGACCGGGCAATGCCGGTGAGGTCGCGGACCTACGCCTCAACGCCCGGCTGCTCGCCAAGCTGATGACCCAGTCCTACGTGGCCTCCGACCTCGGTCGCGGACACCCGGGGATGGCCAAGAACCCGGTCGGACTGATGAGCGACCCGGAGTTCATCGCCCTCAACCCGGGTCTCAGCAGGATCGACCAGGAGGCGGGGGCCACCCTGCTCAACCTGTCCAACTCATCCGACGTGATCGACCAGCTGACCCGCTACCTGGCCACCGACGAGGCCGCGATGCGGTGGATCGACGGCAAGCCCGACAAGTGGGGCATGAAGGTCAATCCGTCCTACCGGAAGATCAAGCTGCCTCGCTCGGAGTGGCCGCTGCTGGACTCCTATATCCCCAAGACCCAGAACTCGTGCCGCCAGAAGAACCCTGCCGTCTACTTCACCCAGGTCGCCGCCCCGGTGACCAACCTGCGCAAGATCGCCGAGGCGCTGCTCGACGGGTGGCCGAACGTGCAGACCAAGTGCGACTACGACCCGGCCACCGATACCTACAAGGTCGGCCGGGTAGGGCAGCAGTCGTACGGCGCGCGGTTCATGCTCGGGGTGGTCAGCCTCGGCGACGCGGCCCGCTACGGGCTGCACAACGCGGCCCTGCAGACCACCGGCAACAGCTACGTCAGGCCGACCGACTCCTCGCTGGCGGACGCGGTCGCGCTCAGCACCCGGGAGAAGGGCAGCTACGCGCCCTTCACCCTGGACCAGGCCGTGGTCCGCACCCAGAAGAAGGCCTACCCGGGCATGATGGTCGCCTACACCGCGGCCCGCACTCGCAACCTGGCGGCCGCCGACGCGACCAAGGTGGCGCAGTTCATCCGCACCGCCACGGTGGAGGGCCAACGGCCCGGCTCCGGCAACGGGCAACTGCCCGAGGGATTCCTCCCGATCCGTCGGACCGGGGTCACCGCCAAGCTCTTCACCGCAGCCCAGGAGGCGGCGGCGGCCATCGAGAAGCAGGCGCCCGGCAAGGCGACCCCGGACACCGGTGGCCCTGGCGGTGCCGGTGACAGCAAGGGATCGACCGGCGTCGACGAGGCACCCTCAGCCACCGACGACGTGCCCACGCTCGAGAAGACCACAGCGCCGGTGCCGGCCCCGAAGCCCGCGGTGGACGGGCCGGTACAGACCGCGCCCACCGCTGCGGTGAGTTCCTCGGTGGCCGCCCGGGCGCTGCCGGGGCTGCTGGCGGTCGGGGTGCTCGGGGTTCTGGTTGCGGGGTGCACCAGGTTCCTGGTCCGCCCGGCCCGGTCGCGCCCCGGCGGCACCGGCGGAGGCCCCCGATGAGCGGCCCTCTGCGACGGGGGCTCCGGGTCACTCCCCGGCACCTGGAGGGGACCGCTCTGATCTCCACGGCCGCGACCATGATCGGTGTCGTGTGCCTGTGGGTGCTGGTCCAGCTGATCGGCTTGAGCACCTTCAGCCAGAGCCGCGCCCAGGACCTCCTGCACGATGAGTTCCGCGGCGAGCTGGCCGCTGCCACGGCCCCGGTAGGCCCCACCACGGACCCCGGTGACCCGGTGGCGCTGCTGCGAGTGCCGCAGCTCGGTCTGGAGCAGGTCGTGGTGGAGGGGACGGCCTCCGGCGACCTGCAGTCCGGTCCGGGGCACCTGCGCAACACGGTGCTGCCCGGTCAGTCCGGCACGTCGGTGGTGATGGGCCGGGCTGCCACCTACGGTAGCCCGTTCGCCCGGCTCGGCGACCTGCAGGTGGGTGACGCCATCGAGGTGGTCACCGGGCAGGGAGCCAAGGCGTTGCAGGTGACCGGGATCCGCCGCGCCGGCGACCCACTGCCCCAGCCACTGGCCGCCGAGGCCGGCCGGGTCACCCTGGTCACCGCGGAGGGCTCCGGCAGGCTGGCCGCGCTCCGCCCGGGACAGGCCCTGTTCGTGGACGCCGAGACGACGAAGGCCTTCCCGGCTCCTTCGGGTCTGCCCCGCAGCGTGCCCGACACCGAGAAGGTGATGGCCGCCGAGACCTCCGCGACCCCGCTCCTGGTGCTCCACCTGGTGCTGCTGGTCGGGTTGGTGCTCCTGGTCGTCGTCGCCCGCACGCGCTGGTCCGCCGTCATGGTGTGGCTGGTCGCGTCCCCACTCGTCCTGGCCTTGGCCTGGTCGACGACCGACGTGGCGACTCGGCTTCTGCCGAATCTCGCCTGACGGTCGGCACACCCGAAATGAAATGCGAAACCCCACCGGCCGCACCAGCGGCCCTGTTCAAGGGAAGTACGACTGATGTACGCACGCAAGCTGCTCGCCGGACTGGCTGCCACGGCCACCACAGTCTCCGCCCTGGCCCTCCTGGCCGGCCCGGCCTCGGCCGCGGTCGACCCGGATGACACCACCTTCACACCGGTCGCCGCCGACCTCGTCGGGGTCGGCTCTGACACCAGCCAACACGCCCTCAAACTTGCTGCCGGGGCCTGGAACTCCGCGACCCCGGCTCCCACCTTCAAGATCGCCACCTATGCGGCCACCGGTGGCGGTGACGTGACCCTGGCGGCCGGTACCACGATCGGTCGCCCGAACGGCTCGGGTGCCGGCAAGAAGCTGCTCTACGGTGCCGGCAACAACGTGGCCGTGGACTTCGCCCGCTCCTCCTCGGCGCAGAGCGCCGAGGAGACCGGTGCCGGTCTGCAGTCGTTCCCGTTCGCCCTCGACACCCTGAAGATGGCGGTCTCCGGATCGGTGACCACCAACGCTCCGGTCAACCTGAGCGCCGCCGACATCGTCAAGATCTACAAGGGAGATGTCACCAACTGGAACCAGCTCGGCGGTCAGTCGGGCGCGATCGCTCCGAAGATCCCGCAGGCCGGCTCGGGTACCCGCAGCTTCTTCGAGTCCCAGCTCAAGGAGGCGAACGGCGGCACCGCGGTCGCCCTCGCGTCGAGTGTCGCGGAGGTCCAGGAGCACGACGACGCCCAGATCAAGAACAACGCCAACGCCATCGCACCGTTCTCGGCCGGTCGGGCCGGTCTGCTCGGCAGCACCCTGCGACTCGAGTCCGGCTGGGAGGCCAAGCGGGCGCTGTACAACGTGGTGCGCGGTGCCCAGGTCGGGGACAGCAAGGTCCAGGCGGTCTTCGGGGTCAAGGGCTACCTCTGCTCGGCCGATGCCGCCGCGCTGATCAAGGAGGCCGGGTTCGACCAGCTCGCCACCCCCGCCCGGGGCGGGGTCTGCGGTGCTCAGACCACCGCGGCCAGCAGCAACTTCACGCTGAACGCGCCGGTCGCCACCAAGGTCACCGTCCAGGTCGGCAGCACTGTCGCCCGCCAGGTCACCGCGACCGCCAGGGTGACCGGATCCACCGCGCCGCAGGGGTCGGTGACCTTCTACCAGGGCAGCCGCATGGTCAAGACCGGTGTCCCGCTGGTCTCCGGACAGGCCGTCTACAAGGCTGCCTCGGCTCCGGGCAAGCAGACCTTCAAGGCTGTCTTCGTGCCGACCCCCGACACCGTGTTCGTGGGATCGGAGGGCACCGGGGCGGGCAACGTGAAGACCACCTCCAAGGTGGCCGCCAAGTTCCCCAAGAAGGTCAAGAAGGGTGCCAAGGCCAAGGGCACCGTCACGGTCACCCTGGTCGGAACCGGTGCCAAGGCGGTCGGAAAGGTCCAGGTCAAGGCCGGTAAGAAGGTCGTCGGCAAGGGCGCGCTCAAGGCCGGTAAGGCGACCATCAAGGTCAAGGGCCTGAAGAAGGGCAAGAACAAGCTCACCGTCACCTGGAGCGGAGACAGCAACGCGGTCGGCTCGAAGACCGTGGTGAACATCAAGCGCAAGAAGTGACCGCTCGCCCGCTGGAGAGGCACGAAAGTGCCCCCTCGGCGGGCGGTGAGGGGGCACTTTCATGCCTCCTCACCCGACGGGCGCGGCCGATCCCCGCGCCCGTCGGACTCAACCTTTGATATCTGGAGCTCCCCGCATGAAGCACTCTCTGGCCGACGAGCCCACCACCGTGCTGCCGACGGTTCCGCCCCACCACTCCCCGATGACGGGAGCAGGGGACGAACTCGCCACCCGCCGCGCCTCGGCCCCGTTGGCCTCCCTGGAGGCGGTCGACATCACCGCCTGGTTCGGGGACCGGGCGGTACTGGACCGGGTCTCGTTGACGATGCCCGCCGGTGGGATCACCGCACTGATCGGACCCTCGGGGTGCGGCAAGTCCACCTTCCTGCGGATCCTGAACCGGATGCACGAGTTGGTGCCCTCGGCCCAGCTGGCCGGTGAGGTGCGCCTCGACGGTGAGGACATCTACGCCCCCGACAAGCGACTGATCGACGCTCGACGTGCCATCGGAATGGTCTTCCAGAAGCCCAACCCGTTCCCGGCGATGTCGATCCGGGAGAATGTGCTGGCCGGTCTGAAGCTGACCGGGACCAGGGCGAACCGCGCGGCCAAGGACGACCTGGTCGAGTCCTGCCTGGTCAAGGGCGGGCTGTGGAACGAGGTCAAGGACCGGTTGGATGCACCCGGTGGCGGGCTCTCGGGTGGGCAGCAGCAGCGTCTCTGCATCGCCCGCTCCCTGGCGATCAAGCCCCGGGTGTTGCTGATGGACGAGCCGTGTTCGGCCCTCGATCCCACCTCCACCCGGGTGATCGAGGAGACCATGCTCGAGCTGGCCAAGGAGGTCACGATCGTGATCGTCACCCACAATATGCAGCAGGCGGCGCGGGTCTCCGACGAGTGCGCCTTCTTCCTGGCCGCGGCGGGTCAGCCCGGGGTGATCGTGGAGCACGGCGACACCAAGGCGATGTTCGCCAGGCCCAGGGACCAACGCACCGCCGACTACGTCAACGGTAGGTTCGGCTGAGTGTTCTCCCCTCGTCACCTGCTGCTGTACCTGATCGTGCTGGTGGGTCTGACCGGTGTCGCCTGGTGGGACCAGTCGGCACAGCAGGGGCGGGAGGTGGCG
>CAYNFY010000096.1:0-16154 GCA_964396585.1 uncultured Nocardioides sp.
TTCGCGACCACCTACCGGGTACTGGCCACCACCATGACCGTGGCCGTGGTCGCGATCGGGCTGGCCGGTACGTTCGCGGTGTCGAAGATCGCCGCGCCTCTGGACCGGCCGTGGCTGGTCGTCCTGCCTGCGGGCGGTGCCCTGCTCCTGCATCTGGTGATCGAACGCTTCGGCTACTCCGCCTCCCCCCTCGATCATTCCGACGACGCGGAACGCCGGATGCGGCGCAGCCAGATGGCCTGGCAGTCCACCTCGATCCTGCGACTGGCGGTGGCCGAGTCGCTGGGCATCATCGGACTCGCCCTGGCCTTCGTCTCCTCGGCCGGTCAGCTGGTGTTGTTGTGGGGGTGCGTGATCCTCTCCGCCCTGCTGATGATCCTCCACGGTCAGCCGTGGCGGCGCCCGGTGCAGCGACTGACGGCCGCGCTGGAACGCAACGGCGCGTCCAGTCCGCTGCCGGAGATCTTCCACATCACCCGCGCCGACGCAGCCGGCGTCACTCACCCTCGAAACTGAGGCGTGCCCCACGGCCGTCGGCTCGATCGACGCTCGCGGGGCACGACTCGGGTGCTCATGTCGGTCCGGTCAGCCGGCTGGAGCCTCAAGGTAGACCGACTTCAGTTCGGTGTACTGAGCCAGGCCCTCGGGACCGAACTCGCGCCCGATGCCGGAAGCCTTGAACCCGCCGAAGGGAGCGGCGAAGTCCATCGTGTAGGTGTTGACCCCGTAGGTTCCGGCACGCACCCGCCGGGCCACGTCGAGGCCGGCGTCCCGATCGCCGGTCCAGACGGTGCCGGCCAGGCCGTACTCGGAGTCGTTGGCGATCCGGACCGCGTCCTCGACGTCGTCGTAGGCGATGACCGACAGCACCGGACCGAAGATCTCCTCCTGCGCGATCCGCATGGAGTTGTCCACCCCGGCGAACAGGGTCGGGCGGACATACCAGCCCTTGTCCACACCCTCGGGCATGCCTTCCCCACCGGCGACGACACGAGCCCCCTCGGACTGACCGATCCGGATGTAGTCCCTGACCCGCTCCTGCTGACGCTTGGCCACCATCGGGCCGATGTCGGTGGCCGGGTCCATCGGGTCACCGGTCTGCAGCGAGCCGAACATCTCGGCGAGCGCGCCCACCACGTTGTCGTAGTTCTTGCGCGAGGCCAGGATCCGGGTCTGGGCGACGCACGCCTGTCCGGAGTTCATCAGACCGGTGAACTTGATGCCCTCGACCGTGGCGGCCAGGTCGGCGTCGTCGAGCACGATCGCGGCGGACTTGCCACCCAGCTCGAGGCTGACCCGCTTGAGCTGCTCACCACAGATCGCGGCGATCTTGCGCCCGGCTGCGGTCGATCCGGTGAACGCGACCTTGTCGATGCCGGGGTGCCGGACCAGGTGCTCGCCCACCTCGCGGCCGGCCGCGACGATGCTGACCACACCCTCGGGAACGCCGGCCTCGGTCAGCAGCTCGGCCATCAGGTAGCCGTCCAACGGCGTCTCCGGGGCCGGCTTGACCACGATGGTGCAGCCCGAGAGCAGGGCCGGGATCACCTTCGACATGATCGTGAACTGGGGCACATTCCACGGCGGGATCGCAGCGACCACGCCGACCGGCTCACGGCGCACCATCACGTCGGCCCCCATCACGCCGGGGCGCATGGCCTCCCACTCGAAGGTGCGGGCGATTCCCAGGAACGCCTCGATCTGCATCCACGGCGCCGGTGCCTGCGCCAGGTTCGCGAACGAGGTCGGGGCACCCATCGAGGTGGTGATCAGATCGGCCATCTCACCCATCCGGCCGGCGTAGAGGTTCGAGAAGTTCTGGATCACCTCGATCCGCTCGGCCGGGCTCAGCCGCGGCCAGGGTCCCTCGTCGAACGCCTTGCGCGCCGCCGCGACGGCACGGTCGATGTCTGCTACGGAGCCTTCCGGCACCCGGGCGACGACCTCTTCGCTATGCGGGGAGACGACCTCGAGGACGGAGTCGCCGGCAGGCTTCGCCCACTCGCCTCCGATAAAGAGTTCACTGCGGTCCAGGGACATGCGATTGTGCTCCATTTCGGGTGTTGTGCGGTTGTCAGGGGAGGTGCGGGGAGGTGTTACAGGGGCCGGTGCAGCTGGGGACGGGGTCGCCCTCGAAAGCCCTCATCGCCGATCCAGCTCTCACGGCGCCACCGTGAACCAGTCGGCGAATCCGGAAGGGTCGTGCCGCCCCAGCACGCCGTGCTCGAACAGGCCCCAGCCGACCTGCTCCGCCTCGACGCCCGACTCACGGAGCACGGCCCGGCCGACGTGATCGACCATGCCGAACATGAACCGGCCGACCACCTCCGGCGCGGCCATGTCGTAGTCGATCCGTTCACTGAACCCGGCCCCCTTGAAGAAGCCGTGTCCCCAGTCCGGGTCACCGCCGTAGCCACACCCCACGTGCAGCGGCGCGGCCAGCCTGGCCTCGAGCTCGAGAACGACCTCGACGCCGGCGGCAGTAGCGGCCGTGATCGTGGCTCCGGTCGGGTTGCGCGTGCCGGGGGTGTAGTGCACCTGGATCCTCGGCCAACCCAGCTGCTCGACCCGGCCGTCGTGCCAGACCCGGGTGCAGTCGTTGAGCGTGCGGAACCCGTCGGGATCCTCGGAGATGATCAGGCATACCGCGAAGTCGTCGAAGCGCAGTGGCGCGTAGAGCCACCACATGCCACCGAACTCGGGTACCTGCGGGGCTCCCGCAGGGGCAGCCTCACCGGAAGGCCGGATCCCCCACGAGCGGTCGCGGGTACCGACCCAGACGTCCGGGTCGATGGTGAAGGTCTCTCCGTCGACGGTGACCGTCCCCTCCCAGGTGCCGACCTGGGCGAACCGTTGAGCGTCCAAGGTGACCCGCGAGCCGGAGCGCATCACGTGCGGCAATTCGGTGATCACCGGGTGCGAGCCACGCCAGGTCAGATCGGCGCTGATTCCTTCGGTCTCAGCCAGCCGGAGCCGCAGGGTCTGCATCGGCTCGACGATCTCGAGCGAGTAGTCGCCCACGTGCGGGTTGAGCCGGTCGTCGTCGATCAGATCCGAGAGGTGGATCACCCGGGTGGTGCCGCCCATCGGGTCACCATCGGGTCCGCGGTGCCGAATCGCGAAGAAGGCGTCCTTGACCCCCAGGTTGGGGTAGTAGCCGATGCCACTGATCAGCATCACTTCACCGGTGCGATGGTGGGCCATGAAGTAGTTGCGGTCGTAGAAGTTGCGATCGGTGGATCCGGCCCAGGTCACCGGCAACGGCAGCTGGTGGATCGGGTACTCGTCCAGCGGCCCCACGCTGCCGGTCATCAGGCACCCACCTCATCGAGCAACCGAGCCACCAGAGGTCCGCAGTGGAAGAGATCCTCTACCTTGGCCGGGGCCTCGATCTCGCCGAAGTGCACCTGTCGGACACCGGTCCGCATGAAGACGATGCACCACTGGATTCCGGCGAATACCCGGTACCAGGTCAGGTCGCCCACGTCGACTCCGGTCAGGTCCCGGTAGCGGGCCACGATGTCGTCGGCGACCAGAAAGTCCGGCATTCCCGGCAGCTCCAACAGTTCGGTGATCGACTCGAAGACCGAGTGGGCGAAGCTCAGCCAGGCCAGGTCCAGGGCGCGGGGCCCGATGGTGGCCATCTCCCAGTCGAGTACCGCCACCGGCTCGAAGTCGCGGTAGATGACGTTGCCGATCCGAGAGTCACCCCAGCACAGCACCGCCTCTGCGTCGTCGGTCTCGGGCAGGTTCGCCGCCAGCCAGGCCAGTCCGCGTTCGACCAACTCCGAACGTCCCGCATCGTCGGTAGCGAACTCGTACCAGGCTCGTACCTTGGCCAGGTTGCGGGCCAGCAGGTTCACCCCCTGATGTTCCTGCCGAGCGGGATCCAGTTCGGGCAACTCGCTGGCCGGCACGGTGTGCAGTTCGGCGATGGTGGCCACCGTCGATGCCTGAAGCCGGTCCAACTGCTCCGCCGAACCATTCGAAACCCAGGAGTCCCCGAAGTTGTAGGGCAGCACGTCCGGCGGGATCTCTCCGTCGATCCGATCCATCAGGAAGAACGGTGCCCCGAGTACGCTGCCGCTCTCCTCCAGGTGACTGACCTTCGGGACCGGGACCCGGGTCCGGGCAGCAACCTGCTGCAACAGCCGGAACTGTCCGGCCAGGTCGTAGTGCGGGAAGACCGGGAAATCATCGGCCGCCGGGGCCACCCGGGCCACGTAGCGCTCGACCCGGCGCTCTCCCTCGGTCCAGGCGACGTCCAGGACCAGCGTCTCCGAACTCATCCCGTTCGAGTCGATGCCACTGTGCAGCACCACGTCGGGGTCCGCGCCGGCTGGCATCCGGGTGGCCAGCCAGGCGGCCAATCGGGCCGGAACCCTCGAGGCGTCCCTGCTTGATCGCTGCATTGTCATGTCCGCTGCCGGACGCTCTGCGGGCACTGAACCCTCCACGTGTCGAAGCCTCGCCATGTGATCTGACTCTCATCTCCCCAGAGCATGATTGAAACACGTTCTACCTGTCAACGCAGGCGACAGGTAGAACGGTTAAAAATTTAGATTCGAGTCGAATTTTTCAGGAAACGATCGGCGGGTGTGGGAGAACGCAGCACAAGACCCCGCACCGGCATGGCTGACGCGCTTGGCTGCAAGGCGCCGAGGCGAAGGCGATCTGTCAGCGAAGCTGATCGCCGAGGCGCGAGCAACGCAGCCAACACGCCGTCACGCCCGTCCCTGCAGCCGGTCAGACGATGTCCGGGGCTTGCACCCTAGCCTCGTCGGCCTCGGTATCGGTCAGCATCTGCTGACTCCGCCGCTCGGCCTCCACCCGACGCAGCCAGTGGTCGATCTCAACCTCGGTACGGGCGGTGTCCCAACCGAACTCGACCGCCATGAGCTCCGCGGTCGGTCGAGCCGCACGTACTCCCCGATCGGGCACTTCGATCGAGATCCGGGTCCGACGGGCCAGCACGTCGTCCAGGTGTCGGGCCCCCTCGTGCGTGCACGAATAGACCACCTCGGCGGCGAGATACTCCTCGGCTCCCGGCAACGGTTCGGCCAGCTCCGGACGCGCCAGCAGCAGGTCCAGCACCTCATCGATCAGCCCGCCGTATCGGCCCAGCAGACGATCGATCTGCCCGATCTCCAGCCCGGAGGTGCGGGCCAGGGCGACTCGTTGGTTGCTCCGGCTGAGGAAGTTGGAGGCTCCGACCAGGGGAACCCGGTCGGTGATGCTGTCGGGCACCGTGGGTGCATCGCGCAGGGCGTGGTCCACGGCGTCCTTGGCCATCACCCGGTAGGTCGTGAGCTTGCCTCCGGCCACCAGCACCAACCCCGGGACCGGGGCGGCCACGGTGTGCTCACGACTCAACTTCGTGGTCTCCCCCAGATCACCGTCCTTGCCCTGGCGGACCGCGGCCTTGAGCAGCGGCCGGAGGCCCGCATAGACCCCGACCACGTCCTCATGATCGAGCGGCACCTTCAGCAGGGAGTTGACGTGGCCGAGCAGGTAGTCGATGTCGGCGCGGCTAGCGGCCGGATGCGCCAGGTCCAGATCCCACGGGGTGTCGGTGGTGCCGATGATCCAGTGCCCACCCCACGGAATGACGAAGAGCACGGACTTCTCGGTCTTGGTGATGAATCCGCACTCGGAGCGGATCCGATCCCGGGGCACCACCAGATGGATGCCTTTGGAGGCGTCCACGTCGAGCGCCGCCTCGCCGCCCATCAGCTCTTGCACCTGGTCGGTCCAGACTCCGGCCGCATTGATCACCACACCCGCCCGGATCTCGCAGTCGGTCTGGTTCTCCAGGTCGCGGGCCTCGACTCCGACCACCCGGCCGCCTTCGCGGAGAAATCCGGTGACCTGGGTCCGGGTGGCCACGTGCGCACCGTTGTTGGCGGCGGTCCGGGCCAGGCTCATCACCAGTCTGGCGTCGTCCACCTGGCAGTCGTAGTAGCGGATGGCACCGTGCAGCGCGTCGGTGCGCAGGTCGGGGGCCATCCGGGCGACCTGCCGACGGAACAGGTGCTTGTGTTTGGGCACTCCCATGTCGTATTTGCCGGTCATCGCCATCGCGTCGTAGAGCGCCACCCCGGCCCCCACGTACGGACGTTCCCAGGCATGGTGCAGCGGGTAGAGGAATGGCACCGCACGCACCAGGTGCGGCGCCAGCCTCGTGTGCAGCAGCCCCCGCTCGGCCAGCGCCTCACGCACCAGCGCGAAGTCGAACATCTCCAGGTAACGCAGACCGCCGTGCACCAGCTTGCTGGATCGGCTGGAGGTACCGGAGGCCAGGTCGCGCTGCTCGAGCAGCCCGACCCGCAGTCCACGGGTGACAGCGTCCAGCGCGACGCCGGTACCGACCACCCCTCCGCCCACCACCAACACGTCCAGGGGCGTCTGGGTCATCGCCGCCAACGCGGCGTCTCGGGAGTCCGGGTTCAGTGCGATCGGAGTGCTCACCCGGCCAGTGTTCCCGATCGCGGCGGTTCACACACCCCTGAGGATCGGCAGCGCCTCAGCCGGTCTGACGCTTGTCCCGGATCTCGACCGCGGATCCCTGCCCGGGCTTGTTTCGGCGGATCTCGAAGAGCCCGACCGCGGAGACCAGATCGACCAGTTTGCTGTAGCCCCAGTTGCGGGCGTCGAACTCGGAGGAGCGTTTGGCCACGGTAGACCCGACGGCGCCCAGGTCTGCCCAGCCCTCGTCGTCGGAGGCGGCAGCCACCGCGGCACGCAACAGCTTGACCAACTCGGCATCA
Organism: uncultured Nocardioides sp.; assembly: GCA_964396585.1. Lineage (GTDB taxonomy): Bacteria > Actinomycetota > Actinomycetes > Propionibacteriales > Nocardioidaceae > Nocardioides. Next base: position 6,768 of record CAYNFY010000096.1, read on the forward strand.
CCGCGCAGTTGCTTGGTGCTCTGCTTCTTCACTGGCTGGGTGGCCCCGCTGTCCGCCTCTGAATCGGGTGTCTCTGCGGAGTCGACACCCTCGACCTCGGCCGTCTCCACGCCGAGGACATCGGTGTAGATGAACCGGTCACAGGCCGACCGGAAAGGCTCCGGCGTCTTGCGCTCACCCATCCCGTAGACAGTCATCCCGGACTCCCGCAGCCGGGCGGCGAGCCGGGTGAAGTCCGAGTCGGAGGAGACCAGCACGAAGCCGTCCAGCCGGTCGGAGTAGAGCAGGTCCATCGCGTCGATGATCAGCGCGGAGTCGGTGGCGTTCTTGCCGGTGGTATAGGCGAACTGCTGGATCGGTTGGATCGCATTGCGGTTCGCTGCGCTCTTCCATCCCTTCAGCTGATCGGAGGTCCAATCCCCGTACATCCGACGCACGGTGGCCGTACCGAGCGTCGCCACCTCGGCCATCAGCCGGTCGGCAAGCCGTGGGGCCGCGTTGTCTGCGTCGATCAGGACTGCGAGCCGGTCGTCACTGGAGCGTGCCATGCCCGCAGCCTACGCATCGCGGGGTGCGGGCTGCTCCGTGCCGCGGTCGGCCCTCAGTCCTCGTGCTCAGGCGTTGACGACGATCTCGACGCGCTGGAACTCCTTGAGCTCGGTGTAGCCGGTGGTGGCCATCGAGCGTTTGAGCGCACCGATCAGGTTCATCGTGCCGTCGGCGACCCGGGAGGGCCCGAACATGATCTCGGCCAACGAGCCCAACTGGTCGAACCTGACCCGCTCGCCCCGCGGCAGGGTCGGGTTGGAGGCCTCCATGCCCCAGTGGAAACCGTGACCGGGCGCCTGGCTGGAGCGGGCCAGGGGTGAGCCGACCATCACCGCGTCGGCACCGCAGGCGATCGCCTTGGAGATGTCGCCGGAGCGCCCGATCGAGCCGTCCGCGATCACGTGCACGTACCGACCGCCGGACTCGTCCAGGTAGTCCCGCCTCGCAGCGGCCACGTCGGCCACCGCCGAGGCCATCGGCACCTGGATGCCCAGCACGGTCCGGGTCGTGTGGGCGGCTCCGCCGCCGAACCCGACCAGAACCCCGGCGGCACCGGTCCGCATCAGGTGCAGGGCCGCCTGGTAGGTGGCGCAGCCGCCGACGATCACCGGCACATCGAGTTCGTAGATGAACTCCTTGAGGTTCAGCGGCTCGGCCTGGCTGGAGACGTGCTCGGCGGAGACGGTGGTGCCCCTGATCACGAACATGTCCACACCGCCGTCCACGACCGCCTTGGCGTGCTCCTTGGTGTGCTGCGGGCTCAGCGAGCCGGCCACGGTCACCCCGCCCTCCCGCATCTGCTTGAGCCGGGCGGTGATCAGCTCGGGATTGATCGGCGCGGTGTAGATCTCCTGCATCCGCTTGATCGCATCGATGCCCTCGAGTTCGGCGACCTCGGCCAGCAGCTCGGTTGGGTCCTCGTAGCGGGTCCACAGACCCTCCAGGTTGAGTACTCCCAGGCCGCCGAGCCGGCCGAACTCGATCGCGGTCTCCGGGCTCATCACCGAGTCCATCGGGGCGGCCATGACGGGCAGGTCGAACCGGTAAGCATCGATCTGCCAGGCGGTGGAGACCTCCTCAGTGTCGCGGGTGCGCCGAGACGGCACGATCGCGATGTCGTCGAAGGAGTATGCGCGGCGACCACGCTTGGCACGGCCAATCTCGATCTCACTCACGCGGGCCAGCCTATCGTCAGTCGGCGCGCACCACGTCGCCCAGGCACAGGGTGCCGAGAACGGTCGGGCTCAGATAGACCCCGAGCTTGACCTCACGTTCGGCACCCAGAGTCTTCAGCAGCGGGACCACGGTGCTGTGCCCGTTCTGGGGGAGGTCAACCACCCGGCACCGGGTGATCCGCTTGACCACGTCGAACCCGACCGCGCCGATATGGACCCCACTCCAGGTCTCCTCGATGAAGGGCTGGTCGGTCTCGACCACGAGATTGGCGCGCAGCCTGCGGTCGTCCACGTCGAACCCGCGATGCTGAGCGAACCAGGCCAAGGAGGCGCTGCCGACCACCGAGACCGGGGCATCGTCGAAATGCTTGACCGCGCCTTCGGCCAGCACCCGCATCGGCTCCCCCATCCGCCCGGAGAGGTGAGTCGCGAGTTCCGGATCGTCGATCAGCCAGGGACCGCGGGCCCCATCGTGTCGGTAGACCTCGACCTGCCCGGCCGGCAGCGTCCGGGCCCCGAACTCGAACACCTCGTCGTGCTTGCGGAACCGGCGGGTGTTCTTGCCCGCGGTGAAACACCCGTTCGCATCGACCACCGCGAACCGCCGGTCGCCGTGCAGTCCGCGAGCCGTGACCCGAACCGTCTCCAGCGACTCACCCGCCATCGCCTTGACCGGGTGTCGCCGTAACGCGGTCAGTCGCATCGTCACGGCCCCGAGCTCACAGTCCGGTGTAGTTGGGCGCCTCGACCGTCATCTGCACCCCGTGCGGGTGCGACTCCTTGAGCGAGGCGGCCGTGATCCTGGTGAACTGGCCCTTCTCCTGCAGTTCGGGAACCGTCCGAGCGCCGACGTAGAACATCGACTGGTGCAGTCCACCGGTCAACTGGTGCACGACCTGACCGAGCGCGCCGCGGTAGGCCACCTGACCCTCGATGCCCTCGGGCACCAGTTCGTCGTCGCTGGCGACCTCGGCCTGGAAGTAGCGGTCCTTGGAATAGGACTTCTTACCCCGGCTCGACATCGCACCGAGCGATCCCATCCCCCGGTAGGCCTTGAACTGCTTGCCGTTGACGAAGACCAGTTCGCCCGGGGACTCCTCACAACCGGCCAGCAGCGAGCCGAGCATCACCGTGTCGGCCCCGGCCACGATCGCCTTGGCGATCTCACCGGAATGCTTCATCCCGCCGTCGGCGATCACCGGGACCCCGGCCGGTTTGCAGGCCAGCGATGCGGCGTGGACGGCCGAGATCTGCGGGGCACCCACCCCGGTCACGATCCGGGTGGTGCAGATCGAGCCCGGACCGACCCCGACCTTGACCGCGTCGGCACCCGCGTCGACGAATGCCTGGGCACCCGGGGTGGTGGCCACATTCCCGCCGATCACCTGCACGTGCTTGGTGGCCGGATCGTTCTTGAGCCGGGCCACCATCTCCAGCAGCATGCGTACGTGGCCGTGCGCGGTGTCGGCGACCAGCACGTCGACTCCGGCCTCGATCAGGGTGGTGGCGCGTTCCCAGGCATCCCCGAAGTAGCCGATCGCCGCACCCACCATCAGCCGGCCGTCGGCGTCATAGGAGGCGTTCGGGAACTTCTCGCCCTTGACGAAGTCCTTGACCGTGATCAGGCCGGTCAGTCGTCCCTCGTCGTCGATCAGCGGCAGCCGCTCACGCTTGTGGGCCCGCAGCAGCGCGGTGGCCTCCTCCCGCTCGATGCTCGAGTGGCCGGTGAACAGCGGCATCGGGGTCATGATCTCGGAGACCTTGGTGGTGGCCCACTCGGCGACCGGGGTGAACCTCAGGTCGCGGTTGGTGATGATGCCGATCAGCTTGTCGTCCGTCTCGACCACGGGAAGCCCGGAGACCCGGTACTCACCGCAGATCCGGTCCAACTCCTCCAGCGTCTCGTCGGGACCGATGGTGACGGGGTTGGAGATGATCCCGGTCTGGGTGCGCTTGACGAGGTCGACCTGGTAGGCCTGATCGGCGATCGACAGGTTGCGGTGCAACACTCCGAGGCCGCCCTCGCGCGCCATCGCGATCGCCATCCGGGACTCGGTCACCGTATCCATCGCGGCGCTGATCAGCGGTACCCGCAGCGAGATCTCACGGGTGAGCCGACTGCTGGTGTCGATCTCGTCGGGCGCCAGATCGGAATAGCCCGGCAGCAGCAGCACATCGTCATAAGTCAGCCCCAGGGCTGCGAACTTGTCAGGTACACCATCGGGCGTGAAGGACATGAACGGCCGGGCCTCTCGTTGACACAGGAGTGATGCAGGGGGGAGGGCCATCGTAGTCCGCTCGCGTCCCTCCAGCCCATGGTGATCGGAGTGTGCTTGGCCACTCCGATCACGATGGACTGCGGGTTTTCGGACCGACCCGTCAGGATGGAGCCCGTGACCGATCGGATCGTCGCACGCGACACCACCTCCAGGACCGGGTCGGGGCAGACCGCCACCCCCGCCGACCCCGGGCATCTCGGTGTCTCCCCCTCCCCTGCTGAGCCCCCACGAGCGAGTCGCCGCACCCTGAGCTGGCTGGGGGCTCTGATCGTGTTGACGGTGCTATCGCGATGGGCCGGACTGTGGCAGCCGCTGGGTCCCGACGAGGCCGGGTTCGGACTGGTCGGGGCCGCCTGGGAGCCGGGTTCCGGTGACCTGTACGGCCCCTACTTCGTGGACCGGAGTCCATTCCTGGTGCTCGTCTTCAAGATCGGCAACGCGCTCGGCGGGCCGTATCTGCTGCGTGTACTCGGAGCCCTGGGCATGGGCGTGACGGTCTGGTGCGCCGCCGCCGTGGCCCGCGAGCTGAGAGCCGTGACGGCCCCGGGGACCCGCCCCGATACCGCGATGCTGATCACCGCGGTCGGCGCCGCGGCGCTGATCGGCAATGCCGGGCTGGACCCGGTCGGCGCCAAGGGCGAGGTGCTGGCCCTCCCGTTGCTGGCCGGATCGGTGCTCGTGGCCCTGCGGGCGCTGCGTACCAGGCACCGGGTGAGCGCCGCCGCGGCCGGGGTCGCTGGGATGCTCGCGGTGGGGCTCAAACAGTCCCTGGGGGCCTCTCTGGCGTTCGGTGGCCTGCTGTTACTCGGCAGTCTGGTGGCCGGTCGGCTGCCCCGGCGCACCGGCTGGCACCTGCTCGGCTGGTTCTGTGCCGGCGCCGCGGGCGTGGTGGTCGCCACCGTGGTCCTGACCCTGGCCTGGGGTGGCTCCCTGTCATCGCTGGCCTACGCAGTGATCGGCTTCCGTTCCGATGCCGGGACCGTTCTCGACGCCTATACCCCGGCCAGCGAGGTCGCCCGAGCCCAGATGCTCGTCCACGTCTTCCTGATCAGCGGAATGGTCGCGGTGGCGGCGCTGTTCCTGCTGCGGCTGCCCGTGCTGACCCGCCGGGCGCCGGTGCTGACCGTCGCCGTGGCGGGCGGCCTGATGATCGACACGGTCGGCATCGTGGCCGGTGGCAGCTTCTGGACCCCCTACCTGTACCCGCTCGCCCTGAGCCTGAGCTGGGCGTTGGCCCTGGTCGTCGCCGTCCCGGTGGGCGGCAGCACGATCTGGAGCATGGGCTGGCGCGCGATCCCCGCCGTACTGAGCGTGGTCCTGCTGATCCTGTCGGTGCGCGCCCAGCACACCTGGGTGACCGAGAGCATCGGCCGGAACAACGATGCCGTCATCACCGGTGCCGCGATCGGTGCGGTGAGTCGACCAGGCGACACGATGACCGTGTACGGCGGCCATCCAGACATCCAGTGGGCCAGTGGGCTGCCCTCCCCCTACCGAGAGCTGTGGACCCTCCCGATGCGGGTCAACGATCCCGATCTGAGCCGGTTGTCGGCGCTGCTGAAGTCGGATCGCGCGCCCACCTGGCTGGCGGAATGGGCCACCCCAGGAGCCTGGCAGGATCTCGGCGAGCCGCTACTGGCCCCTGCCGTGGCCGCGAACTACCGCCAGGTCGCCGTGAGTTGCTGGGGCCGCCGGATCTTCCTACGTAACGGGGTGGACCGGGAGCCGCCCCGACCCGACTGTTCGGGTACCTGGAACCAGCCGTTGTGGACCCCGACTCAGCAATGAGGCTCCGTGAACCGAGGCTCGGTCAACGCGGTGCCCGGACCAGGCGCAGATGCACGCTCCACAACAGCGCTCCCAGAGCGACCAGCGTTGCGGCACAGATCGCCAGTTGACCCATCGACCCGGATACGTGCGGGGTGACCAGCGCCGCCACCAGTCCGTTCTGCACCAGCGTGAGGAAGGTGAACATCGACACCGCCGCTCCCCGGTGGGCGGGGAACATGTCGAGCAGCGCCAGCTGCATGGTCGGGTAGGCAGTCGCCGTGCACAGTGCGATCAGCCCCGGGCCCACCAGGACCCAGGGCAGCTGGTTGGTTGCTGGAACCCAGGCGAGCAGCAGGTTCACCGCGACCGCGATCAGGCTCCCCACCATCGAGACGCTGACCAGGGTTCGGCCCGACACCCGGCCGGCGGCCCGGCTGCTGATCAGGCTGCCCAGCACGATGCCGATGATCAGCGGAACGAAGAGGATCCAGAAGTCCAGCTCCCCCTTGCCCAGGATGTCGACCACGATGATCGGCGCGGCACCGATGTAGAGGAACTGACCGCCGAATACCAGCGCCGCGGCCCAGGCGACCCGGTGGAACCGCAGCGACCGACTCACCGCGGCCAGGCTGGCCAGCAGACTGCTCAAGCGCAACGGCTGGCGTCGCTCGATCGGATGGGTCTCGGGCAGCAGCCAGGTCACGGCCAGCACCATGGCCGTTCCGGCGGCGGCCATGAACCAGAACACCACCGGCCAGGGGCCGACCTGGAGCAGCAGACCACCCACCAACGGCGCCACCGCGGGGGCCACACCGAAGATCATCATCACCTGACTCATCAACCGCTGTGCCCGGGGACCTTCGAAGAGGTCCCGGATCACGGTCCGGCCCACGATCACCCCGCCGCCGGCGCTCAGTCCCTGCAGCACCCGGAAGACGAGCAGCATGCCGAGGCTCTGCGAGAACGCGGCACCGATCGAAGCGAGCACGTAGACCCCCACCCCGACCAGGATCACCGGTTTGCGACCCAGCGCGTCGGAGAGTGGCCCGTGGAACGGGCTCATCAACCCGAAGGCGATCAGGTAGGCGCTGACCACGTACTGCATCGCGTCGGTGCCGACCGCGAAGTCCGACCGCATCGCACCGAAGGCCGGAAACGGAGTGTCGATGCTGAACGGGCCGAGCATCGACAGCGAGGCGAGGACCACCAGCAACAGAGTGACCCGTACGCCGGTCATCGCCTCACCCGGCGAGGCCGGCGGCGGCTGCGGGGGCTGCTGGGTGAGGGAGGGCACCGCTCCGGACTCTTCGGGCACCCCTCACACTCCCACGTGCTCGGACGTCATCGGGACGGCGGCCTGTGCTCTCACCAGCCGGTGACATCCCCGAATGGCACGAGACCCCCGGGTCGAGGTGACGACGGGGGTCTCGCAGCTGAAACGAGAGGGATCAGTGGCCGTGGCCGTGCCCGTGGCCTGCGGCCGGGGCTTCCTCTTCCTCGGGCTTGTCCACCACCAGGGTCTCGGTGGTGAGCAGCATCGCGGCGATCGAGGTCGCGTTGACCAGTGCCGAACGGGTCACCTTGACCGGGTCGAGCACGCCGGCGGTGACCAGGTTCTCGTAGACGTCGGTGGCGGCGTTGTAGCCCCACTCGGCCCCGTGCTCCTTGCCACCCTCGCGCACCTTCGTGGTCACCACGTAGCCGTTCTCGCCACCGTTCTCGGCGATCCAGCGCAGCGGCTCGTCGACGGCGGTGCGGACGATGCGAACGCCGAGCGCCTCGTCACCGGTCAGGCCCAGGTCGCCGTCGAGCACGGACACGGCGTGGATCAGTGCTGCACCTCCACCGGGGACGATGCCCTCCTCGATGGCGGCACGGGTCGCCGAGACGGCGTCCTCGATCCGGTGCTTGCGCTCCTTGAGCTCAACCTCGGTGACCGCACCGACCTTGATCACGCACACGCCACCGGCCAGCTTCGCCAGACGCTCCTGGAGCTTCTCGCGGTCCCAGTCGGAGTCGGTGTTCTCGATCTCGGCCTTGATCTGGGCCACCCGGGCCTCGACCTCGGCGGAGTCGCCACCACCGTCGACGATGGTGGTGTTGTCCTTGGTCACGACCACACGACGCGCGGTGCCGAGCACCTCGAGGCCGATCTGGTCGAGCTTGAGACCCACCTCGGACGCGATGACCTGGCCACCGGTGAGGATCGCGAGGTCCTGCATGATCGACTTGCGACGGTCACCGAAGGCCGGGCTCTTCACCGCGACCGCGTTGAAGGTGCCGCGGATCTTGTTGACCACCAGCACCGACAGTGCCTCCCCCTCGACGTCCTCGGCGAGGATGAAGAGCGGCTTGGAGGTCTGCATGACCTTCTCCAGCAGCGGCAGCAGATCGGCGACGGCGCTGATCTTGCCCTGGTGCAGCAAGATGTAGGGGTCGTCCAGGACGGCCTCCATCCGCTCCTGGTCGGTCACGAAGTACGGCGAGAGGTAGCCCTTGTCGAACTGCATCCCTTCGGTGAACTCGAGCTCGGTGCCCATCGTGTTGGACTCCTCGACGGTGATCACACCGTCCTTGCCGACCTTGTCGAACGACTCGGCCAGCAGGTCGCCGATGTGCGAGTCCCGGCTGGAGATCGTGGCGACCGAGGCCATGTCCTCCTTCGAGTGCACCTCGCGGGCGCTCTTGAGCAGGGCATTCCCGACGGCCTCGGCGGCCAGGTCCATGCCTCGCTTGAGTCCCATCGGGTTCGCACCGGCGGTCACGGTCTTGAGACCGGCGTGCACCATCGCCTGAGCCAGCACGGTGGCGGTGGTGGTGCCGTCACCGGCGACGTCGTTGGTCTTGGTGGCGACTTCCTTGGCCAGCTGGGCACCGAGGTTCTCGAACGGGTCGTCCAACTCGACGTCACGAGCGACGGTGACACCGTCGTTGGTGATCGTCGGGGCGCCCCACTTCTTGTCCAGCACGACGTAACGGCCCTTCGGGCCGAGGGTCACCTTGACGGTGTTGGCGAGCGCGTCGACGCCTCGCTCAAGGGCACGACGAGCGTTCTCGTCGAACTCCAGGATCTTTGCCATGAGCCAATTACTCCTAATGAAGTCAGAAACCCTGATGAAATGGCGCCCGGCTGGCAAGGCGCCGCTGCGAAGTCGACCTTCAAGCGGAGCGGGTCGTCGAGCAGCGGCAACGCCGCCAGCCGGGATGCCAGTTCGTCAGGAAACGATGGCGAGCACGTCGCGCGCCGAGAGGATGAGGAGCTCCTCGCCCGAGTACTTGACCTCGGTGCCGCCGTACTTGCTGTAGATGACCTTGTCGCCCACGGCGATGTCCATCGGGATGCGCTCGTCGCCGTCTTCGTTGAAGCGGCCGGGGCCAACGGCCACGACCTCGCCCTCCTGGGGCTTCTCCTTCGCCGTGTCCGGGATGACCAGACCGCTTGCGGTGGTCTGCTCTGCCTCGACCTGCTGGATGACGATGCGGTCCTCGAGCGGCTTGATGGAAACCGACACGGTGTACCTCTTCTTTCTTGACGACGATCAGAAGACTGGTTAGCACTCTCATACCGAGGGTGCTAACTCCAGTGTAGGACGATGGCTGGCACTCACGCAATG
>CAYNFY010000097.1:0-14983 GCA_964396585.1 uncultured Nocardioides sp.
TGTCGACGGGCACGGGAGACCCGAGTATGACGTCACCGCCGACCGGCGGTGACTTGGGGTGAAGGCCGAGAGGCCGGGAGAACGGCAGTCCCAACCCGACAGGACACCTTCCGAAAGCGTCGCCGTGGAGTCCCTCCATGTCTATGTCCTTGAAGGGGACGGTCGTGCGTCTTGCGACGGTCTCCGCCCTGACCTTCGGTCTGTTCGCCACCGCCCCCTCGGCGCTGGCCGCCCCACATTCGTCACCCTCGCACCTCTCCTTCGTCACCACCGACGGAAAGCTGACCAAGGCCGAGAAGGCCAAGATCAAGCGGGCCAAGGCCATCCAGCAGGCCGAGCAGCGCCAGGAACGGTTCGTCGGCCGGGTACTCGGAGCGGCTCGCAGCCGGACCGGAGCCCGCTACGTGTACGGCGGTACCGGCCCCTGGGCGTTCGACTGCTCCGGTTTCACCCGATGGGTGTACAACCGCGTCGGCAAGCATCTGCCTCGTACCTCGGGCGCCCAGGCCGGGGCCACTCGACGGATCGCCCGCAAGGATGCCCGGCCCGGTGACCTTGTCTTCTTCACCAGCGGTGGACGGGTCTACCACGTGGGGATCTTCGCCGGGGGCAACTCCCTCTTCCACGCATCCCGACCCGGTGTGCCGGTCGGGCGTGGCACGATCTGGACCAACCAGGTCTTCTTCGGGCGGGTGCGCTGACGAACCGCGGTTGCCTGAGGCGCGGCGCTTGAGGTCATCGCCTCTTGTTGATCACCGTCTCTACGACGCTGTTGAGCGCGGCGGCGGTGGGCCATCCTGCATAGTGGGCCAGGAAGACCACGATCTCGCGCAATTGCTCGGCGTCCAGCTCGCCCCGGGTGAAGGCGGCCTCCAGTTGGATCGAGTTCACGTCGTTGGCACCTCGCCCGGCCAACAGCCCGATCAACAGCAGCCGACGCTGCTCGGTACTCAGACCTGGACGTTCCCAGATCTCGGCGAACAGATGGTCCGCGGTGTAGCCGAAGAAGTCGCCGGTGCCGTCGGTCATGTCGAAGCCGTAGACCTCCTCCATCTTGCGAAGCCCACGGGCCCGGGTCTCGGGCAGGTCATCGAACTTCTCACTCATGTGAGGCTCCTAGTCATCGGTGAGGAGGCAGTTAAGAGCCTCCTCAGCGGGCGGTGAGACGGCAGTAAAGAGCCTCATCAGCGGGAAGGTGGAAGGCCCAGGCCTGGGGCGAGCCGGGTCAGGGCCAATTCGGCGAGTGGTACCTCGACCCCCAGTTCGGCGGCGAGGTCGGTAGCGAAACGCAGATCCTTCTCCCCCAGCGCCACCACATGGCCGAAGACTCCGAACCAGAAGTCGTCGGTTGCCAGCGGCGCAGTGCTCGCGCGGTGCATGATCGCACCCGGACCACCGGTCACGGTGTCGGTATGCCGCACCACGTGGCCCAACTCGACCAGGTCCAGCCCGGCGGCCTCGGCCAGCCGTTGCGCCTCGGTAGCCGCGGTGAAGGCCACGAAGTGCATCAGGTTGCGGGCCAGCTTGAACCGGGTACCGCTTCCGATCGGTCCGGCATGCACCACCTTGGAACCGAGGACGTCCAACACCGGCTGAACCCGGAGGAATCCGGACTCGGTGCCGCCGACCATCAGCGCCAGGGTGCCATCTGCGGCCCCCATCGCACCACCGGAGACCGGGGCATCGAGCACCTCCACCCCGAACTCGGCGGCGGTCTCGACCAGCTCCGCCGGGGTGCTCGGTGCCACCGTGGAGTGCACCAGCACCACCTGCCCGGGTCGGGACCGGGACAAGATCTGGGACAACACCTCCCGGACCTGGTCGTCGTCGCGCACCATCACACAGACCACGTCCACCTCGGCAGCCAGGTCGGCGACCGATCCGGCCGCAGTGGCTCCGGCAGCGACGAGTTCCGCAACCGGTGCCTCGGCGACGTCGAACACGGTGACTTCCAGGTCGGAGGCCGCCAGCCGCTGCGCCATCGGCTTGCCGATATTTCCCAGCCCGACGAAGCCAACCTTCAGGTCGACTGCCTCACTCACCGGAAGACCTGCCCACCGTCGACATCGAGGATCTGGGCGGTCACCCAGCCGGCCTCGTCGCTGAGCAGGAACAGGCAGGCACCGACCATGTCCTCCGGCTGGCCCATCCGCTTGATGGCCAGGCTGTTCCGGACGATGTCGTGGGCTGCGGAACCGGCCTGGGTCCGCGTGGCCTCGGTGTCGGTGGGACCCGGGGCGATCGCGTTGACCCGGATGTTCATCCCACCCAGCTCGTGGGCCAACTGCTGGGTCAGCCCGTTGACACCGACCTTGGCCAGACCGTAGAAGCCCGAGTAGAGCCAGGCCGCGGTGGAGGACTGGTTCACGATCGCTCCCCCGCCGCGCTTGGCCATGTGCGGGTAGCAGGCCCGGGTCATCACCAGGGCGCCGTTCATGTTCACGTTCATGAACCGGGTGTAGTAGTCCCAGTCGACGGTGATCAACAGGTCGAAGGCCATCTCCCCGTAGATCGCGGCATTGTTGACCAGGAGGTCGATGCCGCCGAACTCGGTGACCGCGCGTGCGGCCATCGCCTCCGCGGATTCCGCCGAACTGACGTCGGTAGCCACGAAGATCGCGCGCCCACCGGACTCGTTGATCGCGGCCGCGACCTTCTCACCCTTCTCCGCGTTCATGTCCGCGACCACCACGGCCGCTCCCTCGTCGGCCAGTGCGCGCGCATAGGCCTCACCGATGCCCTGGGCTGCACCGGTCACCACGGCTACTTTGTCTGCAAAACGGGTACTCATCAGCGGCCTCCCGGCTCAGCGATCAACTTGGTCTGTAGGTGCTCCTCGAAACCGGCCACACCCATCTCCCGGCCGATGCCGGACTGTTTGTAGCCCCCGAAGGGTGCGTCCGGGGCGAACCAGATGCCACCGTTGACGCCCAGGGTTCCGGTCCGGATCCGGTTGGCCACCGCTCGGGCCCGTTCCAGCGAACCCGAGTCGACCGAGCCGGATAGTCCGTACGGGGAGTCGTTGGCGATCCGCACCGCATCGTCGTCCCCGTCGTGGGCGATCACCGTCAGTACCGGGCCGAAGATCTCCTCCCGGGCCACCCTGGAGTCATTGTCCAGTCCGGCGATGACCGTGGGCTCGACCCAGAATCCGCCGTCCTTCTCGACCACGTTGCCACCGGTGGCGAAGGTTCCGCCCTCCTCAAGGGCCAGATCCAGGTAGCGCTTGATCCGATCCCGCTGAACGGCCGAGATGACCGGTCCACAGATCGTGCCTGGTTCGGTCGGATCCCCGATCCCGATCCCACTCATCGTGGCCGCCGCGATCTCCACCGCCTCGTCGTAGCGATCCCGCGGGACCAGCAACCTGGTGGTCAGGGCGCAGCCCTGCCCGGCATGCACGCACACGCTGAACGCCGCCATCCCGACCGCGCCAGCCAGATCCGCGTCGTCGAGCACGATCGCCGCCGACTTGCCGCCGAGTTCCAGGAACACCTTCTTCAGAGTCCCGGCCGCCGTCCCCATGATCCGCTTGCCGGTCTCGGTGGAGCCGGTGAAGGAGATCAGGTCCACGCGTGGATCGGTGGTCAGCCCGATCGCCACGTCGACATCGCGGGTACTGACCACGTTCAGCACGCCGGGCGGCAGGAACTCATTCGCGATCCGGCCCAACTCGGCCGCCACCCACGGGGTGTCCGGAGCCGGCTTGAGCACCACGGTGCAGCCTGCCGCCAGAGCCGGACCGACCTTGGCCAGGTTGATCTGATTGGGGAAGTTCCACGGGGTGATCGCGGCGACCACTCCGATCGGCTCGCGACGGATGGTGCGCCGGGTCGGGATGCCCATCGGGCTGGCCTCACCCAGATCCGTCTCGAACTCGAAACCCTCCAGCAGGTCGGTGACCCACTTCAGTCCCTCGACCGGGATGTCGTACTGCGGACCCGCGGTCAGGAAGGCCGGTGCTCCGACCTCGGCCGTGGTCAGAGCACGGAACGATTCCCCGGCCTCGACCAGCGCCGCTTGCAGGCCGCGCAGGGCGGCCACCCGCTTCGCGACATTCGTGGCCCAGTCGGTCTCGTCGAAGGCCCGCCGGGCTGCTTCGATAGCGGCATCCATGTCGGAGTCCCGGCCGTCCGGGGCCACCCCGATCTGCTCACCGATAGCCGGATTCAGGATCGGGAAGGTCGAACCGTCGGCGGCTTCTCGTAACTCACCGTCGATCAGCAACCGGGCGGCGGGCACTCCTGCCAATACCTCACTCACCGGCCACCTCCGGTGCCGCGATCTGGGTGATGTACTTCCCGGCCTCGACCGGCGGCGGCCACAGGGTCGAGGGCATGTCCTGGTAGTGGTAGTGCCCGGGCACCTCGTGACCGGCCACCGACATCCGCTTGATCAGTGTCTCGGGAGCCTTGCCCGAGGACAGGATCTCCATGAAGGTGTGCGCGGTGGAGGGCAGGTCGAACCAGTCGCGCTGCCAGGCGATCTTGACCAGCCCGGCGTCCTCGCCCTCGGTCTGTCGCTCCACCCCGAACCAGGATCCGCCGAGGCCGAGGATCTGGTACTCCTCGCCGTTGTCATCGAGGATCCCGGACTTCTGCTTCCAGAATCCGAGCACCATCGACTTCTGCTCGTCGATCATGGTGCAGACGTAGTCGTAGTGCCAGCCGTCCAGGCCGTCCATCTCGATCCCGATCGCCCAGTCCCGGATCTGCTCGCGGCCGACCGCCATGAAGTGCTCGTCGGGGTGGTACATCCAGCCGTAGGTGGCATCGACGGCGTACTGCTCGGCAAGTGGCCGCCAGTCGCCGGTCGCTTCGACGTCCCGGTTGGCCTGGAGCCATTCGGCCCAGAACTCCTCGATCTCGGCACGGCTCAGGGAGCCGGTGGTCTTCTCGGTCATGGCTGTTCAGTCCTCCTCGATGGACAGGGCGAAGGCCGGGCAGTACTTCACGGCCGTGGTGACGTCGTCGCGGCGCGACTCGTCGGGGTGAGCATTGAGAACGACGACGACGTCGTCGGCCTCGTCGAAGCCGAAGACGTCCGGGGCTTCCCCCTGACACAGCTGGTGCCCCTGGCAGACACTGAGGTCGGCGGTGACCCGCATCAGGCCCCCTCGGCATCCGAGGGAGAACGGCGGCGGTAGGTGACCCGGCAGGGCCGGGCCAACTGGATCACCATCTTGGAGTAGTCGTCGCCGTAGGAATCCAGGTCCTGGGCCGGGCTGAAGGTGAAGTCACGCAACAGCACCGAGAAGATCGCCTTCATCTGCATCATCGCGAAGGCGTTGCCCACGCAGCGGTGCTTGCCGGCGCCGAACGGGATCCAGGTCCACCGGTTCTGCAGATCCTCCTGGTTCGGGTCGATGTACCGGCTCGGATCGAACGACTCGGGATTGGGGAAGTCACTCGCAATCCGGTTGGAGACCTTGGGGCTGGCCGCGATCATGGTCCCGGCCGGAATGGTGTGGCCCAGTACCTCGAAGTCCTCGACCACCTTGCGCATCAGGATGATCAGCGGGGGGTGCAGCCGCAGGGTCTCCTTGAGGGTGGCCTCCAACGCCGGGATCGAGCGCAGTGCCTGGAACGAGACCTCGACCGGTCCGGTCCCGTCGTCGGTATAGAGCTCGTCGAGCTCGGCGACCACATCGGTCAGCACCTGCGGGTTGCGCAGCAGTTCGATCATCGCCCAGCTGGCGGTGCCCGACGAGGTGTGGTGGCCGGCGAACATCATCGAGATGAAGATCCCGGTGACGTAGTCGGCACTCATCTCCAACTGGATCAACACGTCGAGCAGGTCGCGCTCCTCACGCGGCACCTTTCCGCGGGCGATCCGAGCGTCGATGATGCCCTGGATCTTGGCCACCAGTTCCTCCCGCGCGGCGTCGCGCTCCCGGAAGGACTCGATGTCGGCGTAGGCGTCGACATAGGCGATCGCGTCGGTGCCGCTCTCGAGGCGGTGGTAGACCTCGGCGAAGGAGGGGTCGAGCTGATCGCGGAACGGCCGCCCGATCAGGCATGAGGAGGTGGTGTAGATGGTGAGCTCGGCGAAGAAGTCGAGCAGATCGATCTCGCCCTCGTCCCCCCAGCCGGCCACCATCCGGCGGATCTCGGCCTCGATGGTCTGCGCATGGCCGCGCATCATGTCGCCGCGCAGCGCCTGGTTCTTCAGCGCCTGCTGACGTTCCTCGGGTGAGGCGTCGAAGACCACGCCCTTGCCGAAGATCGGGGTCATGAAGGGGTAGGCCGCGGCCTGGTCCAGTTGACCGTCGGAGGCCCGGAAGAAGGCCTCGTTGCCCTCGGCCCCGGAGACCAGCACCACGTCGGTGTCGGCGAGCCGGAAGCGCCCGATGTCACCGCATTCGGCGCGGACCCGGTCGAACAGGGCCACCGGGTCGACCCGCATCTCGGGCAGATGACCGGTACCGCGGATGATCTCGGGGACCTCCGAACTCTGGTCGTCGATGACCGTGGAGACCTCCGGGATGTCGGCCAGTGCGGCGCGAACGTCGCTCGGGATGGTGGTCATGACTACTCCTTCACGCCTGGACGGGGGCTTCGGGGGATACTTCGATGAGGTTGATGTGGACCCCACGGGGCGCGGAGATCACCGTGCTGATCGCCTGGGCGATCGCCTCGGGCTTGAGGAAGTGCGGGTGCCGAGCCAGGCCGAAACGCACCCAGGCGTTGAGTACCTCGGCGGCGGCCTCGTCGTCCCAATCGCTGCCCATCTCGGACCAGGTCGGTCCGGGGCGCACGATCGAGGCACGTACCCCGGTGCCCTCCAACTCCATCTGCAGCGAGTGGGCCAGTCCCTCCAGACCCCACTTTGAGGTGGCATAGGCGGCCATGAACGGCCGGGCCCGGACCGCCACGTCGGAGGAGACGAGCACCAGGTCACCTCTCCGACGCTCGATCATCTGTGGCACGAAGGCGCGGATCAGCCGGTGCGCGCCGAGCACGTTGAGTCCGATCTCGGCGGCCATCCGTTCGGTGTCGGTCTCCACGATCGCGCCGGGTGCGACGAGTCCGGCGTTGGAGACCACGGCCTCGATCTCACCGAGGTCCGCGGTGACCTTGGCGGCGAACTCGGTGACCGAGTCCGGGTCGGTCAGATCCAGCGACGCGACCGTGGCCTCTCCCCCGGCCTCCCGGACGGCGGCGGCGACCTGTTCCAGCTTCTCCACCCGACGGGCACCGAGGGCCACCGGGTAGCCGGCTCCGGCCAGGACCGCAGCAGTGGCCGCGCCGATCCCGGAGGAGGCACCGGTGATCACGACCGGCCGACGCATCGGCTGGGCGTACTTGTCCGTTCGGTTCGGGGCACTCATCTCAGCGCACCTCCACGGTGATCGGGAGCGCCGCGAACCCACGCACGTTGGCGGAGTAGAACCGCGCTGCCTGCCCCGGATCGAGACTCAGGGTGCGGACCCGGCGGATCAGGGCCCGGAGCGCGATCTTGGCCTCCAGCCGGGCCAGGTTGGCGCCGAGGCAGAAGTGTCGCCCGCCGCCGAAGGAGACGCTCTGCTTCAGCTCGTCCTCGTCCCGGTGCAGGTTGAACCGCTCGGGGTCGGTGAACACCCGGCCGTCGTGGTTGGCCGCCCCTAGATTGATCAGGAGTTGGGAGCCCGCGGGACAGGTGACCCCGCCGCGTGAGAACTCGGTGGTGACATGTCGGGCCAGGAACTGGCTCGAGGTGTCCATCCTCAGGGTCTCCTCGATCCAACGTTCCACCAACGGACCCTCGGGGTCGGCGAAGACCTCGGCCAACTGCTCGGGGTTCGCCGCGAGATGGAAGACCGCGTTGCCCAGCAGCTTGGTGGTGGTCTCGTTGCCGGCGACCACCATCAGGAACAGGAAGGCGGTGATCTCCTCATCGCTCATCCGCTGTCCCTCGTCCTCGGCCAGGAAGAGCGCCGTGGTCAGGTCGTCGGTGGCCTCGTCTCGCCGGTCGGCCAGCATCTTGGCGTAGTAGGAGTGCAGCTCGATGGCGGCCAGCATCCCCGCCTCCGGCACGTCCCGCAGCCCATCGGTACGCAGCACCAACTGATCGGATAGCTGCCGCACGTGGTCGCGGTCGGGGGCTGGGACGCCCATCATGTCGGAGATCACGTCCATCGGGAGTCGGCCCGCGAACTCGGCGATCCAATCGAAGGTGAGCGACCGGCCCGTCGTCGCCCCGGCCAATGCCCGGTCCAGATAGCGCTCGGTGAGTTCCTCGATCAGCGGCGTCAGCTCCCGTACCCGCTTGGGGGTGAATCCCTTGGAGACCAGGCGGCGCAGCCGGACCTGCTCGGGCGGATCCATCGCCAGGAAGCTCATGACCTTGTGCGCGCTCCGGTTCCAGGCCGAGGCATCCAGGCTGACCCCGTAGGCATTCGAGAAGACGTCGTCGGAGCGGAAGGCCCAGTGCACGTCCTCGTGCCCGGACAGCACGTAATAGTCGTGCTCGGCATTGTGGAAGAGCGGCGCCTGTTCGCGCAGTCGGGCGTAGATCGGGTACGGGGCATCCTGAACCGAATGGTCGTAGATATCGAAGTCGATTCCGGCGGTGCTCTCCGGGGCATTCCCGACGCCGGTGATGGGGCAGTTCACGGCGTGTTTCCTTCCATGATCACGGCCATCACCCGGTCGAGACGATCGCCCATGGCCGGGTAGCTGAGCAGGCCCATGCCGGCTTGCAGCAGAGCTCCCGAGAAGGAGAGGACCAGGGCCTCGAGCAGCACCGGGTCCGCCCCCTCGCCGAGAGCGTGCGAGAACCGGCGGATGAACTCGGTGCCGATCTCGATCCGGAGCCGGGTCACGTTGTCATCGGTACCGAGCAGCGCGATCCGCACCGCGGCGGCCAGCTCCGGTTGATCCGCCAGCAGGTCCGTCATGTCTCGGGTGACGACCTGCACCCGGGAGAGCGGCGATCCGGCGAGTGCGACATCGGGGCGATTCCTGATCGCGCGTAGGAAGACCTCGGCGTACAGGTGGTTCTTGGAGGCGAAGTAGGTGTAGGCGGTTGCCGGCGAGACCCCGGCCCGCTGCGCCACGGTACGGATCGTGAGCGCTTCGTGCCCTGCGTCGTTCAGTTCGTCCAGGGCAGCTGCCAGCAATCGTTCGACGGTCTCGGCCTGACGCGCATTGAGATGGCGCCGGGGTGAGCTCTCCGGCTTGACGGGCGACGTCGAGAGCGACCCCGTCCCCTGACTGGACACCTGACTGGACATGTGTCCAGTTTGGTGGACGAGTCGTGATCTGGCAAGGGCTTCGGAGAAACCGGTTGTCGGGGGCGGGTGGTTTCATGGTCCTGTGCTGCTCTCCGACCTGGTCGCCACCTCCACAGCGGTGGCCGCGACCCCCGCTCGTACCGAGAAGGTGCGGCTGATCGGCGATCTTCTCACCCGCGCTCCGGCCGAGTTGGTCGGATTGACGGTGACCTGGTTGGGGGGCTCGCTACGCCAGCGACGAACCGGAGTGGGCTGGCGCAGCCTGACGGAGCTGCCTGCACCCGCCGCCGAGCCCACGCTGCGGCTCCTGGACGTGGACGAGGCCTTCGAGACGATGGCCGGGCTGTCCGGGCCGGGATCACAGGGCGTGCGAACCGGCGTGCTCCGCGACCTCCTTTCCTCTGCCACCGAGCGCGAGCAGGAGTGGCTGCGCCGCCTGGTACTCGGGGAACTGCGCCAGGGCGCTCTGGACTCGGTGGTCCAGTCCGCGGTGGCCCGGGTGGCCGGGGTCAAGGTGGCCCAGGTCCAGCGCGCCGCCATGATGGCCGGCTCGACGGCGCCGGTGGCTGCCGCCGCACTCGCCTCGGGGTCGGCAGCCGAGGCAGAGGCCGCATTGGCCGAGTTCCGGCTCCGCGTGGGCCGTCCAGTGTTGCCGATGTTGGCGGCCTCGGCGGCCGAGGTGGGCGAGGGCATCGACAAGGTTCTGCGCGCCGACGCGAGCGAGGTCGTGGTCGACGCCAAGCTCGACGGCATCCGGCTGCAGGTGCATCGACGTCGGGGCGAGGTGCTGGTGGTGACCCGGAGCCTGGACGACATCACCTCGCGACTCCCCGAAGTGGTCGAGATGGTGCGGCAGCTGCCGGGCGGCGACCTGGTCCTGGACGGAGAAGGACTGGTCCTGGCCCCGGACGGTCAGCCGGTGACATTTCAAGAGACCGCCTCGCGCACGGGATCCGCCGTGGATCCGACCCAGACCGGGGCCAGGGTGACCCCGTTCTTCTTCGACCTGCTGCATGCCGACGGTCAGGATCTGGTGAACGAGCCGCTGACGCGCCGCTTGGGCAGGCTCGATCAGATCATCCCGCCCGAGCACCGGACCCGCCGTCTGACCACCTCCGACCGCTCGGCGGCCGAGGCTTTCACCCGCGACGTGCTCGCCGCCGGACACGAGGGCGTGGTACTCAAGGACCCCGAATCGCCCTACCAGGCCGGGAGACGTGGCGCCTCATGGGTGAAGGTCAAGCCGGTGCACACCCTCGATCTGGTGGTGCTGGCCGTCGAGCACGGGTCGGGCCGGCGGCACCGGTGGCTCTCCAACATCCATCTCGGCGCGCGAGATCCGGAGACGGGAGGCTTCGTGATGGTCGGGAAAACCTTCAAAGGGATGACCGACGAGATGCTCGCCTGGCAGACCGAACGTTTCCGCGATCTCCAGGTCGGCGAGGACGACTGGACCGTGTGGGTCCGTCCGGAGCAGGTGGTCGAGATCGCCCTCGACGGGGTCCAGCGCTCCACCCGCTACCCGGGTGGCGTGGCCCTACGCTTCGCGAGGGTCGTCCGCTATCGAGACGACAAGTCGGCAGCCGACGCCGACACGATCGAGAGCGTGCTGGCGCTGCGCCTCCAGCGCTGAGACGGCACTTCTTGTTAACCCGGGGGTTAACAAGAAGTGCCGTCTCAGCGGAGCGGAGGGGGGTGGATCAGGACAGGTCCTCGCCCCGGCGGATCGCGTCCAGGACTCCGTTGACGAAGCCCGGCGATTCGTCCGTGGACAGTTCCCGCACCAGACCGGTGGCCTCACTGATCGCCACCGCAGGGGGGACATCGTCACCGTGCAACATCTCCCACACCCCGACCCGCAGCACGTTCCGGTCCACGGCCGGCATCCGCGCCAAAGACCAGTCCTTGGCGTAGGAGGTGATCAGGCCGTCGATCCTCGGCTGGTCGGCGACCACGCCCTTGACCAGGACCGCCGTATAGGGATTCGTGGGACCTTCGCCGTCCGCCACCGCACGAGCCAGCGCGTCCAGGGGTGACTCGTTCCGCAGCTCAGAGGCGAACAGGATGTCGAGTGCCCGTTTGCGTGCCTTCGTACGTGCCGCCACGTCAGGCCTTGACGCGACCGAGATAGGAGGAGTCCCGGGTGTCGACCTTGACCTTCTCGCCGGTGGAGATGAACAGCGGCACCTGGATCTGGTGGCCGGTCTCCAGGGTGGCCGGCTTCGTGCCACCCGTGGAGCGGTCACCCTGCAGGCCCGGCTCGGTCTCGGCGATCAGCAACTCGACCGAGGCCGGAAGCTCCACGTACAGCACGCGACCTTCGTTGGTGGCCACGATGGCCTCCTGGTTCTCCAGAAGGAAGTGCGTGGAGTCGCCGACGATGTCGGGCTGGACCTCGATCTGGTCGTAGGTCTGCACGTCCATGAAGACGCAGGCGGAGCCGCCGTTGTACAGGTACTGCATCGAACGCTTGTCGACGTTCGCGGTCTCGACCTTGGTGCCGGCGTTGAAGGTCTTGTCGATGATCTTGCCCGACTCGATGTTCTTCATCTTGGTACGCACGAACGCCGGGCCCTTGCCGGGCTTGACGTGCTGAAACTCGATGACAGACCAGAGCTGTCCTTCGATCTTCAGCACCATGCCGTTCTTGAGATCGTTCGTGGTTGCCATGCGCGGAATTCCGCCTTCGTGTCGATGATCAGGGACCAACGCGAGATTCTACGGTTCTCCGTGCTGACGGGCGAAACCGAGTGCTGGTGAGACACGAGGGAGGGGGCACCGTCATCACCTGACGATGCCCCCTCCCGTTCGGATCTCCAGTACGGGACCGGTCAGGAAAGTGCGTCCTTGACCTTGTTCGCCGCGTCCTTGACCTTGTCGCCCGCCTGCTTCAGGGCGCTCTCGGACTGGTCGGCTTTGCCCTCGTTCTCAAGCTTCTCGTTGTCGGTGGCCGATCCGACGGTCTCCTTGATCTTGCCGAGACCTTCCTGAGCCTTGTGCTTCATCTCGTCAGACATCCCTGCTCCTACTCGTTCGAGTGGTTCGGACGTCTTCGACGGTACCGGCCACGACATCGAACGCAAGGGTGGGCCAGACAACCTCCCCAAGCGGCAGATCAGCCGTCGACCAGGTGTTCCAGAGCGAGCCGGTAGCCGTCGATTCCCGCCCCGACGATCGTCCGCGCCGCATGGGGCTCGACCACCGAGGTGTGCCGGAACACCTCGGGCCGCTGCTTGGGATCCGAGATATGCACCTCCACCAGCGGCGCCTCCAATTGGGCGCAGGCGTCGTACAGAGCGAGGGAGTAGTGGGTCCAGGCCCCCGCATTGAGGATCACGGCGGTGGCCTCGTCGGCGGCCGTGTTCAGCCAGTCCAGGAGCTCACCCTCGTGGTTGGTCTGGCGCACCTCCACCTGCAGACCGAGCCCGAGCCCCCAGGCCACGCAGAGCTCGACCAGGTCGTCATAGGTGGTGGTGCCGTAGATCTCGGGCTGCCTGCGACCGAGTCGACCGAGGTTCGGCCCGTTGAGTACCAGGACCTTCATCCCTGGTCCTCCGGAACCGAGGCGGCACCGACCATGAGGTCGTAGGCGGCCCGCAGGTCGGCCTCGTCGGGTCCGACCAGGATCCGGGGACGCGCCACGTCGTCGAGCACCAGGAAGCGGAGCTGGTTGCCCCGCGCCTTCTTGTCCACCTTCATCGCGGCATGCAGCTCGTCGAATCCCACCCCGGCGAAGCCGATCGGCAGGCCGACCCGGGAGAAGGCCCGTCGGTGCCGCTCCACCACCGCTGCGGGCAGTGCTCCCGCCCGTGCGGCCAGCTCGGCGACGTAGACCGATCCGATCGCCACAGCCTCACCGTGACGCACCGAGTAGTTCGTGGCCTTCTCGATGGCGTGCGCCATGGTGTGCCCGTAGTTGAGCACCTCACGCCCGGGATGGCCGTCCGCTCCCCCGGTCTCCTTCAGGTCCGCTACCACGACGTCGATCTTGACCTGGATCGAACGCTCGACCAGTTCGCGCAGTACCGCGGAATCGGCGGTGATCTCCTCGGGCTCGGTCCGCTCCACCAGGTCCAGGATCGCCGGGTCCGCGATGAACCCGCACTTGACCACCTCGCCCAGTCCGGCGGCCAGCTCCTCGCGGGGCAGGGTGCGCAGCAGGCCCAGGTCGCACAGCACCCCGGCCGGCTCGTGGAAGGCACCGACCAGGTTCTTGCCGGCGCCGGTGTTGATCCCGGTCTTGCCGCCCACGGCCGCGTCCACCATGGCCAGTACGGTCGTGGGCACGTGCACCACCCGGACTCCGCGCAGCCAGGTCGCCGCCACGAATCCACCCAGGTCGGTGGTCGCACCGCCACCGACCGTGACGACCGCGTCCGAGCGGGTGAATCCGGCCTCCCCCAGCGCCTCCCAGCACTCGGCGGCGACGGGCCCGGTCTTGGCCTGCTCACCATCGGGCAGGCCGAGCGCCACCACGTCGTAGTGCGCGGCCAGCACCTCGGCCACCGGTTCCGCGACCGTAGCCAGGTCACCGGCGTAGAGCAGGGCCACCCGCTGCACGTCGCTACCCAGGATCTCGGGCAGCCGACCGGCCAGGCCATGACCGATCAACACGTCGTAGGGGGCCGCGCCACCGACATGCAGAACCGTGGGCGCCTCGTCGGGTCGGTCTTCGGTAGGGCTCTGAATCATCGGTTCACTCCTCGGAGTCGGATGGGGTCGAGGCGGACTCACGGCCCTCGACCAGGCGGCGGACCTCGTCGGCCACCTCATGCGCGGGTCGTCCGTCGGTGTCCACCACCACGGTCGCCACCGACGTGTAGATCGGGGTGCGCTCGTCGAGCAGCGCCTTGACCCGGGCCCGAACGTTGCCGAACAACAAAGGGCGTCCCGAGCCGAGTCCCACCCGACGGACGGCATCGGCGAGTCCCACCTGGAGGAAGACCACGCAGTGCCCGGCCAGCAGCTCTCGGGTCTCGGTGGCGAGCACCGCACCTCCGCCGAGCGACAGCACGCCGGTGTGCTCGGCCAGTGCGCGGGCGACGGCCCCGCGTTCGAGCCTGCGGAACTCCTCCTCCCCGGCGTCCACGAAGATCTCGGAGATCTCCTGGCCGGTGGTCCGCTCGACGTCTTCGTCGGTGTCTCGGGCGGGCACCTGCCAGGCCTCGGCGAGCAGCCGGGCCACCGTGGACTTGCCGGCCCCCATCGGACCGATCAGCACCACCCGGGGGCCGGACTGCCGAGTGCTCACGAGTACTTGAGGTTCTCGACGTAGCCGGCGACGTTACGGGCGGTCTCGGTCACCGAGTCGCCGCCGAACTTCTCCAGCACCGCGTCGGCAAGGACCAGCGCCACCATCGCCTCGGCGACGATCCCGGCGGCCGGCACCGCACAGACATCGGAGCGCTGATGGTGCGCCACGGTGGCTTCACCGGTCACGACGTCCACGGTGCGCAGAGCACGCGGAACGGTCGCGATGGGCTTCATCGCGGCCCGGACCCGCATCACCTCACCGGTGGTCATCCCGCCCTCGATGCCACCCGATCGGCCGGAGACCCGGCGGATGCCCTCGTCGGTGGGGACGATCTCGTCATGGGCCAGCGATCCGGGGGTGGCGGCCAGCTCGAACCCGTCACCGACCTCGACGCCCTTGATCGCCTGGATGCCCATCAGGGCACCGGCCAACCGGGAGTCGAGACGCCGATCCCATTGAATGTGTGACCCCAGGCCGGCCGGCAGGCCGTGCACGACCACCTCGACGACGCCGCC